>CANBWX010000178.1 GCA_947373225.1 Flavobacteriaceae bacterium | reverse complement strand
GAAGTTATAAAAACAAAATTATCGAAGCAAAAGAAAAAGGATATCGAGTAACCTTGCTTTTCTTTTGGCTTCAAAACATTGAATTGGCTAAGGAACGAGTAAAAACAAGAGTTTCGGAAGGTGGACACAACATTCAACCTGAAATTATTGAAAGAAGATACATTAGAGGAATTGAAAATTTATTCGATATTTATCTTCCAATTGTCGACGGTACTTTGATTTTTGATAATTCCGAGGGAAAACATGAACTCTTAGCTGACAAACAAATTGATGGTTTATTAAATATTGTAAACCAAGAGAAGTTTAACCTATTAAAAAAATACTATGACAACAATAGAAATTCAAATTGAAGAAAAAAATAAAATTCTAAAAGGACTTGAAAAAGTGCATGAAAAACTTTTAGAATTTAAAAAGTCTAAAAACAGTGAACTTGTTATTTTGCGAGACAATAAAATCGTAAAAATAAAACCTGAATAAAAAACATCCGAAAACAGTTAGCGTTTCTTTGCGTGCGCAGCACAAACAATAAATCCCAAAATAATTCAAGAAAAGAATAAAATTATCTGTTTTAACTAATCGCTTTTTTCTTTTTTAAATTAGGCAAAAAGAAGGCAATAATCCCTATCAAAGGCAAGTAGGCGCAAATATGATAGACATAAGTAATACTCGTATGATCGGCTAAATTGCCCAATAAAGCAGAGCCTAAACCAGCCATTCCGAAAGCAAATCCGTAAAAAAGTCCAGAAACCATTCCGAGTTTCTTTGGCAATAATTCTTGCGCATAAACTATGATCGCAGGAAATGCCGATGAAATAATAATCCCAATTATCACTGATAAAACCCCTGTCCAAAACAAATCTACAAAAGGCAACAATAAGGTAAATGGTGCCGCTCCGAGTACCGAAAACCAAATTACATATTTACGTCCAAACTGATCGCCGAGAGGTCCGCCAATTAAAGTTCCTACTGCACAAGCGCCAAGAAATAAAACCAAATAAAATTGAGCATCTTGAACCGATAAATGAAATTTTTCGATTAAGTAAAACGTAAAATAACTCGTCATACTGGACATATAAAAGAATTTCGAAAATATCAAAACCATCAATAGCCCCACCGAAACAATTATTTTATTTCGAGATAGATTGGGCAAATCGATAACTGCTTTTTTAGTATTTCTCAGACTTAAATGATTTTGGTACCACAGTGCAATTCTACTCAAAACCATCAAGCCAATAATTGCGAATACAACAAACCAAATAATATAAAATTGTGAATTAGGAACTACGATCAAAGCCACTAATAAAGGTCCCATTGCAGTTCCTGCATTACCCCCTAATTGAAAAATAGATTGTGCCAAACCCCGTTTTCCACCCGATGCTAAAAACGAAATCCGAGATGCTTCAGGATGAAAAATAGAAGAACCAATTCCGACCAAAACAACCGAAACAATAATCATCAAAAAACTAGACGCATAAGACAACGACACAATTCCTGAAAAGGTGAAAAGCATTCCGAATATTTGAGAAAAAGGCTTCGGTTTCTTATCCGTGTACAATCCCACAAGTGGCTGCAAAATAGAGGCTGCCATTTGATACGACAAAGTAATCAATCCAATTTGTGTAAATGTCAAATGAAAATTTTCTTTCAGAATAGGATAAGAAGCCGGAATAACTGACTGCAATAAATCGTTCAATAAATGAGCAAATGCAATTGAAAACAAAATGGGATAAACTGTTTTTTGAACTGTTGTCGTAGTATCTGATGGAGAAACGGAAGTACTTGAAGAACTCATATTTTATAAATAATCAAATGAAAAATTGGTTTACCAAAAAAAATAACTTTTAGATAAGCTTTATAACAAAATACCAAAAAATCAACGTGATGAAGGATAATGGAATCCCAAAACCAACCATCATACTGCTTAATCTTGGTTTTAAACCATGCGAAGAAGCTAATATACATGCCGTAATCATAGGCGCCATCGCTGACTCCATAATCGCAACTTGAATGATTTTTGTATGCTGATGCAAAAGTACTACATATAATAAATAGAACATCGCTGGAGTTAAAACCAATTTATACAAAAGTCCCAATCCTAGGAATGGCCAATGCTGACTTTTTCTATCAAACCGCAATTGCAAACCCACCGAAATCATAGCCAAAGGAGTCATCACACTTCCTGATTTTCGTAAAATAAACTCGATATAATCTTGGAAATCATAACTCAAAACATTCATTATACAAGCCAAAATAAAAGTAATGAAAGGCGGAAAAAAAAGTATCTTTTTTGCGATATGAAAACCGTTAGCATTTCCTGTAGAAAACAAGGTCGCCACCAAAATTCCTAAAGTAGAAAGAACAACAAATGAACCCGGTTGATCGACTAAAATTGCCGTTTTCATTCCTTCTTGCCCATACAAAGCTTCAATTATGGGAAATCCTAAAAAAGAAGTATTGCCAAATCCAGCACATATAATCAAGCATCCCGTGAGTTTTTTTGACCAGCCAAACTTGCTTCCTAAAAAACTAAAAAGCAAATAAGAAACGATAAAACCTATCCAAGCAATGCTAATAGGAAACAGTAAATCGTTACTCCATTTTATTTTTGGAATATAATATAATGCTAATGCAGGAAGGCAAATATAGATTACAATCCAATTTAAAAGCTTGTGCGTATTTTTAGGAAACTGTTTTATATTTTGGAAAACAATTCCAAGAAGTAAAAAAACGAAGGTTAAAATAAAGTTCGACATATGTGTTCAAAGATATTGACTTATATATTGATTTCACAATATATAAATGCAAAAAGCATCTTTTTTGACAAAAATCCATAATTATTATAAATTACTTTTATCAAAAGACGTATTCTACTAATTCTTCTTCAAAAAATATATTAATTCATATTTAAGCACTAATTTTACTAAAATGATTTAAGGTTTTGGAAAATAAAAAAATAAAAAAGTCTGCACTTCATGAGAAAGCTGGTATTGCTTCGCCAGAAAT
>CANBWX010000177.1 GCA_947373225.1 Flavobacteriaceae bacterium | reverse complement strand
GGGTTCTCCGTTTTTTTAGCCCCGATAGAAGTGGAAATCCTTTTTCTAAACCCTGTCAGGGTTTTGGATCCGGACAGGGTTGAAAATGATTGAAACGCACAGCAGGAAACCTGCCTGACGGCAGGCAGGTAGCTCCTTAAAAACAGTTGAAATTTAAAAAATAATATTCTGTAAAGCATCTGCTAACCAAACCTTAACAAATGTTAACAAAATAGATTTTCAGAAACGATAATAAATTGTATTTTTACCGTTCAAAATTCAGAAAAATAAATGGGCAAAATCATTGCGATTGCTAATCAAAAAGGAGGGGTTGGAAAGACAACAACTTCTATAAATCTTGCGGCTTCACTAGGTGTTCTAGAAAAAAAAGTTTTACTTATTGATGCTGATCCTCAGGCAAATGCCACATCAGGATTAGGGATTGACATTGAAACGGTAGAAATAGGAACCTATCAAATTATTGAACATAGTAACACGCCAAAAGAGGCTGTGATAAAATGTTCTGCTCCAAATGTGGATGTAATTCCGTCGCATATCGATCTTGTTGCCATCGAAATCGAATTGGTCGACAGAGAAAATAGAGAATATATGCTGAAACAAGCTTTGGAAAGCATCAAGGATGATTACGATTACATCATCATAGATTGTGCGCCATCGCTAGGATTGCTTACTTTGAATGCTTTAACAGCGGCAGATTCGGTTATTATTCCTATTCAATGCGAATATTTTGCGCTTGAAGGTTTGGGTAAACTATTGAATACGATAAAAAGTATTCAAAAAATTCACAATCCAGATTTAGACATCGAAGGATTATTATTGACCATGTTTGACTCAAGATTACGTTTATCGAATCAAGTGGTCGAAGAGGTTCAAAAGCATTTTAACGATATGGTTTTTGAAACTATTATTCAAAGAAATGTAAAATTGAGCGAAGCACCAAGTTTTGGCGAAAGCATTATAAACTATGACGCTACAAGCAAAGGAGCTACAAATTATTTACATTTAGCTCAAGAAGTTATAAAGAAAAACAGCAAATAGTTTTATGGCAAAAGCAATAAAAAAACAAGCATTAGGAAGAGGATTATCGGCATTATTGAAAGATCCAGAAAACGATATCAATTCAGCAACAGACAAAAATGCCGATAAAGTTGTTGGTAATATTATCGAGCTTGAAATTGATGCCATTGAAATAAATCCTTTTCAACCTAGAAGTAATTTCAATGAAGATTCGTTGAGAGAATTAGCTTCTTCAATCAAGGAATTAGGTGTTATTCAGCCGATTACTGTTCGAAAATTAGACTTTAATAAATACCAATTAATTTCGGGAGAACGACGTCTTCGCGCTTCAACATTGGTCGGATTGACCACCGTTCCTGCTTATATCCGAATTGCAAACGATAATGAATCGTTGATTATGGCTTTGGTTGAAAATATTCAGCGCCATGATTTAGATCCAATAGAAATTGCTCTTTCGTACCAAAGATTAATTGATGAAATTCAATTGACACAAGAGCAAATGAGCGAACGCGTGGGTAAAAAACGTTCGACAATTGCCAATTATTTGAGACTTTTAAAATTGGATCCGATTATTCAAACCGGAATTCGTGATGGTTTTATTAGTATGGGTCACGGTCGCGCAATTATCAACATCGAAGATCAAGATATTCAAACGGATATTTATCAGAAAATTGTAAGTCAGAATCTTTCGGTTCGTGAAACCGAGACTTTGGTCAAAAATTATCAGGAAAGTTTAAAACCAAAACCTGCCGCCGCTAAATCAAAATCGAGTTCATTTGAAATTCCAGATTCGGATAAAAACAGTTTCAATAGTTATTTTGGAACAAAAGTAGATGTAAAAATAGCTGGAAATGGAAAAGGAAAAATTACCATTCCTTTTCATTCCGAAGAAGATTTCAACAGGATTATAAAACTAATAAAAGACTAGTGAATAAAATCACTTTCATAGCGATACTTCTTTTTATATTGGGAAACACTTCTGTTTTTTCGCAAGGAAAAATAGATGCTCCTTTGATTGCAAAAGACACGATTAAAAAATCGATTGATATTGACCCACTAACACCTGCAAAAGCGGCTTTTTATTCGGCAATTTTACCTGGATTGGGACAAGCTTACAACAAAAAATATTGGAAAATTCCTTTTGTTTACGGTGCTATTGGAACCAGTCTTTATTTTTATATGGACAGTAACAAAAAATACAATCAATATAGAGATGCTTACAAACGAAGATTAGAAGGTTATACGGATGATCAGTTTTCTTATTTAGACAAAAGCAGATTGATTGCTGGTCAAAAATTTTATCAAAGAAACCGAGATTTATCAGCCTTATTTATTTTTGCTTTTTATGCTCTAAATATTGTTGACGCCAATGTTGATGCAGCTTTAATACAATTTAACGTAAATGACGGTTTATCGGTTCAACCAAATTTTTACCCAAATGATGTAACATTTAAAACAAATGTGGGTCTAACGGTTAATTATAGATTTTAAGCCCCCTAACCCCCGAAGGGGGAAATTTGGAAAATATAGTATTAAAGAAAAAAGAAAAAAAATGAAAATTGCGCTTTTAGGATACGGAAGAATGGGACAAACCATCGAAAGAATTGCCATTGAAAGAGGACACGAAATTGTTTTAAGAAAAGACGAATTCAATACTTACGATGGGCTTTCGAATGCCGATGTTGCCATTGATTTCAGTATTCCAGCCGTTGCCGTTGATAATATTTCGAGTTGTTTTCATACTAACGTTCCTGTAGTTTCCGGAACAACAGGCTGGCTCGATCGTTATGAAGAAATGGTAACACTTTGTACCGAAAAAAAGGGAGCTTTCCTATCGAGTTCAAACTTTAGTTTAGGTGTAAATATTTTCTTTGAACTCAATGAATATTTGGCAAAAATGATGTCGAAATTTGATTCGTATCATGTCGATATGGAAGAAATTCATCATACTCGAAAACTAGATGCTCCAAGCGGAACCGCAATTTCATTGGCAAAAGGTGTAATTGAAAAAAGTAATTAC
>CANBWX010000176.1 GCA_947373225.1 Flavobacteriaceae bacterium | reverse complement strand
TCCTCGGGCAAATTTACGAATAAAACTCCTTTTTCTATTCCTTGTGTTACATCTCCGTATTCGGAATTATAAAGTGTTAAACATTCGGTACATTGGTGTACATCTTGTTCCTTAGTTTCTTTTTTTACCGATGTTGCACTTATTTCTGGGAGAGAATTTCCTAGTTCTTCAAAATATTTTTTACTTAATTCAATCAGGATCAAAGGCAATTCTTGCTTGTCAATATCTTGTGTAAGAACGATGTATTCTTTAGTATTGGGGTCGAAATTTTTGGCATACAAAACATTATAAGTGTCCCTGATTTTCATGGATTCTAATTCTTTTGGCATCTTATTTTTTTCGATAACAATCGAGGTAAAATAATGTCCATCCCGATTGTATTCGGATAATCCAAAAGTGAGTCCGTAGGTGCTAATATCGTATTGGTCTAAGGTGCGAACCAAAAATGTTTTTAAACTCAAAGCCCATTCGGCGGCAACTGGCAAATGCCAATTAAGCTCTAATAATGAATGCCTTACATTGATTCCTTTTTTGCCCAAGAACTTTTCCCAATCTAATTTACGCTCTTTTGGGATTCCTTTTACAATGAAGGATTTCCAAGGTGTGATACATATTTTACCTATTTTGCAATCAAAACATAAGTCGCACATTGCTGACAGAAAATCTAAATCATACAAGTTATTTCTCCAATATAAACCGAGCCAATATTGGTCAATTCCCAATTTATTCATCCCTTCATAATACGGAAACGGATAAAACGGAATGCTTAAAGGTTTATCTATTGTTCGATTATTAGTATCCAATGCATCGCTAACCAATTGAAAAATCATATCTGCCGAATGCGGTTCTTCTTCCAATATTTTTTCGATGGCGTAGTAAACCTCAGCAATATTCCAACTGTAAATAAGTACAGGATATATTTCCATCGTACTCCATTTTGGCAAACGTATATACATAAACCAATAATCTTCATGTTCCGAAGCAATAAAATTGATATGCCCAGTAAACAAAGGAACTAATTGTTGTTTTGGATCGGTAATATTTACTTTTAATTGAGGTTGTTCCTTGAATTGCTCCAAAATATATAAAAATTTATTTCCGGTAAGCCAAGGTGTATTTCTGAAAATATCTGTCGAAACATAAGAGGTAACAATGTTGTTGCCGCTTTCTTCGTTAGGATAAACAAAATGATTTTTTCCTGATTTTTCTTTTTCAATAGCCGTAAAACCTTTAGGAAAAATGATGTCTTGTCGCGAACCAAAAGAGATTGTATCAAGCCCTTGGTCTAAACCCATATTTACAATTTCTCGCAATTCACCTGGTGAAATTACGCCTCCTTTTACTATTAATCGTGTTAATTCCATATTTTTTTAGATTACAGATTTCAGATTACAGATTTCAGGTTTTGCTGCGAACTGCAACCTGAAATCTGCCAACTGAATCTTATTTACATTTAGCTAAAATTTCCTTTACTTCCGATTTGCAACTTCCGCAACCCAATCCAGCACCTGTGGTTTTGCATAATTCGGTAAAATTGGTAACACCAGATTTAATTGTTTCTTCGATATTTCCTACTCCTACTTGGCTGCAAGAACAAACCAATTTTCCTAAAACAGGTTTAGCAGTTGAACTTCCTCGCAATAAAGTGTTCCTTTTATCAGAGAGCTCTATTTTGCTTTCAATCAATGTTTTAAATTCAGCAAATTCATTTTTATCGCCCATCAAAATTGCTCCAACAAGTAAATCATTCTTGACAATACATTTCTTGTAATAGCGTTGCCCTAAATCGGCAAAAACTATTTCTTCATACGAATCATCATTTTCTGGGATTTCGATTTCTCCAATGCTGCATAAATTAATATCCTCTAATTTCAAGATATTCATCAAAACCGAACCTTTATAAAAACTACTGATGTCGCCCGCAATAAAATTCGCCAAAACATCGGCTTGTTCCTCTGCAGCAGAAGTAATTCCGAACAATTGATTATTGAATTCTGCTATTTCGCCAATGGCATAAATATTCGGTTTTGAAGACTGCATATATTGGTTTACTTTTACGCCACGCCCGCAGGAAATCCCAGATTCTTTGGCTAATTCTATATTCGGAATAGTTCCAATAGTATATACAATAGCATTGGCTGTAATGATTCTTCCACTTTTAAGGGCAATTTCAATTTCGTTTGGATTATCGGTTTCGAAAACGGTACTAACTTCATTATCAAAGTAAATTTGAATATCTCGAAGCTGTACTTCCTCTGCCAATAATTTACTCGAAATTCGGTCTAATTGACGTTCCATTAATCGGGAAGCCCTTTGAATAATGGTTATTTTTACTTTTTTATGCTTTAAGGCTGCTGCCAATTCTAAACCTAATAAACCACCGCCTACAATGACCACATGTTGTTGGTTTGGAGCTAAATTCGTATTGTCAAGATGATTTTTTAATCGGTCAGCATCTTCTTTTTTTCTGATTGTAAATCGTCCGGGTAAATTTAATTGTGCATTTTCGGGAACAAAAGGGCGACTTCCTGTTGCCAATATCAAAGAATCAAATGAATGCGTATTTCCTTGACTATCAATAATTTCATTTTTTATGGTGTTCAAATTATCAATCGAGACCCCAGATTTCATGGTAATATTCAGTTTTTTTAAGGCATCTTCTTTTATTTTTAAAAGTTGTTCCCACGAAAGTTCCGCTGTTACATATTCGGGCAATAAAACCCGATTGTAAAAAGGGTTTTCTTCATTCGAAAAAACAATAATTTTATCAGTCGTATTAATTTCTCGGTAGTTTTGTATAAATCTAAAAGCGGCAGCTCCAGCGCCAACAACTGCAATTTTTTCAAAAGGTTTCACATATTTTGCAACCGAAACAATGGTAAACTTGAAATCGGGCTCTTTCGATATGGGGTCAACGAGCGTATTGGTCAAATTATTGGTTCTATTCAAATCATTTTCTAATTGTTTTCCCCAGTGCATAGGCAAGAAAACAACACCTGCTTTTATAGCGTCCGAAATTTTTACTTTTACACGAACTTCTCCATTTTTACTTATAACCACAACAATATCTCCATCGTTTATAGCTATTTTAAAAGCATCGATAGGATTTATTTCCAGCATTGGGCTTGG
>CANBWX010000175.1 GCA_947373225.1 Flavobacteriaceae bacterium | reverse complement strand
GGCAAGAAAACAACACCTGCTTTTATAGCGTCCGAAATTTTTACTTTTACACGAACTTCTCCATTTTTACTTATAACCACAACAATATCTCCATCGTTTATAGCTATTTTAAAAGCATCGATAGGATTTATTTCCAGCATTGGGCTTGGCGTATGCGTCATCAATCGTGATACTTTCCCTGTTTTGGTCATCGTATGCCATTGATCCCTGATTCGACCCGTAGTTAGAATAAGTGGAAACTTATCATTAGGTTGTTCGGATGTATTTTCAATTGCTGATGGTATATTAAAAATCGCTTTTTGCGAAGGCGTATAGAATTTTTTATCGGTAAATAAACGAGGCGTTCCGGGATGTCCGTAATCAGGAACTGGCCACTGAAAAGTGCCCTCATTTTTTAGACGATTATAATTTAAAAATGAAATATCAATGTTGGTTCCTTTTGTCAAAAGACAATATTCCTTATAAACTTCTTCGGTAGAATTGAAATTGAACCCATTAAAACTCATTTTTTTGGCAAAACGAATCAAAATTTCCACATCAGAAAGTGCTTCTCCCGGCGCATTAATGCCTTTTGGCAAATACGAAATTCGTCTTTCTGAATTGGTCATGGTTCCCTCCTTCTCTAACCATCCTGCTGCTGGCAACAATAAATCGGCAAATTTGGCCGTATCGGCATTATGCGAAATATCTTGAACGACAACAAATTTGGCGTTTGCCAATGCTTTTTCGACTCTTCGAGAATCAGGCAAACTCACTAACGGATTGGTACAAATAATCCAAATCGCTTTCATTTTTCCAGATTCTAATGCTTCAAACATTTCGGTAGCGGTTAATCCTGGTTTTTCCGAAACGGAATCTACTCCCCAAAAATCGGCTACTTCTTTTCGATGCACAGGATTGTTCAATTCTTTATGAACCGCCAATAAATTCGCCATTCCTCCTACTTCACGTCCGCCCATGGCATTGGGTTGTCCCGTCAATGAAAAAGGACCAGCACCCGGTTTCCCTATTTGTCCAGTAAGCAACGAAAGATTTAAAAGTGCGGTATTTTTGTCAACTCCAATGGCACTTTGGTTTAAACCCATTGCCCAAAGCGAAATAAAAGCCTTGGATTTCCCTATAATATCTGCGGCTAATTTTATTTCGTCCACGCTAATTCCGCACAGTTTTGATGCTTTTTCTAATGAACTTGACATAACAAGTTCTTTATATAAATTGAAATTTTCGGTGTGGTTTTTTATAAAATCATTATCGATATATCCTTTTTCAATCAGTCGTTTTGCAATGGCATGATACAACAGAATATCGGTTCCAGGAATAATTTGTAAATGCAAATCTGCTGCCAAAGCGGAATCGGTTCTTCGTGGATCAATAACTATGATTTTTACTTTCGGATTTTTCTCCTTGTGTTGTTCTAATCTTCGAAAAAGAATAGGATGACACCAAGCAGGATTGGCACCTGTAATTAGGAAAGTATCTGCCAGTTCGATGTCGTCATAAGCAATAGGCACAGAATCCTCTCCAAAAGTTTTTTTATAACCCACCACTGCCGAACTCATGCACAATCTAGAATTGGTGTCAATATTATTGGTTTTCAAAAATCCCTTTACCAATTTATTAACCAAATAATATTCCTCGGTAAGACATTGTCCGGAAATATAAAAACCAACGCTATCAGGACCATATTTATTAATTATCGATGTAAAAACTGCCGCAGCACGATCAAGACCTTCATCCCAACTCACGCGCTCCATAGGATGCGATTTGCTCCATCGCATTTCTGGATATAGAATTCTATCCGAAGTATCATTTACAACATAATGTAGATTCATACCTTTAGAACAAAGCATTCCTTTGTTGACTGGATGATTTTTATCGCCAGTTACCGTTACTCCATTTTTAGAATCATTGTTTACAATAATTCCACATCCTACACCACAATAGGAACACGTAGTTTTGATTTCTGATTTTTGCATTATTGATTTCTTTATTAATTGCGAAAGCTTATCTATTCTTATAAAATGTAAAAATAAGTATTTTTACGTATAAATACGTATAAAATAAAAAATATTTTATAATTTTGACCAAAATAAATAATTGGTATAAATCAATTTGTATTTAATTTCGAATGTCATGAAAAAAGAGACTCCAATTTGCGATAGTTGTTTGAATGAAAACTGCTTTATTAAAAAACATCTTCACTTAGAAAAAATGAAGGTTTTTATCGAAAAAAAGAATAGTTTTCTTTGTAAAAAATCTCAACAATTCATTATCGAAGGCGCTCCTATTCAAGGACTTTATTTCGTTCATAAAGGAAAAGTAAAGACTGTTAAAACCGGAATTAATGGAAGAGAACAAATTGTAAGATTGACCACAAATGGCGACATTGTTGGCTTTCGAGGTTTTGGAACAAGCAATCGTTGTCTTATTGGTGCTTCGGCTTTAGAAGATACTATTTTATGTAACTTTAGTAATGAAGATATGCTGGACATTCTTAAAAATGTTCCAGAATTCACCTTTGATTTAATGCTGTTTTATGCCGAAGAACTAAACAAAAGTGAAAATAATATTCGAAAAATTGCGCAAATGAATGTGCGTGAAAGAGTTATTGATACCTTATTATATATTCATAGAAAATTTGGACAATCAAAAGGAATTATAGATGTTGATTTATCCAGACGCGATATTGCTGATTTTGCCGGAACTACCGAAGAACAAGTGATACGAGTGATTTCTAGTTTAAAAAAAGAACTATTTATTAAAACTGTTGCAAAGAAAATTGAATTATTAAATATAGAAAAGATGCAAATAGAAATAATTGAGCATAAATAATTACGTTCAACGGGTTGAAACCTATTGCTCATAAATCTCTACTATTGTCAACGGGTTGAAACCTATTCCTCATAAATCTTTTCTAATGCCAACGGGTTGAAACCCGTTGCTATAAAATTGTCGTTTCTACGTACAAATTAATCATGTGATTTCTCCTTCCTCGAAATGACAAACAAATATAACTACGTATATTTTCTATTCCGAAATTCCTTACTATACTTGACTTCGTATTCGTTTTCTGCTAAAAAACATAAAAAAAACTGCTTTTTTCAACTTATTTCTTGCGTTAAAAGACTATTCCCCTCTGTT
>CANBWX010000174.1 GCA_947373225.1 Flavobacteriaceae bacterium | reverse complement strand
TTAATCGCCCAGAAAAATTAAATGCCTTAAATAAAGAAACAATTCAGGAGTTGCATGATACGCTGAAATTGATTGATGAAAATCCCGAAATTCAAGTAATTGTTATTACTGGAAGCGGGGAAAAAGCTTTTGTGGCTGGCGCCGACATTGCCGAATTTGCTCATTTTTCGGAGACTGAAGGAGCACAATTAGCAACAAAAGGCCAACAAATATTATTCGATTTTATCGAAAGCATGAAAACACCAGTAATTGCCGCAATAAATGGTTTTGCACTTGGCGGCGGACTAGAATTAGCGATGGCTTGTCATTTCAGAATCGCTTCCGATAATGCCAAAATGGGTTTGCCAGAAACTTCGCTTGGCGTTATTCCGGGTTATGGAGGAACGCAACGCTTGCCACAACTTATTGGCAAAGGTCGCGCTATGGAAATGATTATGACCGCAGGAATGATAACTGCTGACGACGCTTTTAGAGCAGGATTAGTCAATCATGTAGTGCCGCAAGCCGACCTTTTGAATTTTTGCAACGGAATTGCGCAGCGAATTATGCGCAATTCTCCTGTTGCTATTTCTAAAGCGATAGAAGCCGTAAATGCGAATTTTGTTTCGGGTGTAAATGGATTTGATGTCGAAATAAATGCTTTTGGTGCATGCTTTGCTACCGAAGATTTTAAAGAAGGAACGACTGCCTTTTTGGAGAAAAGAAAACCGGAGTTTGAAGGCAAGTAAATTACTTTCGAAGAATCACAATTTAACAAAATCAAAATCAAAAAATATGTCCTTCCAACCTGTATTTGCCCAATTTTGGGAACAAGTAAAAGAAAGTATCGAAAATCATACGTATGCCAAATTAACCTTGGCTAAAACCATTGGCGATACCGAATTGAAAAATATATATGTGCGTCCCGTTTTATTAGAAAATGACGTTTTTAGTCTTTCGGTAACAGCGAAATATAAAACGGAAGAAATCGAAAGTTTTCATTCTTTAGAAGAAGCTTTCTTTGTTTTAGCTCCGTATATGAACAATCCTTTCTTAACGGCGTTGTTGTTTACAACAGATAATGATATCACTTTTAAACTCAATAAAAAGCGCGTGGGAAGCATTATTGAACAAACACCTACATTTAAGAATGCTTCGGATGTAATTTTAGAAATGAAGGAAAAAGGAATAGCCCCCTAACCCCCGAAGGGGGAATAAATGAATTGCTTTTAAAATCTGTAATCTGACTTCTGCAACCTGAATACTAATTTTCCCCGTCCCATTCTGCGTAAAATTGCGAAAGAAAACCTTCCATATATTGGTGTCTTTCTTTGGCGATTTGTTTGCCGGTTTCGGTAGTCATTTTATCTTTTAAAAGCAGAAGCTTTTCATAGAAATGATTGATTGTTGGCGCTTCACTATTTTTATATTCTTCTTTGCTCATGTGAAGATTTGGAGCAATTTGCGGGTTGTATAAAGGTCTGTTTTTGAAACCGCCATAATTGAACGCTCTTGCAATTCCAATAGCGCCAATAGCGTCTAATCGATCGGCATCTTGAACAATATCGAGTTCTTTTGATGAAAACTGCTTTTGGACATTACCTCCTTTGAACGAAATATTTTCAATAATATGAATTACATGTTGAATCGTTTCTTCGTCAATTTTTTCGCTTTCTAGAAATTCTCGAGCAATTTTAGGCCCAATAGTTTCGTCGCCATTATGAAATTTACTATCGGCAATATCGTGAAGCAAAGCACCTAATTTTACAACGGTAACATCACAAACTTCGTTGTCTGCAATTGCCACTACATTTTTAAACACTCTTTCTATGTGAAACCAATCATGTCCACCTTCGGCATTTTCCAGTTTTGCCTTTACAAAAAGAATCGTTTTGTTAATTATATTTTCGTTGCTCATAGTAAATTAGGTTTAAAAAAAATGTTGAATTTTAAAGTTAATCTCTTCAAAATCCAACATTTTAAATCAATTTCAAAGGGAATTCCAATCGCAAAATTCAAAAATAAATAATTTCAAATCAACTTTCTATTCCAACCAATCTGAAATCTAAATTTTCGCAGGCTCCACCCATTTGAAAACAAATGATTCTTGAGGAATCACCATTCTTTCGGAAATTTTAGCCATTCTTGAAGGTAATTTAATTAAATAATCTCTGGCTTTTTCGGCTTCATCCGTCAAACCTGTAATCTTGTCAATTTGCCATTTTTCGATTAGTTTTTGCATAATATCTACATAATCACTTGCCGTGTAAACACCAATTCGTTGTGCAGAATCAGAAAAATGTTCAAAAGCAGAACTTATTTTTTGCCCCGATTCTCTCAAGAAATGCGCTGGCATAACGATTTTTTGTTTCATCATATATTGAAAAGCAAGCATCATTTCGCTTGGATCTACTTTGAAAATCTGATTGACAAATTCGCTGTAAGCATGATGATGGCGCATTTCGTCGCCTGCAATCATTTTACACATTTTCGACAATTTATTGTCCCCATAACTTTTGGCCAATTGGGAAACTCTATTATGAGAAACATAAGTCGCTAATTCCTGAAAACTGGTGTAAACAAAGTTTTTATAAGGATCTCTTCCGGTTCCAATATCAAAACCGTCGTTGATAAGATGTTGTGTTGTCATTTCGATTTCACGCATATTAACACGACCTGATAAATAAAGGTATTTATTAAGCAAATCTCCGTGACGGTTTTCTTCACCTGTCCATTGGCGAATCCATTTTGACCATCCATTTCTTTCCAAATTATCAATTCCTTCCACTTCAATCAACCAAGATTCATAAGTGGGCAAAGCTTCTTCGGTAATGGTATCGCCCACCATGGCAACCCAAAAATCGTATGGTAAATCTTTGGCTATTTCACGCAATTCTCTAACTTCTTCGAAAAAAGTATCGCTTTCCGAATTAGGCAAAAAATCCGACGGTTGCCAAATTTTTTCAACAGGAATTAAATATTGGTCAACATATCCGTTAACGTTTTTTTCTAAAAGTTGCATGACTTCTAGTCGAATGTTTTTTATAGACATTGTAATTTATTTTAATTTTATTCCGCTAACTATTTCTTTTTCAGCGATTTTCATTATTTCATCAAATGATAACTCTTTTACACAAAGCGGTTTATGAACCGTAAAGGTAAGATGATTTCCCAAACCAAGCGGAAAAAAACCAAATCTAACCATTTTCCATGAATTATTTATACTTATTGG
>CANBWX010000173.1 GCA_947373225.1 Flavobacteriaceae bacterium | reverse complement strand
CTTCTAAAGCAAACTTGTAACAAAAATTGTATTTTCGTGTCAAATAAGCACTATGTTTAAATTATTCCGCGAAAACGTCCGAATTGCAATGGGTTCTATTAGAACACAATTGTTGCGCACCATACTTACCGTATTGATTATCGCCATTGGGATTACGGCTTTAGTCGGAATTTTGACCGTGGTTTCGGCTTTAGAAAACACCATTTCCTCCGATTTTGCTTCGATGGGCGCCAATACTTTCAACATCAATCAATACGAAAACACTTCACGACGTCGTGGCGGTGAGGAAAGAGAAATAATAAATCCTATTATTTCTTATCCCGAAGCGGTGATGTTTATGAACAAATACAAATATCCGCTTACCGAAACTTCCGTTTCATTTACGGCAACTTCTGCTGCCGAAGTAAAATATGAAGCCACGAAAACGGATCCCGAAAACACCATCGTAGGAGTCGACGAGCATTTCTTAACCAACTCCGGTCTTGAAACCAGTTTGGGTAGAAACTTCACCGGATTCGATATTCAAAACAACAGTTATTCCTGTATTGTAGGTTCCGATTTTCAAAAAGGTTTACTCAAAGACATGAACCCAATCGATAAGATAATTTCGATTCGTGGTGCCAAATTCAAAGTCATTGGCGTGCTAAAAGAGAAAGGTTCCACCTTTGGCAACAGCCAAGATTTAAGGGTTTTAATCCCGATTCAGGTGGCGCGTTCCTTGTTTACGGCACCCAAAATAAATTACACCATGAGCATCATGGTTGCCAAGAAAGAAATGCTCGATCAAGCCATTGACGACGCCAATAATACCATGCGAAGAGTTCGAAAATTGAGTCCCGTGCAAGACAATAATTTTGCAGTTGTTCGAAGTGACGATCTCATCAACCGGATTCTTGGTATCACAAAATACCTAGGAATGGCTTCGTGGCTCATCGGAATCATTACGGTTTTAGGATCTTCCATTGCCTTGATGAACATCATGATTGTTTCGGTTACGGAACGCACGCGCGAAATTGGCGTTAGAAAAGCATTGGGAGCCAAAAGAAGTACAATCGCTTTTCAGTTTTTTATAGAAACCTTATTAATTGGTCAATTAGGCGGTTTAGTGGGGATTATTTTCGGAATTGCAATAGGTTTTGCTTTGTCAACAGCCTTGAGTTATGCGTTTGTAATTCCGTGGGGAGCAATTATGGCAGCGTTTATAACCAGCTTTATTGTTGCTGTAGTTTCTGGATTGTATCCTGCAATTAAAGCAGCTTATTTAGACCCAATTGAGGCGTTGCGATACGAGTGATTTTCAGGTTTCAGGTCGCAGTAGGCAGATTTCAACTTCTGAAATCTGCCTACTTAAATCTGCCTACTGAAACCTGCTACCTGAAATCTGCTTTAATCATCCTATCATTCCCGTAAATATCTTTACGCAGTTCTATGTTTTTAAAATTCATTTTTTCCAACAAATCAACTGTTTCTTTTCCTAAATACTGATTGATTTCAAAGAATAATTGTCCGTTTTGAGATAAGTTTTTTTGAGCTAATTCGGCTATTTTTCTATAAAAAATAAGCGCATCATCATTTTCGACAAAAAGAGCCAAATGCGGTTCGTTGTCTAGAACATTTTTCTTAATTTCCTGCTTTTCCAATTCCCGAACATAAGGCGGGTTCGAAACAATAACATCAAATTTAGTTGGAAGTTGAAAGTTAGAAATTAGAAGTTGCTCAAAATCATCTATTTTTAGAATATCAGTTTTAATAAAATGAATTGAAACATTATTTATTTCGGCATTTTTTTTGGCTGTAGCCAAAGCCTTTTCAGAAACATCTATCGCAAAAACTTCCGAATCCGAAATGTTTTTAGCTAAAGAAATAGCGATGCAACCGCTTCCTGTTCCTATATCTAGGATTTTTAGGTTTTGGGTTTCAACTTCCAACTCCAAACTTCTGACTTCTAACTCCCCACTTCTGACTTTTGACTTTTGACTTTTGACTTTTGACTTTTGACTTTCTAAAATCCATTCTACCAATTCTTCGGTTTCCGGTCTTGGAATCAAAACAGTTGAATTTACCTCAAAATCTAACCCAAAAAAACTGGTTTTCCCTAATACGTATTGAATAGGAATTTCTTTTTTTAGCTGTTCCAAAATCGAATTCCATTGCTGAATTACTTTATTCGAAAAAGTTAAATCAAGATTCAAAGCCAAATCAATTCTTTTCCATTGGTGGTTTTCTTCTAAAATCAAATAGAAAAAACTCTCCGCTTCGCCAGCATCATAAATTGGTGTGAGTTCTTGAATGAATTGAGTTCTATATTCTTTTATTTTCATTCGTTATTTATTTTTAATTCCCCCTTCGGGGGTTAGGGGGCTAACTCCTTCAACATCCACACCGGGCAAGAAACATGACCCGTACTTCCCATTGGCGAACAAATGTATTCGAAGCCCACTTTTTTATACAATTTTTGGGCGTCGTGCATAAAAGGCATCGTTTCGAGATAACATTTTTCGAAACCAAAATCTCTCGCACTTTGCAAACATATTTCCATCATTTGGCTTCCAATTCCCAAACCTCGCGTTTCGGGTAAGAAATACATTTTTTGCAATTCGCAAATGGTTTCAGCTTCGTTTTCGAGCGGTGCAACTCCAGCAACACCCACAATTCTGCCATTATTCTCAACTACAAAATAAACCGATTTTGGCTTATTATATTCCTCAAACATTAAATCTAAATACGGATCGGCATAAGCGGTTCCTACTTTGGGAATATTCAATTCGTTAAAAACGTCTCGAATTAATTGTGCAACCTCGGGATTGTCTTTTTTTTCTATTTTTCGAATGAGCCAGTTTTCCATGTTTAGAAATGCTTATTTATGGTACAAAAATAGAAATTGTTTATTGTTATTTTCCAAAGATTCAAAACTAAATCCTAAACACAAAAATCATTACTTTTGTACTTGTGAATATACAAGAAAAATACATCAGCCGCTGCATCGAATTAGCCAAAAACGGTTTAGGAACAACCTATCCAAATCCTTTGGTAGGAAGCGTAATTGTGCATAATGGCAAAATCATTGGCGAAGGCTGGCATAAAAAATCCGGTGAACCTCATGCCGAAGTAAATGCCGTGAATTCGGTAAAAGACAAATCATTATTGAAAGAATCCACTATTTATGTGAGTTTGGAACCTTGCAGTCATTTTGGAAAAACGCCTCCGTGTTGCGATTTAATTATCGAGAATAAGATACCAAATGTGAT
>CANBWX010000172.1 GCA_947373225.1 Flavobacteriaceae bacterium | reverse complement strand
GAAAAATATTTTTCGCCATTGAACAAAATCGTCAAACCATTGTTGAGGTAACAATAGTTTTTGAGCATTTTGATGATATATTCAAAACGGAATTTATAATTTTTAAAAATCGCTTCGTCCGCAATAAAAGTTACTTTGGTTCCTTTACGTTTGGTTGTTTCAATAATATCTTCATCAAGAACCAAATTTCCACCTGAAAATTCAGCTGCTTTTTGCTTCTCATCACGAACAGATTCCACACGAAAATAACTGGATAAAGCATTTACGGCTTTTGTTCCAACACCGTTTAAACCCACCGATTTTTTGAAGGCAAGTGAATCATATTTTCCACCTGTATTCATTTTCGAGACTACATCGATTACTTTTCCAAGAGGTATTCCACGACCGTAATCGCGAACAGAAACCGTTTTGTCTTTGATAGTTACCTCGATCGTTTTCCCAGCACCCATAACGAATTCATCGATACAGTTGTCAAGAACTTCCTTGAGAAGAATGTAAATACCATCATCTGGTGAGGAACCGTCACCGAGTTTTCCGATGTACATTCCGGGACGCATACGGATGTGTTCTTTCCAGTCGAGCGACCGAATATTATCTTCGGTATATTGATTTTGATCGGACATTTTAAATTTTATCGAATTTCTGCTAATATAGCGAATGTCGATATATTTTAAAAGAGGAATGCGCCAAAGTTATTAAGATGATATTGACAATAGAATTGAAATTTTGGAATAATTCTTTGATTCTAATTGGGAAGACATGGACGATTACAAAACCAATGTCCTATCTAAAGAATAAATGATTTAAAAGTAATAATGTTTACTTAATTTTAGATTTAATTCTCTTGGGCTGAATGGTTTTGTTATGTATTCGTTTATGCCTATTTGCATTGCTTTCTCAAGGCTCAAATAAGAAGTAGAAGCTGTTAAAGCAATAATAGGAATAGTTGAGTCTGTACTTCGAATATTAATGGTTGCATCATAGCCATCCATTACTGGCATTGACAAATCCATCAGGATAATGTCATATACATTCGCTTTATGCTTCTCTACAGCTATAAGACCGTTCAAAGCAACATCAACGCTAACATCCCATTGTTTAAGGATTTTCTCGGCAATTTTCACGTTAATAAGATTATCTTCGACTAAAAGCACTTTTAAACCTTCTAGTTTTTGTTCTTTATAATCAATAGTATTTGGCCCATTTTCTAATTCTGAATTTTTATTGAAAATTGGCAAATTCAGAACGAAACTAAATTTAGATCCAACTCCTATTTCACTTTCTAATTCTATTTCGGAATGGAACAAATTCAAAAGATTTTTTGTAATGACTAATCCCAATCCAGAACCGCCATATTGCCTCGAGGTTTTTGTGTCTGCTTGAGTAAACTTTTGAAAAATTGAATTAAATTTCTCTAAATTTATTCCTATTCCATTGTCCTGGATATGGACTTTAAAAACAGAATGATTACCAATCTCGTTTATTTGATTAATTCTAACTTGAATCAATCCGTTTTTAGTAAACTTTATCGCATTCAGTACTAGATTAGTAATTATTTGACTAATCCTTAGTGGGTCACTTATAATATTTCCAGCAAAATTATCGTCAATAATAACTTCAATTTTATTTTGATTTTCTATTGCTTTTGCTTGAAGCGATCTTACTATTTCTAAAACTAAATCTTTAAAATTGAAAGGTATTATTTCTAAATCTATTTTACCCGCTTCAATTTTATTGAAATCTAAAATATTATTTAAAAGTAGAAATAGGTTTTGGGCAGAAGTTTTTAGAACATCAAAATTTTCATTAAGACTTTCGACCGTACGTTCTTTCTCCATTATATAGATTAAACCGATAATGGCATTTAATGGTGTTCGGATTTCATGGCTCATAATCGACAAAAAGTCAGACTTGGCTTCGTTTGCTTTTTCAGCATTAAATATAGAAATAGATAATTGCTCTTCTGATTCTCTTTTATACTCAATTTCGTTATGTAATATCTGCAGCAATTCAGTCAAATTGTCTTCAGGACCTAATTCTATAGCGCCGTCCTTTCCATTTAACAATTTAATAGCTTGAATTAATTCAGCCTGAATGCGTTTCTTTTTCTCTAATTGATCTTGGATCTTAGTATTAATTTCATAGAATTCCAAATCATTTAATCGAATAGATTGTTCGAACAATTCGGCATCTTTTTCATAATTTTGAAAAGACTGATTAACCGCCTCAATAAATTCTTGGATTGATGGATTATCATTAATTAACTCATCAGATAAAAATTTATTGATTTGTCTTTTTAAATTTCTATTTAAATTATTATCAGCCATATATAAATTTAATCTTCGCTAATGGTCAAAATAGCCATTGTTTGATTATGCAGTTCACAAGATTTCTGATTCGTGAGAGGTGAAATTTCACCGTAAGAATAAAATCCACAAAGTAGTGTATTACCAGAAACTTCTTTTACCACTTCAAATTCTTCATCTACCCTATTTCCTAAAACAACCTTTCGACCAACGCAACTTACAATTAGTGCTAATTCTGGTTCCCTTGGATGATTCGAAAACGACTCCGTTGCTGCATTATAAGAAGCGTCAATAAGTTTATCGAAATTACCTTTCATTAATCTAATAAAAGAACCTTGAGGAATATTCCCTGCAAAGGTCATTGATTTTGTCTTTTCATCTATTGATAAAATCGTTCTTACAACCGAAGGCGAATCTTTACTTTCTTTCATCGAAAGCGGGAAATACAAAGCGGAACCAGGCAATTCATCAGCATATTTTCCTAAGTACCCTTTATAAATATCCAAGGCATATCTATCTCCAATTTTATATAACACATTCTTTTCTGAAAGTGTCACTTCTCTTTCGGGACCAAAATCACTCCAACCACCTTCGCAACCGAAACTAAAGTTTATTTCATTACCATAAAACCCTACAATTACAATTTTACCCTCTTTTGCATCTTCATTTAAGCCTACAAGAGTTTTTTGAAATTTCACATTATCTCCTGCTAATCCACCAAAAATAGGAATATTATGATTTGTTTGCTTTCCTAATTCATTCACTAATTCGGTACCATTAACAAAACTACCTTCCGAAATAACAAGGATTGATTTTAAGTCTTTATTTAAAAGTTCTTTTCTTACAATAAGCCCTAATTCTTGAATATCATTATTTTTCAGAAGGTCAATTTCAGCAATTTTTATTGTTGATTTTTCAAATTCTATTGCCGTTGAAACAATATTATTTTCAACTATATTTGAATTCGAAATTTGTCCAGAGGTAGAACAAGTAATAATATGGGCTTCTGGATATAATTCTTTTAAC
>CANBWX010000171.1 GCA_947373225.1 Flavobacteriaceae bacterium | reverse complement strand
CACTTTTTAATACTAAAACTTATAGGATCGTAAATGCCTTATATGTTTCAAAAATTAACCATATAAGTCATTTAAGGTCATTTAAGAAATGTGAAAATATTTAATTTGTGAAATCTATTAAATTATATTTTTGCTCTTTCGTATTGTTTGGGCCAAGCGATTTCCGCATTCAATTCTTTGGCGAAAGCCAATGCTAAATTGGGGTTTCTCAAGGATGCTCTGGCGAATAAAACCAAATCTGCTTTTTCGGTTGCGACAATTTCTTCTGCTTGAGCTGCTTCGGTAATTGAACCCACCGCTCCAGTCAAAATTCCAGTTTCTTTTTTGATCCTTTCGGCAAAAGGAACTTGATAATTAGGCCCTAAAACAATTTGCTGGTGTGATGCTAATCCGCCCGAAGAAACGTCAATTAAATCGACACCTTCTTCTTTTAAGATTTTCGAAAGTTGTACTGATTCTTCGATATTCCAACCACCATCAGCCCAATCTGTAGCTGATATTCTGACGAATAAAGGCAAATTTGCAGGCCATTCGGATTGTACTGCTGCGAGAACTTCTAGCAGTAACCGGGTTCTGTTTTCGAAACTTCCACCATATTCATCCGTTCTCAAATTAGACAAAGGTGAAAGAAATTCGTGTAACAAATAACCATGTGCAGCATGAATTTCGACAACTTGGTAACCTGCTTGAAGGGTTCTTTTGGTGGCGGATTTAAAATCAGAAATTACTTTTTGAATGCCGATTTTGTCTATAGCAATTGGCGCTTTTTCATTGGACAGAAAAGGAATTGCAGACGGCGCAACGGTATTCCAACCGCCATTGGTCTCCTCTAGTTTTTTATTCCCGTTCCAAGGAGTTGCGGCACTCGCTTTTCGTCCGGCATGGGCCAATTGAATTCCGGGAATGGCATTTTGAGAAACAATAAATCGACTAATAGCTTGTAATTTTTCGATATGTTCGTCTTTCCAAAGTCCTAAATCGCCGGGAGAAATTCGGCCTTCAGGAGAAACTGCGGTTGCTTCTTGAATTATTAAAGCCGCTCCACCACTGGCACGACTTCCTAAATGAACTAAATGCCAATCATTGGCAAAGCCATCTTCAGCAGAATATTGACACATTGGCGAAATGACAATTCTATTTTTGAATGTGATACTTTTTATTTGAATTGGCGAAAATAATTTCGATGACATAGTGTTTGTTTTTATTTGGGAAAAAAATTAACCCATGTTAGATTTTGTAACAAAAAGTAAAGTTACGGGACAAATGGTAAAGGAAAAAAGGGAAAGGTGCAATTATTAACAATTTTTTATCGTCTTGCCTAAATGGAAACCTTTGCAACTAAAACAGAAAACCTTACTTTTGTGCGTTATTCAAAATTTAAAAACAAGAAATGGAAATAGTTATCAAGCTTTCTCAATTTTTATTGAGCTTATCATTACTAATCATACTTCACGAATTAGGACATTTTATTCCTTCGAAAATATTTAAAACCCGAGTAGAAAAATTCTACTTATTTTTTGACGTTAAATTCTCATTATTCAAAAAGAAATTTGGCGAAACCGAATACGGAATTGGCTGGTTGCCACTTGGTGGTTACGTGAAAATTTCGGGAATGATAGACGAAAGCATGGACAAAGAACAAATGGCTTTGCCGCCACAACCATGGGAATTTCGTTCGAAACCAGCTTGGCAACGCTTGATCATTATGCTTGGCGGCGTTACCGTAAATTTCATTTTGGCTTTTGTCATTTATATTGGAATGGCTTATGCGTATGGCGAAATGTATATTGCAAATGCGGCCATTAAAGATGGTTATTTGATAGAAAATGTAGCTATGCAAAAGGCTGGTTTTAAAACTGGAGATAAAATACTAGCCGTTGATGGTGAAAAAATAGAGCGTTTTGACAGTGGTATTAATGCAAAAATAGTAATGGGGAAAGAGGTTCTTATCGAAAGAAATGGAACGGAGCAATTAATAAAAATCCCGAATGATTTTATAGATCAATTATCTAAACAAGCAAAAAGTCCGTTGATAGGCTTAAGAATGCCGTTTGCGATAGGAAAAGTACCTTCTGAATCATTGAATCAAGCAGTGAAACCTAAAGATGTTATTCTTGCGCTTAACGGCCAAAAAACAAAATATTTTGACGAAGCCAAAGTTATTTTGCTAAACAATAAAGGAAAGTCGATTATAGCCTCTGTTCTTCGTGATGAGAAAGAGATACAGATTCCGGTTGTTGTTTCAAAAGACGGTAAACTAAATGCATTTCCAGGTGCATTAGGAATGGAGTCATTAGAAAAACTAGGCTATTATAAAGTGAGCAAACAGGAATTTACTTTCTTAGAATCATTTCCTAGGGGAATCGAGAAAGGAAAAGACCAACTTGTAGGCTACGGCAAACAACTTAAAATGATTTTTAATCCAGAAACTAAAGCTTACAAACAAGTGGGAGGTTTTGCTGCAATTTTCAACATTTTTCCAAGTTCATGGAGCTGGGAAGTGTTCTGGAATATCACTGCTTTATTGTCGATAATGCTTGGCGTAATGAATTTATTGCCTATTCCGGCACTTGATGGTGGTCATGTAATCTTTTTATTATACGAAATAATAAGTGGCAAAAAACCGAGTGATAAATTCCTTGAGAATGCCCAAATGGTTGGTTTTATACTACTTAT
Source organism: Flavobacteriaceae bacterium (assembly GCA_947373225.1). Lineage (GTDB taxonomy): Bacteria > Bacteroidota > Bacteroidia > Flavobacteriales > Flavobacteriaceae > Flavobacterium. The sequence continues at coordinate 658 of CANBWX010000171.1, read as the reverse complement.
AACTTTGTTGTTGTTTGCCAATGGAAACGATATCTACAAGGCGATTGTAGGGAAATAATTTTTTTCCATTTTTTTTCCATTTTTTCTTGGAAAAAACAAATTTAGCACTATCTTTGCACCGCTTTAAAAGTGAAACACACTTTCCTTCTTAGCTCAGTTGGTTAGAGCATCTGACTGTTAATCAGAGGGTCCTTGGTTCGAGCCCAAGAGAGGGAGCTAGCAATGAAAAGCCTTTACAGCAATGTAAGGGCTTTTTTGTTTTTACAGGTTAAACATTTGTAAAACAATTATAAAAAAATTATTTTTGGGGATGTATAATAATATTTCAACACCAAACTCTCCGCTATACTTTTTTGAAGTTTTTCTAAGTAAGGATAACTTTGATAAGTTTAAAAATGATTTTTATACAAATTATGATAATCCGACATTTTCTGCTGATATAAAAAATGGTTTTATTGAATACATTGATAATGTATATCAAGCAGATGAGCCAATAGTTCCTAGAGTTGTTTATTTTAAAAATTATTTGTTGAAAATAATAGAACCTCAAGTTTCAAATTCAATAAATCTAATAAAAAATAAAACTGAAGAAATAATAATTAATGGTTCTAATCCTCACAATTACATAAATATATTAAGGAACAAATATCAAGTACTT
>CANBWX010000170.1 GCA_947373225.1 Flavobacteriaceae bacterium | reverse complement strand
TTGGAATTCAAAAAATAGCCACTTTCAAAGTAAAAGACAATTTAAAAGCTACTAAAAAAGTATTGAAAAACTGTCTTTCTGATTTTGATTTTGTTTTGGTTTCTGGCGGAATTTCGGTTGGTGATTATGATTTTGTAAAAGAAGCCCTTTTGTCTAATGGTGTTGAAGAATTATTTTATAAAATCAATCAAAAGCCTGGGAAACCATTATTTTTTGGAAAAAAAGACGAAACTCTTGTTTTTGCCTTACCCGGAAATCCTGCATCCACATTGACCAGTTTTTATGTTTATGTGCTACCCGCCTTGAAAAAAAGAATGGGGTTTGAAGCGATTCATTTACCGAAAATAAAACGTAAAATTAACATTGATTTTACCAACACATCAGGAAAAACTTTGTTCCTAAAAGCATTTTATGATGCTACAAATGTTAGCATTTTAGAAAGTCAAAGTTCGGCGATGTTGAATACTTTTGCATTAGCAAATGCTTTTATTTGTGTGCCTCACAATCAAGAAAATATCGAAAAAGAGGAGGAAGTAATGGTTATTCCAATCAATTAAAATGCACTATTTATGACAATTCTTAACAATGATTCTCTAATTTTATTCTGCTTGTTATTAGCGGTAATTGCGTTTTTGTATGCAAGCGTTGGTCATGGTGGAGCTTCGGGATATTTAGCTTTAATGGCAATTTTTTCATTCTCAGTTTCGGTAATGAAACCTTCTGCCCTATTGCTCAATTTGTTTGTTTCTGGGATTTCATTTTTCTTTTATTATAAAAAAGATTTTTTTAAACCAAAACTCTTTTATCCCTTTGCTATTACCTCTGTACCTGCTGCATTTATTGGCGGAATGGTTCCGTTAGAAAATACTATTTACAAAATAATATTGGGATTGGTATTAATTATTGCTGCTTTACGATTGTTTGGTTTTTTCAATAATAAAGAAAAAGAGCCAACCAAAATAAATATTCCTTTGGCAATGATTATTGGTTTCGGAATTGGTTTATTATCTGGAATGTTAGGTATAGGCGGTGGCGTAATTTTGAGTCCAATTTTGCTACTCTTAGGTTGGGCAACCTTAAAAGAAACTGCTGCAATATCTAGTTTGTTTATCTTTGTGAATTCAGTTGCGGGACTTTCGGGCTATTTTTTGGATGGAAAAAGCATCCCAACAGAATCTTTTTATTTGGTACCGATTGCTGTTTTTGGCGGAATGTTAGGTGCTTATTACGGAAGCGGTTATTTTACGAATAAAGTTTTAAAATATGTATTGGCAACTGTAATAGTAATGGCAAGTATCAAGCTGATTGTCTGATTTTTATAGGAACGAAAATGAAAACATCAATTCTTTGTGGTGGAAAAAGTAGCCGAATGCAATCCGAAAAAGGCTTGGTTTTATACCAAAATAAAGCCTTTATCGAACATATTATTGATGCGGTTTTGCCAATTTCGAAAAACATTCAATTGATTACCAATAGCAACGATTACGATTATTTAGAATATAATGTAGTTAAAGACCTTATCATTGACAAAGGACCAATTGGCGGAATTTATTCGGCTTTAGCCCAATCAGAAACGGAATTGAATTTGATTTTAAGCTGTGATATTCCGTTAATTTCGACCGAAATTCTATCGGAATTGGTAGCAAAACACAATTCCAATTTTGATGCAACTCTATTTGAAGATGCCAATAGAATTCATCCTTTAATCGGAATTTATTCCAAAAAATGTTTGTCAATTCTAAAAAAAGCTATCGATGAAAATGATTTAAAAATGATGATTTTTTTGACAAAAATAAAGGTTCAAAAAATAAATATCGAAGAAAATAAAAGCCATTTATTTAAAAATATAAATACAATTGCCGAATTAAACGAACTGAACAATAACGAATACAAAATAGCATGACAACTACAAAAAAATCAAAACTAACCATTGTGGGCGCTGGTCCAGGAGATGTAGAACTGATTACTTTAAAGGCAATAAAAGCAATAAAAGCTGCCGATGTAATCTTGTATGATGCGCTTGTCAATGAAGAATTATTGCAATATGCAACTACTTCAGAAATCATTTTTGTAGGCAAACGTTTGGGCTGCCACGCCTATAGCCAAGACCAAATTAACGAACTTATCGTTACTATGGCAGAGCGTTTTGGTCATGTGGTACGTTTAAAAGGCGGCGATCCCTTTGTATTTGGTCGTGGAAGCGAAGAGATTGCTTATGCGCAACAATTTGGACTAGAAACTGCCATTGTTCCTGGAATTTCATCGGCTTTGGGTGTGCCTGCCTCAAACGGAATTAGCCTGACACAAAGAGGAATTTCTGAAAGTTTTTGGGTCATTACCGGAACAACTTCGGATCATAAATTATCCAAAGATGTAACTTTGGCTTCGCAATCGTCAGCGACGGTGGTTATCCTGATGGGAATGAATAAATTGGAGGAGATTATTTCGATTTATCAAAACAACCGAACCGATGATTTGCCCGTTGCGATTATTCAAAACGGAACCAAAGATTCCCAGAAAAAAGTGATTGGTTCAATAAATTCGATTCAGAAAATGGTAAATGAACATCAAATTTCATCTCCAGCAATTATCATTATTGGTGAAGTGGTACAACATTCTTCCGCCTTATCGTCTTATTTTAAATGCGAATATTCAGAAGAGGAATTTGTTTTTCAAAACTTAAATTTAATCGAATGATACACATAAAATATTTTGGAGCTATCGCCGAAAAAACTAAAAGCAACGAAGATGAATTTCCGTTTTCGGAGATGAATTTACAGCAATTAATAGACGAATTACAACAAAAATATCAGTTGAAAAAGCTGTCTTTTAGTGTTGCTGTCAATCAAAAAATAATTCAAGACAAAGAAAATTACAGTATCAAAAAAAATGACATTATTGCCTTATTGCCTCCGTTTGCAGGAGGTTGAAGCCCCCTAACCCCCCAAGGGGGAATTATAAAACAATATATTTATGGAAACAACTCGATACAACCGACAAATCATTCTTCCCGAAGTAGGAACAAGCGGTCAAGAAAAATTAGAAAAAGCTAAAGTTTTGATAATTGGTCTTGGTGGATTGGGTTCGGCAGTTTTGCCTTATTTGGTTGCAGCTGGCGTAGGAGAAATTGGAATTATGGATGATGATATTGTCGATATTTCTAATTTGCAACGTCAAGTAATTTACAAAAGTAGCTCTCTCGGAAAAAGCAAAGTTTTGGAAGCAGCAGCAATGGCTTTGGCACTAAATCCTTCAATAAAAATTAATGCAATTACCGAAAAATTAGACGCAACCAATGCTATTTCCCTATTCAATCAGTATGATATTATGGTCGATGC
>CANBWX010000169.1 GCA_947373225.1 Flavobacteriaceae bacterium | reverse complement strand
ATATATCCAACAGAAGCTAATTTTATCTTGATAAAAGTAGATGATGCCAATAAAAGATACGACGAATTGATTGCAAAAGGAATCGTTATTCGCAACAGAACGACGCAACCTTTATGTGAAAACACTTTGCGTTTGACAATTGGAACGGAAGAAGAAAACAAGAAATTAATGCAGGCTTTGCAAGCTTAATTTTATACCTGACAGGTTTTTGAAACCTTTCAGGTATAATCAATAAATAAAAATAGATGAAAAAAATACTTTTTATAGACCGTGACGGAACCATGGTTTTAGAACCAAACGATTATCAATTGGACAGTTTCGAAAAACTGGAATTCTATCCAAAAACCTTTCAATATTTAGGAAAAATTGCTGCCGAATTAGATTTCGAATTGGTTATGGTGACCAATCAAGATGGATTAGGAACGGATTCGCATCCAGAAGCCAACTTTTGGCCTGTGCATAATTTGGTTATGAAGGCTTTCGAGAATGAAGGAGTGGTTTTCAGTGATGTCTTAATTGACAAAACATTTCCCCACGAAAATGCACCAACACGCAAGCCTGCAACTGGTTTATTGACGAAATATATTGGAAATTCAGAATATGATTTGGAAAACTCTTTCGTTATTGGCGACCGAATAACCGATGTTGAATTAGCTAAAAATTTAGGTTCGAAAGCGATTTATATTTATAATGAAGAAGGTTTAGGAAGTACTGAAATTGCTTCAAAAAGAGAAGAACTTGAATCCGTTATTGCTTTGCAAACTACAGAATGGAAAACTATTTATGAGTTTTTGAAACTAGAAGAACGTTCGGCAACAATTTCAAGAAAAACGAATGAAACCGATATTTACATCAACTTGAACTTGGACGGAACCGGAAAAAGTAAAATTGAAACCGGAATTGCTTTTTTCGATCACATGCTCGATCAAATCGCACGTCACGGACAAATGGACTTAGAAGTGATTGTAAAAGGAGATTTGGAAGTCGATGAACATCACACGATAGAAGACACTGCGATTGCTCTTGGAGAAGTTTTTGCGAAAGCATTAGGAAATAAATTAGGAATAGAAAGATACGGTTTTTGTTTACCAATGGACGATTGTTTGTCGCAAGTAGCCATTGATTTTGGAGGTAGAAATTGGCTGGTTTGGGAAACCGAATTTAAACGTGAAATGGTGGGAAAAATGCCGACAGAAATGTTTTATCATTTCTTCAAATCCTTTTCGGATGGAGCAAAAGCCAACATCAACATCAAAGCAGAAGGAACGAACGAGCATCATAAAATTGAAGCTATTTTCAAGGCTTTCGCCAAAGCGATAAAAGTGGCTGTAAAACGAGATACGGAGAAAATGATTTTGCCATCAACAAAAGGGATGCTTTAAAAAAAACAGGAAGAATGGATGCACAAAAATTTGCGGAAGAATGGATTGAATCATGGAATTCTCATGATTTGGAAAACATAATGAATCATTATTCGGAAGATATCGTCATTACAACACCAATGATAAAATTGGCAGCAGGAATCGAAAGTGGCTCGCTTCAAGGAAAAGATCAAGTGGCTGCTTATTGGAGAAAAGCTTTAGATAAAATTCCAGATTTGTATTTTGAACTTGTTGGAGTAACTATAGGAGTAGATTCTGTTGCGCTTTATTATAAATCGATTATGAATAAAATGGCAATTGAAGTTATGTATTTTGATGAAAATGGATTAGTAAATAAAATGATTGCTCATTATTCATAAATTAATTAAGGAGATTTGTTTTAAAAAAAACATATAGAATAAAATGAAAATTGTAATCATAAATTACGGTGCAGGAAATATTCAAAGCATCATGTTTGCCATCGAAAGATTGGGATTCAAAGCGGTTTTGAGCAATAATCCTGACGAAATAAAAGCAGCCGATAAAGTTATTTTTCCAGGTGTTGGCGAAGCAAGTTCTGCTATGAAAATGCTTGAAGAAAGTGGTTTAGATTCACTAATTCCGACATTGAAACAGCCAGTTTTGGGAATTTGTTTGGGAATGCAGTTGATGTGTCATTCATCGGAAGAAGGAAATACCAAAGGATTGGGAATTTTTGATGTGCATGTTGTGAAATTTTCTTCGAAAGTAAAAGTGCCACAAATGGGATGGAATCAGATTTATAACCTGAAATCGGATCTCTTTAAAGGAATTGCCGAAAATGAATATATGTATTTGGTACACAGTTTTTATGCGCCTATTTGCGCCGAAACCATTGCCACAACAAATTATGAGTTGGAATATTCCTCTGCCTTAGAAAATGACAACTTCTACGGAACTCAATTTCATCCTGAAAAAAGTGGTGATGTTGGGGAGCAAATCCTAAAAAACTTTCTTAAATTGAATGATTGAAAAATTTAAAGATTGAAAAATTTGGAATCAGATACTCCTCAATTACCAATCTTTAAATTATTTAATTTTTAAATCTTTAAATTAAAAATAAATGAGAATAATACCTGCAATAGATATCATCGACGGAAAATGTGTTCGCTTGTCGAAAGGCGATTACAATACTAAAATTATATACAACGAAAATCCGCTTGAAGTAGCGAAATCATTCGAAGCGCACGGAATTGAATATTTACATTTAGTCGATTTAGACGGAGCAAAATCAAGCAAAATTGTCAATTATAAAATATTAGAACAAATTGCTTCACAAACCAAACTGAAAATTGATTTTGGTGGAGGATTAAAAGCCGATTCTGATTTAAAAATCGCTTTCGAAAGTGGTGCAAACCAAATTACTGGAGGAAGTATTGCTGTAAAAAACAGAGCTATTTTCGAAAAATGGATTGCAGAATATGGTTCGGATAAAATCATTCTTGGAGCGGATGCTAATAACGAAAAAGTGGCTGTTTCGGGTTGGTTAGAAGATTCTAATGAAGATTTAGTGCCGTTTATTCAGGAGTATCAAAACAAAGGAATTCAGTATGTAATATGCACTGATATTGCCAAAGATGGAATGCTCGAAGGACCAAGTTTTGATTTGTATGCGAAGATTTTGGCTCAAGCCAAAGGAATAAAATTGATAGCCTCGGGAGGAATTTCTACTTTTGACGAATTGCCAAAATTAGCCGAATTAGGTTGTGAAGGAACGATAATTGGCAAAGCGATTTATGAAGGAAGAATTTCGTTGAAACAATTAGAAAATTATATTATTGGATAAATGCAAATAAAAATGAAACATCAAGCAAAATCAATTCGTCCTTTTATTGGTGCCAAAAATTTTGAATTATCACGAAGTTTTTATTGTGATCTTGGGTTTAAAGAAATTATCATATCAAATGATATGTGTTATTTTGATCTGGATGGTTTTGGTTTTTATTTGCAAAATGCGTTTGTAAAAGATTGGATAGAAAACA
>CANBWX010000168.1 GCA_947373225.1 Flavobacteriaceae bacterium | reverse complement strand
CCCTTATTGCACAAGCTTCTAAACAAGTGGAAGAAGTAATGGGTAACTATAACATGGGTTTTATTACCAACAACGAGCGTTATAACCAAATTATCGATATCTGGACACGTATCAACAACCGCTTAACCGCGAATGTGATGGACATCCTGAGCAACGATAATCAGGGCTTTAACTCGGTTTATATGATGTTAGATTCAGGAGCACGTGGTTCAAAAGAGCAGATCCGTCAGCTTGCAGGTATGCGTGGTTTGATGGCTAAGCCTCAAAAATCAGGTTCGGGTGGTGAGATTATTGAAAACCCGATTCTTTCTAACTTTAAGGAAGGTCTTTCGATTCTTGAGTACTTTATCTCTACTCACGGTGCTCGTAAAGGTCTTGCGGATACGGCTTTGAAAACGGCCGATGCGGGTTACTTAACAAGAAGATTGCATGACGTTTCTCAAGATGTAATTGTGAACACGGTAGATTGTGGTACTTTAAGAGGTGTTGAAGTTTCAGCATTGAAGAAGAACGAGGAAATCGTTGAATCTTTAGGCGAAAGAATATTAGGACGGGTAGCATTGCAAGATGTTATCAATCCTATGACAAATGAGCTTATTATCGCTGCAGGTGAACAAATAACTGAAGCATTCATGAAAATAATAGAGGCTTCTCCAATTGAAAAATTAGAAGTTCGTTCTCCATTAACTTGTGAAGCATTGAAAGGTATTTGTGCTAAATGTTACGGTAGAAACTTGGCAACAGGAAAAATGACCCAAAAAGGAGAAGCAGTTGGTGTAATTGCCGCTCAATCTATTGGAGAACCTGGTACACAGTTAACATTACGTACCTTCCACGTAGGTGGGGTTGCGGGTGGTATTTCTGAAGAATCTAGTATTGTTACAAGATTTGGAGGTAAATTAGAAATCGAAGATTTGAAAACGGTTAAAGGCGAAGATAACGAAGGAAATGCAGTTGATATTGTAGTTTCTCGTTCTACTGAGTTGAAATTAATTGATGAAAAAACTGGAATCTTATTAAGTACAAACAACATTCCTTACGGTTCAAGTATCTTTGTTAAAGATGGTGAATCAGTAACTAAAGGAACTACAATTTGTAAATGGGATCCATATAATGGAGTTATAGTTTCGGAATTTACAGGTAAAATTGCTTATGAAGATTTAGAGCAAGGTCAATCATTCATGGTTGAAATTGATGAGCAAACGGGTTTCCAAGAAAAAGTAATTTCTGAAGCTAGAGCCAAAAAATTAATCCCAACTTTATTGGTTTACGGTAAAGACGGAGAATTGATTCGTTCTTATAATTTACCAGTTGGAGCCCACTTGATGGTTGAAAACGGTGAAAAAATTAAAGCAGGTAAAGTATTAGTTAAAATTCCACGTCGTTCTTCTAAATCAGGAGATATCACCGGAGGTTTACCAAGAATTACCGAGTTGCTTGAAGCTCGTAATCCATCAAATCCAGCAGTCGTTTCTGAAATTGACGGTGTTGTTTCTTTTGGAAAAATCAAAAGAGGAAACCGTGAGATCGTTATCGAATCTAAATTTGGTGAGGTTAAGAAATACTTGGTGAAATTATCTAGCCAAATATTAGTACAAGAAAATGACTTTGTAAGAGCGGGTGTACCATTGTCTGATGGTGCAATCACTCCGGAAGATATTTTAAGAATTCAAGGACCAGCTGCTGTTCAACAGTATTTGGTAAACGAAATTCAAGAAGTATACCGTTTGCAAGGAGTAAAAATAAACGACAAACACTTTGAAGTAGTAATACGTCAAATGATGCGTAAAGTAAGAGTACAAGATCCTGGAGATACTTTATTCCTAGAAGAACAATTAATTCATACTAAAGATTTTATCGTTGAAAATGATAAATTATACGGAATGAAAGTAGTTGAAGACGCTGGAGATTCTAGTAGCTTAAAAGCAGGTCAGATTATTTCTCCTCGTGAATTGCGTGATGAAAACTCACTATTGAAACGTACCGATAAAAATCTTGTTGTAGCTCGTGATGTTATCACAGCAACTGCAACTCCTGTATTACAAGGTATCACAAGAGCATCGCTTCAAACGAAATCGTTTATATCGGCTGCATCTTTCCAAGAAACTACTAAAGTATTGAATGAAGCTGCTGTTGCAGGTAAAATCGATTACTTAGAAGGATTGAAAGAAAATGTAATCGTAGGTCATAGAATTCCTGCCGGAACGGGTATGAGAGAATATGACAATACCATTGTAGGTTCTAACGAAGACTACAATGAAATGATGGCAAACAAAGAAGAATATATATACTAATTTATTTAAAGATTGAAAGATTTAAAAATTTGAAGATTATCTTGATAGTCTTTAAATTTTTAAATCATTAAATCTTTCAATTTTTAAATTTTTTAAAATATGAACAACCAACAAGAACAAATCAATATTGAGCTTGATGAAAAAACTGCCGAAGGAATCTATTCTAACTTGGCAATCATCAATCATTCTTCTTCTGAATTTGTATTGGATTTTGTAAGTATCATGCCCGGTATTCCTAAGGCTAAAGTGAGATCAAGAATTGTCTTGACTCCACAACATGCCAAAAGATTATTGAAGGCTATTGGAGAAAACATTCACCGTTTCGAAATCGCTCATGGCGAAATTAAAGACACCGAACAACCTCCAATTCCTCTAAATTTTGGTCCTCCGGGACAAGCATAATTATACTAAAAGGCTCCATTTATGGAGCCTTTTCTTTTTTGTGTCAATATTGATTCTTGACGGTTTTGCCGTTTTAATCGGTTTTCCATTTGCTGTTTTCTGTGTTTAAACGAGTTTTGTCGTGATTCATCGAAAATATTTTTTAGTAGAATACGAATCGTATAGTTTTGACCTCAGATAAGAGATATACCTCTAAACACACTGAAAAAAAACAAATATGAATACATTTTCTAAAAAAGACGGAAACAAAAAAAATAGCATCATTTTTATGATTTTTGTTTTTATATTATTATCTAATGTAACTGCTTTTGCTCAGACTTCAACAGATAACAATGTTCTTACTACTTCAATAGAAAATAGTACAGCCGAAAATAACGTTACTAAACAAGAAACAACTTCAACTGAGGGCAGTATGAATTTTGTTCTTTGGTTTATGGGTTCAAAACAAGATCCAAATGTAAGAAGCATACAAGCAGGAGAAAACACAAGAAGACAATTTATAACTTCAGGATTAGCACCAAACAGATTGTTACTTAAAGCTTTCTTGAAAAAAGCCGTAAACACTGAAATCGCTGCGGCCTAAGTAATTATTTCTTTCGATTATATAAACGCCAATTCTAATGAATTGGCTTTTTTTGTTTTGTGAAAATCTCCTTAAAATCAATTATTTAGATAAAGTTATCAAACTATTTCGTTTTCGTAACTCAATTTACAGGGTTTGTATGGTACAAATATTATTTTCC
>CANBWX010000167.1 GCA_947373225.1 Flavobacteriaceae bacterium | reverse complement strand
ACTAAAACCATAGCAATGCATCGTGCCAAACCTATTAATATTAATCCAATCATATATTCCGGATAATCTCTAAGGAAAGTGATGGCTAAGAAAAACATTAATAACGGACCAATTATCCAGTTTAATACAAGTGAAATGGTAAGGATTCGTGCGTTTTTGAAAACGGTGGGAAGTAATCTGTAATTTACTTTTGCCAGTGGCGGATACATCATAAGTATCAATCCAATGGCAATAGGAATATTTGTTGTCCCAGAACTCATTGCATTAATAGTACTTGAAACCGACGGAACAAAATATCCCAATGACACGCCAAGAAGCATCGCAAGAAATATCCAAAGGGTAAGGTAATTGTCTAAGAAAGATAGTTTTTTCATATATTGTTTTTTTAACAGCATTCTAGAGATTTAAAGCAGCTTGATTCTATTGTGTTTATTAAATTTTGTATTTTTTGAATTGTATTTTCGTTCAAGCAATAACAAATGTTATTTCCTGTTACAGTTCCTTTTATAATCCCTACTTTTTTCAATTCGGATAAATGTTTAGAAACCGTTGATTGTGCCAATGGTAATATTTCTACTATTTCGCCACAAATACAGGTAGATGATTTCATCAAAATTTTCACAATTTCTAAGCGAGCTGGATTTCCTAATGCTTTTAGTATTTCGGACATTTCGTTGGTTTCGTCGGAGAAACCTATTGTTTTTGTTATTCCCATATCGCAATATTACGATATGATTTTGAATTAACAAAAAAGAATAGTTTATTTTTTTTAAAATGGTTTTAAATCCATCTCTCTGTGTATTTTATCGGGTTTATTTGTAGTTCATTTTAATGTATTAACATTTGTTTAAAAAATATTAACAACTTATAGGAGAAGTGCTGTAAATGTTTATTTTTAACTTGTTAAAGAAGTGTTTTTTTAGAAAAATAGTGCGCTTTTATTTAACTAGTTTCCCAAAACTACCATAATTGCTTAATTTTTAAAGTTTTTTACTTTATGCTTCTAATGTTATGCCTAACAAATTAGGACAAAACATTGATGAATTTACCGTACATTATTATTGACGACAATCAAGAAAGTGTTTTGAAGACTAAGGCAGTTGCCGATGAGTTTTCGGAGCTTGTCTTTGTGGCGGCAGCCAATAATTATACTGAAGGTTTAAATCTAATATTAGAACATACTCCAAAATTAATTTTTCTCGAAATTGATCCTTCAGATAAAAAAAGTAATTTATCATTGGCTTTAATCAATGAACTTTATCGTTACTTGAAAGTTATTCCTAAAATTATTATAACAACTACCAAGAAAGATTTGGCTTTTGAAGCCATTCAATATGAAGTGGCGGATTATGTGCTGAAACCAATACAAAGAATCGATTTAATAAAATCGATTTTAAAATTGAAAAAATCGATTGGTGAAGATGAGGTTTTTACGTTTCAAAATCCAGTAGTAGAGGAGGAACCAAAATCAATTTCAGAGCCAAAACAGATTCAAATAGTAGAACAATCGAATTCGAATGTAGAACAGCATCTTATAATATGTATCAAATCATACGGAGATTATAGATATATTGACGCTAAAGATATTTGCTATTTTCAAGCCGATAATAATTCTACCGACATTCATCTGAATAATGGTGAAATGATAACTGCTTTCAAAACATTGAAGCATTTCGAAGGAATTCTATCCTATCCTTTTATTAGAATTCATAATAGTTATATCGTAAATCGCAATTATATTTCCAGAATTCATACAGGAAATGCGGTATGTTACATTAAAAACTCCTCCACAAAACTTCCTTTTTCTAAGTCGTATAAGGTAAATGTTGACCTTATTATCTCCGAGTTTGCCAACGGAAATTATCTAGAAATCTAAAAAACATCCATTCACATTAATTTGGGCGTCATTCACTATCAGACGGGTGTATTCTACCATAAACACTTGTATTTGCTGCTGATTTTGAGATATGCTATGTAGTTTTACACCGTGATATTGTGGTATTCGCAATTCATTAAACAGTGTAAAAACCTATTAACAATATAAAATCCCAAATTATGAAAAAAGCAATTTTAACCATCGGATTATTTTCATTAGTAATGATATTAACTTCATTTACTACACCTGAAACAAATAAAGTAACTGTTAGTAATAATACAACTTTGGATCACGTAGGTTCTGGAGCAGCAGGAGGAACTGTAAGATTAGATGCAGTTGGATCTGGAGCAGCTGGAGGAACAGTGAGATTGGATGCAGTTGGATCTGGAGCAGCAGGAGGAACAGTTCGATTAGATGCAATTGGATCTGGAGCAGCAGGAAGAACGGTAAGATTAGACTAATTAAACATTATTTTTAAAGTTAAATTTTTATAAAGTCAACAAGGCTATCAATTTTTGATAGCCTTTTTTTATATCCATAGGTTTATTTTAGTATTTTTGAAGAAATTCAAGAATAACTATTGAAAAACTACTTCTACATAGTACTACTGCTCTTAACTGTTTTTTTTGCTTGTACCAAAAAAAAATCAGAAAGTCAAACCCTTACTTCCTCCCAGGATAGTCTTGCTATTTATCTGACTAAAGCAAACGATTTTAGTACTTCCACTAAAAAAAGACTGGAATATATCCAAAAGGCTTATGACATTACCATTAACATGTCTAACGATTCTTTACAAAGAGTAAATCTGTTTCGGGTTGCTAACCGTTATTATAATTTGAACGATTGGAATGGCTATAACAAAATTGCGAGGATCGCTTTAAAAAAATCCTTAAGCAGTAAGGATACCTTGAGTGTTGCCAAAGCCTATTCGTATTTAGGAGATTATAATGGCTCACAAGGCGTTTCAGATAGTGCTTTTATGTATTATTTCAAAGCGGAAAAAATATACCTTCAACGAAATAATAATTTGAATCTAGCTAAAACTCGATTGAACAAAGCGTTATTGCAATATAATGAGGGCGATTTATCAGGGGGTGAAATTTCGGCGCTCAAAGGATTACGTGTCTTAAAAGGAGAAAAGGCAAATGACATTGTTTATGAATTACATAACCTTTTAGGATTGCTGTACAATGAGCTTGGAGAGTATGATAAAGCTTTAGAATTTCACAACAAAGCTTTGGCAACTATAGATGAGGAAACATCGCCAGTAGAATTTCAGTATAAAGCAACATCGTTGAATAATTTGGGATTGGTCTATCAGAATTCGAACCAATACAAAAAGGCAATACCCTATTTTCAAAAAGGTTTGGAAAGCAAAAAAGAATTGCTTTTATATAAGCCTTTTGTATATGCTTTTCTATTGGACAACTTAGGGTATTCTAGATTTAAACTAAAGCAAACAGATGGGCTTCCAGAATTGTTTTACCAATCCTTAAGACTGAAGGATAGTCTGAAGCTTACGTCAGGAATTATTATCAGTCAAATACATTTGTCGGAATATTTTGCATCCAAGAAGGATACAGTAA
>CANBWX010000166.1 GCA_947373225.1 Flavobacteriaceae bacterium | reverse complement strand
ATTTAAGCACGTATGCAAAGGTCAGAGCAATGACAATTCTTTTTAAACCCACAGAAATCGATAGTTTTGAAGAAAATATAGAAAGAGATTATAAAATCTTAAACGATAATTGGAATAATTTCCTAAAAACTTATCGAGACTCTTATTCTGAAATAAGAAGTAGAAAAGATAACAGAACTGAAGAAATTAAATCACATCAAATTTACAACTATTCGAAATGGTTTGACAGCCAACAATTTGAGAAAGACTTAATAGATTATTACAAAAAATAAGAAACTACAGCTAACAGCTAGAGTTTCGTTGCGTGCGCAGCACGAACAATGAAACTCGTGTTGAACGGTTTTTATCCTTAATCTTGAGAAGGGTATTTAATCAGTGGCCAATTAAAAAGTCACAAACTCTGCACCAAAAAGCATCGTGAAATGTTTCAGGATTTTGGCTTTCACTTCGGCTTCATCTACTTTTTCAACTCCGAGTTCTACGTTTAAAGAAGTTACTGCTTTGCCACGAATACCACAAGGAATGATATTATCGAAATAACCCAAATCTACATTTACGTTTAAGGCAAAACCGTGCATCGTAACCCAGCGCGAAGCACGAACGCCCAGCGCACAAATTTTACGAGCAAACGGAGTTCCAGCACCCAACCAAACACCAGTTTCTCCTTCGCTGCGACCACATTCAAGTCCGTATTCTTGCAAAGTCAAAATGATGGATTCTTCGAGAAAACGCAAGTATTTATGAATATCGGTGAAGAAATTCTCTAAGTCCAAAATAGGATAACCCACGATTTGTCCCGGCCCGTGATAGGTAATATCGCCGCCACGATTGATTTTGTAGAAAGTGGCTCCTTTGGCTTCGAGTTGTTTTTCGGATAAAAGTAGGTTTTCGAGATCGCCACTTTTGCCTAAAGTATAAACATGAGGATGTTCTACAAAAAGAAAATAATTAGGCGTCAACAGATGGGTTTCTTCCCTCCTATTCTTGATTTTCAAATCGACAACTCCCTTGAATAATTCTTCCTGATACTCCCAAGTTGCTTTGTAATCTTTGAGTCCTAAATCTTGAAGTTGGATGGTTTTGTTCATTTAAAAAAGGTGCTAAAAATGCAAAGATACAAAGGAAATCTTTGTCAAAGTTTAGAACTTTGACAAAGGTTTACTCTAAAACCACCTCTAGATTGGTGATTTCTGGATTTTGCAAACAATCCGAAATAAGAAATTGCAATTCAACCGACTTCGTGTCGGCGCTTATTTTTGCATTGGTGTTCGAAACCGATTTGATTTTACGAGGAAAATGATACTTTAATGTAAACGGCTGATTGATTTTGAAATTGGAATATTTGTTTTTCATTTCTGAAATTTTGTCTTGATGTTTTTTCAATTCTATCGAATCCGTGATTTTTACGATTCTTTTAAAAATACGTCTATCAAAAGAATAACTTACCTTATAGTAATGTTCTTCGGCACTCAAGGCGTAATTATGTTCTAAATCATCTGCGTATTCTTCGGTTTTGTATACATCGGGAACCTCCTCTATTTTGCTAAAATTTTGGGTGAGTGTCGTTCGAAAATCTTTTTCATAGGAATTTTTCTTGATATGCACCTCTACATTTTCGAATTTTTGAAAAACTATTTTTTCTGCTGGAGTAAGTTTCGAAAAGGTCTCTGAATATTTGGTTATAAAATCCTTGAAAATAAAAGTGCTGTCTTCGAATTTTTCTTCTTTTGAATAATTTTCTCTAGCCAATTGCATATAACTTTGCTCGTCACGAAGTTGGAGGACTTCAATTTTCCCGCTTCCGTCATCGTTTATCTCAATGGTTTCGGTTACTTGACAGCCAACAAGTGAAAGTAGTAAAAAAAGACCCAAATATTTTTTCATGAAATGGTTTTTAAAGACTTAACTCTTCAAATATAAATGAATTTATTTACAAAAAACGAGTTCTGAAAAACAAAATTTGTCACCTAGCCCCGATAGCAGCGGAAATCCTTTTTCTTAACCCTGTCAGGGTTGAGAAAAAGATTGTAGCAAATAGCGGGACAAATCGTGATAAAAACTACGACTATTTCTGCTCCTAAAAAAACTAAAATCTGCATTCTGCAATTTGCAATCTTTTGTTATCTTTGCACTCTTAAAAACAGCATAAAATGGCATTATCCGAACAAGAAATATTACGTAGAGAAGCACTTACCGAATTGCGCAATCTGGGCATAGAACCTTATCCCGCAGCCGAATTTATCACAACCGCTTATTCGAGCGAAATCCTAGCGGATTTCGAGAAGTTTGAAGGAAAGGAAGTGGTTCTAGCTGGTCGTTTGATGGGAAAACGCATCATGGGAAAAGCCTCTTTTGCCGAGTTGAAAGATGCCGAAGGACGCCTACAAATTTATGTTTCGAGAGATGATATTTCGACGGATGAGGAGAAAACGATGTACAATGTAGTTTTCAAAAAACTGTTGGATATTGGCGATTTTATTGGGGTTCGCGGTACGGTTTTTAAAACACAAGTAGGCGAAATATCGGTTCATGTTTATGGTTTAACGGTTTTGGCGAAAGCCTTGAAACCATTACCAATTGTAAAAACGGATGCTGACGGAAAAACACACGATGCTTTTTCGGATCCAGAACAAAGATACCGTCGTCGTTATGTGGATTTAACGGTGAATGACCATGTGAAAGAAACGTTTATCAAGCGAACAAAAATGTTCAATGCAATGCGTTCTTTCTTCAATGACAAAGGTTATCTTGAGGTGGAAACTCCTGTTTTGCAACCAATTCCTGGTGGTGCTGCGGCGCGTCCTTTTATCACGCACCACAACTCGCTTGATATTCCGCTATACATGCGAATTGCGAACGAATTGTATTTGAAAAGATTGATTGTTGGTGGTTTTGATGGTGTTTATGAGTTTTCGAAAAACTTCCGTAACGAAGGAATGGACCGAACCCACAACCCTGAATTTACCGCCATGGAAATATATGTAGCCTACAAGGACTACAACTGGATGATGAATTTTACCGAAAACTTGCTGGAGCATTGCGCGATTGCGGTTAACGGAAAAAGTGAGGCTACTTTTGGTGAATACCAAATTAACTTCAAAGCGCCATACGCAAGAGTTACGATGACGGATTCTATTCAACATTTTACTGGTTTTGATATTTCAGGTAAAACGGAAGCGGAATTATTTGAAGCAGCGAGATCAATGGGAATTGACGTTGACGCATCGATGGGGAAAGGAAAATTGATTGACGAAATTTTTGGCGCTAAATGTGAAGGAAATTATATTCAACCCACTTTTATCACGGATTATCCAAAGGAAATGTCGCCTTTGTGCAAACAACATCGCGATAATCCTGAATTGACGGAACGTTTCGAATTGATGGTTTGCGGTAAAGAAGTTGCCAATGCGTATTCGGAATTGAATGATCCAATTGACCAAAGAGAGCGTTTTGAAGATCAAATGCGTTTGGCTGAAAAAGGAGATGACGAAGCATCAGGAACAATTGACGAAGACTT
>CANBWX010000165.1 GCA_947373225.1 Flavobacteriaceae bacterium | reverse complement strand
AAAAACTTTGTGATGATTTTTAAAGATCGTAACAACATCGAAACCAGACCCGTAGAAGTGTACCGCCAAGTGGGCGATATT
Source organism: Flavobacteriaceae bacterium (assembly GCA_947373225.1). Classification (GTDB taxonomy): domain Bacteria; phylum Bacteroidota; class Bacteroidia; order Flavobacteriales; family Flavobacteriaceae; genus Flavobacterium. The sequence goes on along the minus strand of CANBWX010000165.1, from coordinate 3,538 downwards.
ACTTATATCTCTAGCGGTTTGAAGGAAAATGAAAAGGTAATTACCACAAATGAGTTGTTTATTTATGATGCTTTAAACGATTAATTAGATGAATAAATTTATTAAAAATATTATTTCTTTTTCGTTAAGAAATAAAGCTTTTACCTTCTTTTGGGTAGGAATCGTAGCACTTGCGGGAGTAATTTCCTTTAAAAACATGCCAATTGATGCGTTTCCTGACGTCACCAATACACAAATTATAATCATCACTCAGTGGAACGGAAAAAGTGCCGAAGAAGTAGAGCGATTTGTTACTTCGCCTGTAGAAATTTCGATGAACTCGGTGCAGAAAAAAACCAGTGTTCGCAGTATTACTATGTTTGGTTTATCGGTTATTAAAATCATTTTTGATGATGGTGTAGATGATGCTTTTGCTCGCCAACAGGTAAATAACTTACTTAAAAATGTTTCTCTACCAGATGGTGTCGAGCCAGATGTTCAGCCACCTTACGGGCCTACGGGAGAAATTTTCAGATACATAATCAAAAGTAAAAGTAGAGATAGTAGAGAATTACTTACTTATCAAAACTGGGTTATCGACAAACAACTTCGAGCGGTTCCGGGTGTTGCTGATTTAAATGCTTTTGGTGGTCAAGAAAAAACGTATGAAGTTGGAGTTGACCCTATAAAATTAGCCAAATATAACATTACGCCTCTTCAAGTTTATGACGCTGTAAATGCAGGGAATTTAAATGTTGGTGGTGATGTAATCGAAAAAAATGGACAAGCTTATGTTGTTCGTGGTGTAGGTTTACTAAAATCTATATCCGATATCGAAAATATAATTGTAGATGATGCCAACGGAAATCCTATCCTAGTAAAAAACCTTGCTCGTGTTTACGAAAGTGCCATGCCGCGAGTAGGACAAACTGGTTTGGGCAAAAACGATGATGTTGTAGAGGGAATTATTGTTATGCGCAAAGGCGAAAATGCTAAAGAAACTTTAGTTTTAATAAAAGATAAAATAAAAGAACTCAACGAAAAAACGCTTCCAAAGGATATAAAAATTGAAACTTTTTATGATCGTGATAATTTAATGAATTTCACGACCGAAACTGTAATGCACAATTTGCTCGAAGGGATTATCCTTGTAACCTGTATCGTTTTCCTTTTTATGGCCGATTGGCGGACTACATTTACGGTTTCGATCGTGATTCCCTTAGCCTTGCTTTTTGCCTTTCTATGTTTGAAATTAATGGGAATGAGTGCCAATTTATTGAGCTTAGGAGCGGTCGATTTTGGAATTATCATTGATGGAGCGGTCGTCATGGTCGAAGGATTATTTGTAGTTCTCGACCATAAAGCAAAGTCCGTAGGGATGGATAAATTCAACAAATTAGCCAAAGGAAGCCTTATCAATAAAACAGGAACAGAAATGGGTAAAGCGATTTTCTTTTCAAAATTGATAATCATAACGGCTTTACTTCCTATCTTTTCTTTCCAAAAAGTAGAAGGAAAAATGTTCTCGCCATTGGCTTATACACTAGGATTTGCCTTGATTGGCGCATTGATTTTTACGCTTACTTTGGTACCTGTTATCTCCCACTTACTTTTAAATAAAAATGTAAAAGAAAAGCACAATCCGTTTGTCGATTTCTGGGATAGAATTGTAAGCAAAGGATTTACGTGGACTTTTAAGAACAAGAAAATAGCACTTACCTCCTCTTTGGCTTTATTGGCAGCCGTGTTTTTCTCTGCTTCTTTCTTAGGAACTGAATTCTTACCACAATTAAATGAAGGCGCTCTTTGGGTAACGGCAGAATTGCCTATGAGTACCTCATTACCCGAAAGTGTAAAAGTAGCAGCAAAAATCAGAACTGATTTACAAAGTTTTAGCGAAGTTAGACGAGTTTTATCGCAAACAGGACGAACAAATGATGGAACCGATCCAAACGGATTTGGATTTATTCAATTTCAGGTTGATTTGAAACCAAAAGAAGAATGGAAAGAAAAAATCACCCAAGATGAGCTAGTTGATCAAATGGATAAAAAACTGCGAAACCATCAAGGAATCACTTATAATTATTCGCAACCAGTAGTAGATAATGTTGCCGAAGCCGTTGCAGGTTTCAAAGCTTCGAATGCAGTGAAAATTTACGGTGATGATTTGAATAAATTGGATGAAATTGCTAATCAGGTTTTAAAACAAATCAAAAATATTCCCGGCATAAAAGATGCAGGAATCCTTAGAAACATTGGTCAACCCGAAATCAGCGTAATTCTTGATAGAGAAAAAATGGCCGCTTATGGTGTGTCGTTAACGGATGCCCAAGCAGTTTTGGAACTTGCTTTTGGAGGGAAAACCGCCACTCAAAAATACGAAGGAGAGAAGAAATTTGACGTAAGAGTTCGTTATGACAAAGAATATCGTAAAGACGAAAAAGATATTAGTGATTTGAAAGTGCCAACCATTAGCGGTGCAAAAATCCCGTTGAAAGAGATTTGCGATATTCAGAAAATTACAGGTCCTGCTTATATTTATCGAGACAATACCAAACGTTTTATCGGGGTAAAATTCTCTGTTCGTGATCGAGATTTAGGAAGCACCATTGCCGAAGCTCAAGAAAAAGTAAACAAATTAAAACTGCCAAATGGTTACACAACTGGCTGGACAGGCGAATTTGAAAACCAAGTTCGTGCAAGTGCCAGATTAGGTCAAGTGGTACCAATAAGTTTAATTGGAATATTTGTTTTACTCTTTATTTTATTCGGAAATATCAAAGATTCTCTTTTGGTTTTGACCAATGTTCCGTTTGCAGTTATTGGCGGAATTATCGCACTTCATTTAACCGGAATGAATTTCGGAATATCCGCAGGTGTCGGATTCATTGCCTTACTCGGTATTTGTATTCAAAATGGAGTCATATTAATTACGGAATTTCATAATAATTTAAAAGCTAAATTTTCATTGCAAGATTCCATTTTTATGGGTGTAAAAGCCAGAACTCGAGCCGTTGTCATGACCGCTTTGATGGCTTCGATTGGATTAATGCCGGCAGCGATTTCAACAGGAATTGGTTCCGAATCTCAAAAGCCTTTGGCTATAGTAATCATCGGTGGTTTAGTAACCGCAACGTTTTTGACCTTGTTAGTATTCCCAATTATTTTCTGGGTTTTCAATAGAAAAAAACATGCACCAATAGAGTAATAAGAATCTGAAAAATTGATAAAAAGCACCATTATAACATTATAATGGTGCTTTTTATTTTTAAAAAATTAATTATAAAATAACGCGTTCTTATTATTCCTATTTTGATGCTAATTATTAAAAAATGATATTTGTACCAAAATAAATGATATAATGAAAAAAATAGTAGGATTGCTACTGCTCATATTGACAAATCAGCTTATTATAGCTCAAAAAACAATTACGCTTGAAGATTGCGAAGCACAATTTCTTAAAAACAACTTGGCATTGCTCGCCGCACATTATAATATCGATGTGTCGAAAGCGCTTACCATTCAAGCACGAATTTGGGATAACCCAACTTTCAGCGCT
>CANBWX010000164.1 GCA_947373225.1 Flavobacteriaceae bacterium | reverse complement strand
TTAATCTTCCTCGATTTCGAATTCGGCATCTTTTTCCCAAATTTCCATTTCGCAGGGTTTGCAATTGAATTTGAGTTTGTATTCTAATTCGCCCTGTTTCAAGACCAAAGGTTCTTTGACTTTCGATTCCATGTTCGGATGATATTTAGGGCATTTTTCTAATTCGTATTTAATGCAATATTTGGTGGTCATGACGCGCGATTTTCCAGGATCCCATTGCAATTCGAATGCTTTTTCGATTTCGGTAACGCCGTGGCGCTCGTAGAATTTTCGCGCCAATTTATTCGAAACATTATACATAAAATCGAGTTTAGTTTCTGGATATGGGTGCGAAGTTTTTATGATTTGATGTTCTTCGCGTTTGTAATTGGCGAGACGAATTTCGGTTAATTGTTCGAATACGGTTCTGCGCATTTCGTTGATTTTAGAAATAGGAAGAAACCAGTTTTGGGAGAAATTAATTGTTATTTCATCAGCAATATAAGGTGTGAAACCTGTTTTTGCCAATTGTGTTTTGATGTTTTCTTCGATCGATTCGTTGTTTTTAGTTCTTTCTTTTGGATGAACCAATTTTACGCTGTTCGCATTTCCGTCCTCATCGGTGGCGAGGAGTTTAAAACCGTTTTCATTTTCGGAAAGTGTCAAAGTTGTGCTTATTTTCCTGATGGCGCTGTCTTCGCGTTCCACGATTTTGATGAAAGCTGCGTCGTTGTTGCGGTAAATATAAGTTCCTGGAACTATATCTTTTAAGACATTGGGGTACGCCAAACCATTTTCGGCTTTGTTGACATAAATTCCGTCGGCTTCATTGTTTTCGTTGATGAAACAAAGTCCGTCGCCATTGTTTAATAATTCGCCGTTTTCGATTTCATAGGCATTGCCAATGGTTTTGATGAGTTTGCCAATGTATTGTCCTTTTGATTTTGGACTTTCCCAAGAACCAATCGATTGGTGTCTTTCGTTTACAAAATAATCGGTGTAACCTCGGTTGAAAGTTCGGTTCAAAGCCGAATCGAAAGTATAAGTGCATTTTCCCGAAGAAGCTTTGGTGTATTTGTCGTTTCCTTCCAGAAAAGAGTCTAATTTTTGACGTAAGTACGACACGTTATTTTTGACATAAACAATGTCTTTTAATCGACCTTCGATTTTGAAAGAACTAATTCCGGCTTCGATTAAATTGGGGATTTGTTCCGAAACATCAAAATCTTTGATCGAAAGCAAATGGCTGTTTTTGATTAAAGTTTCGCCATGACCGTCGATTAAGTTGTACGGCAATCGGCAATTTTGTGCACATGAACCTCTGTTGGCAGAGCGTTCACCGTTGGCAACACTCATATAACAGTTGCCACTGAAAGCCACGCATAAAGCTCCGGTTACAAAAAATTCCAGTTCCACATCCGAAGCGGTGCTGATTGCTTTGATTTGATGTAAGTTTAATTCGCGAGCTAAAACTACGCGTTTGATTCCGGCATCTTTCAGGAACTTAATTTTGTCGGCATCGCGATTGTTAGCTTGAGTACTGGCGTGAAGAACAATGGGTGGCAAATCCATTTCTAGGATTGCCATGTCTTGAATAATTAGGGCGTCGACGCCAATGCGGTACAATTCCCAAATCATAAGGCGGCAGTTTTCGAGTTCGTTGTCGTACAAAATGGTGTTGACAGCCACAAAAACTTGTGCATTGAATACATGCGCATATTGAACTAAAGCAGCTACATCTTCGATGGAGTTGTGCGCGTTGGAACGTGCCCCAAATTGTGGTGCTCCTATATAAACTGCATCGGCACCGCTATTGATGGCGGCCATTCCATGAATTAAATCCTTAGCTGGCGCTAGTATTTCTATTTTCTTTTTCATCTGCGAATGATGATTTTTGTTTCTAAAAAGATCGGTTTTCGGGCATGCCCGAAAAAAGTTCGCTAAGTTCTTATATTTTATTTGAGATTTCTAATTAAGGAATAGTTTTTTTGGAAAATAGTTGTTTGAAGGAATTTAGGTTCTAATGAGAAGCTGTATTTTTGATTTATTGTAAACATTGTGTTTACCCTTGGGAATATGTGTCATGTAAAATATTGACATCACCGAATTTCTTTTTATACAATAGCAAAAAACATAATTTTAACAACAGCTACAAGATTTTATTTAACACGAGTTTCTTTTTTTGTGCTGCGATTATGATTAAAACCAAATTTTATTCAACGTTTTACTTTTTCTTTTTGAGATAAATTTCAATTACTCCATTTTTACCTTTATCACCATACTTTTCGACCGCTCCTTTATTTTTCAATACATTTATAGAATCCACATCTTCAGGTTTTAAATCTCTAATGATGCTTTCTTCGCTTATTTCTTTTCCGTCTATAATATAAAGTGGATTAATTTTTATCTTTTCGAAGAAAGAATAACAATCAGAAATTATATCTATACCTTCAATAACTTGTTCTGTATAGTATTTCTCGTCTATTGGATACTGCGGTATTTTGTCTTTATTAATTTTTACATAAAAGTTAAGCTTCTTGTCTTTGTTTATTCCCCAATAATCGGAACATCCTCTAGAAGTCCATGAGTCTAATGAATCATATCTTTTGAGAACCTCTGCCGCTTTTAAAGTTTTCAAATCAACATAATAACCATCTGGGAGATATCCTTTAAATTCCCTTGTTAAGTGAATTTTTGCAATCACATTATCATTCGATTCATATTTTTGAAAAATTACACCAGGATATAATATACTTTTATATCCAATTCCATTTTCGAATCTACCATCTTGAGTAAAACCATCTGGACATAAATCCATTTCTTCAAGTTTAACTTCTTTTAATTCAGGATCCTTGACCTTTAAATCATCAATTGATAATTCACAGAACTTGATTTCAGAAAGATTAACTGAATTGTTGTTTTGTGAAAAAATATTAATTGATATAAAAAGAGTGATAACTATTAGTGCCTTTTTCATACTTGGATGGCTTAAAATGTTGCATAATTGGACAAAGGAAGAAAACTTCACATATACAGCTAATTTATATTGATTTAAGAAGGTTTATCTTCGTTTTTGGTTTTTCAAATATACATTTTTTGCTGCAATAATGTTACTTTTTAGCAGGATTTGCGTGAGGGATAGAAGCGGAAATCCTTGTTGTTGCGAGATTGCCACGCAAGCTCGCAATGACAAGATTGTAGCGTATAGCCCGACCCGAAGTTTTTACGGAGGGTCACGCCCAAAAAAAAGCCCCAAGTTTCCTTGAGGCTTTAGTATAAATAAAGTTTGGTTTATAGTGCCAAAGCTTCTTTGATTCTTTTTAGTGCTTCGATTAATTGATCTTCGCTAGTTGCATAAGAAAAACGAATGCAATCAGGATTTCCGAAAGCGTCACCGGTTACGGTAGCCACACAAGCTTCGGCCAAAAGGTACATAGAAACATCATTTGCATCTTTGATTTCAGTTCCTTTTAATGTTTTTCCGAAGAAAGAAGAAACGTCTGGGAATACATAAAAAGCTCCTTCTGGAACGTTGATTTTGATTCCTGGAATTTCTTTCAATAATCCAACAACTAAATCTCTACGGCTATGGAAAGCCTGAACCATGTGGTTTAACACGCTTGGATCAGCATCTACAGCGGTAATTGTAGCGCGTTGCGCTACAGAATTAGCTCCTGAAGTTACTTGTCCTTGGATTTTTGTACAGGCTTTTGCGATGAATTCTGGT
>CANBWX010000163.1 GCA_947373225.1 Flavobacteriaceae bacterium | reverse complement strand
TTCTATAAACCAAAATTTAGATGAAATTGAAGATTTGATTATAGAGTAAATTTTAAGACTACTAAAGTTTCCAGCCTTTAAAAGGCTGGAAACTTTAAAAGGCTGGAAACTTTGAAAATAAATTATTTCCCCAACATTTCCATCAATTCCAGCGCTCTCCTTGTAGTTTTCACATTATCAAAAGTCAGCAAAAGACGTAATCCTGCTGGTGTTTGTTTTTCTTTCATCACACAAATACTGCTGTTTTTTTGGACAAACTGTAGCATTTGATGAAAGCGTTTCGAGGTATAATAATCCGAGTTTTGATCGGCAACAAAATAGCCAATCATTTTGCCTTTTTTCATTACCAACTTTTCGATTCCCACTCGAGTAGCAACCCATTTGATGCGAATACTATTCATCAAAGCATTGGCTCTTGGCGGCATTGGACCAAAACGGTCAATCAATTTATTTTGGAAAACAACTAATTCTTCTTCGTTTTTCACATTGCCCAATTCATTATACAAACTCAAACGTTCCGTAACATTATTGATGAATTCATCCGAAAATAACAACTCAAAATCGGTATCGATTTGCAAATCTTTTACGTATTCTTTCTCCTCTCCGCTTTCTTCGTTTTCATATAAATTCTTGAATTCATTTTCCTTCAATTCATCGATTGCCTCGTTCATAATTTTTTGGTAGGTGTCAAAACCAATTTCGTTAATGAAACCGCTTTGTTCCCCACCCAATAAGTCTCCTGCACCACGAATTTCCAAATCCTTCATCGCAATATTGAAACCACTTCCCAAATCGGAGAATTGTTCCAAAGCCTGAATTCGTTTTCGAGCATCATCCGTCATCGCCGAATAGGGCGGACAAATAAAATAACAAAACGCTTTCTTGTTGCTACGCCCTACTCGACCACGCATTTGATGCAAATCGGAAAGTCCAAAATTATTGGCATTATTGATAAAAATCGTATTCGCATTAGGAACGTCTAATCCGCTTTCGATAATTGTTGTAGCCACCAAAACATCGAATTCACCGTTCATAAAAGCCAACATCAATTCCTCGAGTTTATGACCTTCCATTTGTCCATGACCAATTCCTACTCGGGCATCAGGCACCAATCGCTGAATCATTCCAGCCACTTCCTTGATATTCTCGATTCGATTATTGATAAAGAAAACCTGTCCGTTACGCTGAATTTCATACGAAATCGCATCGCGAATTAGCTCTTCGCTAAAACCAACCACGTTCGTTTCTATTGGATAACGATTGGGCGGAGGAGTTGTAATTACAGATAAATCTCTTGCTGCCATTAACGAAAACTGCAAAGTTCTCGGGATTGGCGTTGCTGTTAATGTCAAAGTATCGACATTAGCGGCAATGGTTTTAAGTTTGTCTTTTACGTTAACACCAAACTTTTGTTCCTCATCGACAATCAATAATCCAAGGTCTTTGAAAACTACATTTTTGTTGACCAATTGATGCGTTCCAATAACAATATCAAGTTTTCCTTCGGCTAATTGTTTCAGTGTTTCTGCTTTTTGTTTAGCGGTTCTAAATCGGTTTAAATAACCCACAGAAACCGGCATTTCTTTCAACCTTTCGGTAAAAGTGCGGTAATGTTGGTACGCCAAAATCGTCGTGGGAACTAAAACTGCCACCTGTTTACTATTGTCAACCGCTTTGAAAGCAGCGCGAATGGCAACTTCGGTTTTTCCGAAACCTACATCGCCACAAACCAAGCGATCCATCGGGCGGTCGCTTTCCATATCGGCTTTGACTTCTGCCGTCGATTTGGTTTGGTCGGGCGTATCTTCGTAAATAAAGGAACTTTCTAATTCGTTTTGCAAATAACTGTCGGGTGCAAAACGGAAGCCTTTTTCTAATTTTCTTTTGGCATACAATTGAATCAAATTGAACGCAATATGTTTAACGCGTGCCTTAGTTTTTTGCTTGAGAATCTTCCAAGCATTCGAACCCAATTTATAAATTTTGGGTGGTGTACCGTCTTTTCCGTTGAATTTGGAAATCTTGTAAAGCGAGTGAATGCTCACATAAACAATATCATTATCGGCATAAACGAGTTTGATGGCTTCCTGTGTTCTACCTTCGACTTGAATTTTTTGTAAGCCGCCAAATCGTCCAATTCCGTGATCGATATGCGTTACATAATCGCCAACGGATAAAGTCGTGAGTTCTTTTAAAGTGATATTTTGCTTCTTTGAAACATTGCTTTTGATGTTAAATTTATGATAACGCTCAAAAATCTGGTGATCGGTATAACAAGTAATTTGGTTTTCTTCATCGATGAAACCTTGAAATAATGGCAACACAATCGTGTTGTATTGCTTGCGAATATTCTCGGAATTAGCTTCATCAAGCGTTTCAAAAATATCGTGAAAACGCTTGGCTTGGGCATCATTAGAACAGAACAAATAATTTTTGTAACCATTAAAATGATTGTCATTCAAATTATTTAGCAACAAATCGAATTGTTTGTTGAAGGACGGCTGCGGTTTGATATGAAAATCGAACGAGATTTTGGTTTTATAAATAGACTTGGAACTCAATTCAACAACCGAAAAATCCAAACTTTTCTTGATAAATTCCTTTTGATTCAAAAACAATTGATCAGGAGCAACGTGATTTACCGTGTCATTCAGATTTTCGAAAATCTCGGTAGCTTTGGCAAAAAGTCTATCCAATTTAGTGAAAAGAGAATCCGTATCTTGAATAAATAAAACTGTTTGATTGTTGATATATTCTAGGAAACTCTCACGGTTTTCCTGAAAAAATTTGTTTTCGACATTGGGGATTATCGTGATTTTTTTCTGTTTTTCGATAGACAACTGCGTTTCAACATCGAAACTTCGTATGCTTTCGACTTCATCACCAAAAAACTCAATTCGATACGGATTATCATTCGAGAAGGAAAACACATCTACAATTCCTCCACGAACCGAAAATTCGCCAGGTTCAGTAATAAAATCGACTCTTTTGAACTCGTATTCGAACAAAACTTCATTGATAAAATCGATAGAAATCTTGTCGCCCACAGCCACTTTCAAAGTATTTTTATCCAACTCTTTTCGCGTAACCACTTTCTCGAAAAGTGCTTCGGGATAGGTGACAATAATTGCAGGTTTTTTGCGGGAATTTATGCGATTCAAGACTTCGGCGCGAAGCAAAACATTGGCATTATCGGTATCTTCAATTTGGTACGGACGACGATACGAACTGGGATAAAAAAGCACGTCCTCTTCGCCAATCATTTGCTCCAAATCGTTCAAATAATAAGCTGCTTCTTCCTTGTCATTTAGAATAACTAAAAATGGCTTTTCGATCTTCTTGAAAAGCGATTGCGCCACAAACGAAAGCGACGAACCAATCAATCCGTTCAACTGAATTTTTTGTTCGGCTTGTTGCAAACTAGCTACAATTTGCTTAACTTTTGGCGAATTATCGTAGATTTTGTATAGGATTGTTTTACTCAATTCGAGGAAGGTTTGGGTCTGGTTTTACATTAGGAATGGCTCTTGTGGTATCTAACATTTTTTTCAAATCAGATTCTCCGTCTTCCATTGGAATTTTACTTTTTTGAACAATTTTATCCATTTGATTTTGAAAAGAAACCAATTCTATGTTGATTTCGCTAATTAGTGCAACCACTTTTTTGTCTGGAATATTATCTAAGTGAATGTATAAATCTAACATTTCTACTTTGGTAATAAGTGCCGAAATTCGACTTTTGATTTGA
>CANBWX010000162.1 GCA_947373225.1 Flavobacteriaceae bacterium | reverse complement strand
ATTCAAAAAAAGCCTAAGATTTAATTCTTAGGCTTTCTCCTTTTAACTATTTTCTATTTTTCAACTTCCAAAGGGTTTCTATAAAAGTATCAACATCCTGCGTGGTGTTGTAGAAAGCCAGAGACGGTCGTACCGTTGATTCAACTCCCATTCTTCGCAAAATGGGTTGCGCACAATGATGTCCAGTTCTCACGGCAATTCCTTCTTTGTTCAATGCTTGACCAACTTCATCATTGGTAAAACCTTGCAAATTAAACGAAAGCACACTCGCTTTGTTAGCTGCTGTTCCTATCAATCGAACGCCCGGAATTTGTTTGAGTAAATGTGTGGCATATTCTAACAAATAATGCTCGTAATGTCCAATAGCATCAATTCCTATTTTCGAAACATAATCAATCGCAGCACCAAGTCCAATGGCATCTGCAATGTTACCAGTTCCAGCTTCAAAACGATTGGGTGCATTATGATATTTTATTTCCTCGAAAGTTACATCCTGAATCATATTTCCGCCAGATTGATAGGGTTCCATACTATTCAATAAATCTTCTTTGCCATACAAAACACCTATTCCTGTTGGTCCAAATATTTTATGACCCGAGAAAACCAACCAATCGGCATTTAGATAACGAACATCGACTTTCATGTGCGAAACAGATTGCGCCCCATCCAGAAGTACTTTGGCTCCAACGGCATGCGCCATTTCGACCATTTGTTTGGCTGGAGTTACGGTTCCTAAAGCATTCGAAACTTGCGTAAAAGCAACTAATTTCGTTTTTGGATTCAACAACTTGGCATATTCGGCTAACACAATTTGCCCATCATCGTCTACTGGAATTACGCGCAATTTCAAGCCTTTTTTATCGGCCAAACGTTTCCAAGGCACAATATTAGCATGATGTTCTAAATTGCTTACGATAATCTCATCACCAGCAACAAGGTTTTGGTTTCCCCAACTTTGTGCTACTAAATTGATTCCTTCGGTTGCTCCTCGAACAAAAACAATTTCGTTTACCGAATCTGCGTTCAAGAATACTTTTACTTTTTCGCGTGCAGCTTCATAAGCATCCGATGCTCTCGCAGCCAGTTCATGTGCGGCGCGATGAATGTTCGAATTTTCGTGTTCGTAAAAATAAGTCACTCGATCAATAACCGACTTTGGTTTTTGAGTTGTTGCCGCATTATCGAACCAAATTAATGGTTTTCCGTTTACAGTTTCGCTCAAAATTGGAAAGTCTTTCTTGATTAAATTAGCATTAAAATCAGATCCAATGATACCTTTGTTTTCATTGGAATGAAAAGTTGAAATTTCAGCCTTTTTAGAATCGAAAGCAAAAGGATTTGCATCCAAAAAATAATACGAATTTGGTTTTTCAATTCCGCTTGGAACACTTGCAAAAGGAATTCCAAAATTAGCATTTAGCGATGCCAAAGCTTCTTTTAACTCCTTTTCGAAAGAACCATTTTCTACCTCGAAAGGCAAATAATTAGGATTTGAAACCGATGGAGAATCTGTTGAACTATTCTTTAGATTCGAATCACTAAAACCCGTTTGAGGATTATCAATATTGATGTTATTCCCGGTATGAATTGCCTCTGGTCTTGCGCCACTTCCGGCAACAGCCTTTGGAGAAAACCCTTCGTTTTGGGGAATATTCAAATCACTAAATTGCGAAATAGTATCGATTTTAGAATCCGAAAAAGTATTGGAATGCGATGCAAAATCAGCTAAATTTCCGTACTGAGCAACCGATGGCGAACCACCAAAACCACCAAATGAAAGTGGTGCTTGCGGTAAACCTATCGGGTTGCTTGGCAAAACTGAGGATGCTAATGGTGCAAAACCAGATTGTGCCAATACGGTGTCGTGATTATGTATGGGAAAAACCGTTTCGATTCCTCCTAAATTACCAGCTGCCAGTAGCGTTTCTGCAATTTTTGTAGCACGAGGATGTTCACTTTGGTTTGGACTCAACGAAATTTCTTTCGGAAATTCATTGGGCAAAGCCTTAAACAACTCGTTGGCTAAATTTTGCAAATCCTCTATATTTGGCAAGCCAGCGTTGTTAGTATTTATACTCATGATACTTACCAATTTCTACATCTTCTAATACTGCAATAGCATCATCTACAGTAACTGCCAATGAGCAATAAAGCGATACTAAATAAGAGGCAATCGCTTTTTCGTTAATTCCCATAAAACGAACGGATAATCCTGGAGATTGTTCGCCTTGCAATCCTGGTTGAATTAATCCGATAACACCTTGACGGCTTTCGCCTGTGCGCAATAAAATGATTTTAGATTTACCGTCTTTTATAGGTAATTTATCAGATGGAATTAGCGGAATACCTCTCCAAGTAAGAAATTGAGACCCAAACAAAGAAGTTGTTGGTGGCGGTACACCACGACGCGTACATTCGCGACCAAAAGCAGCAATTGCTAATGGGTGCAACAAGAAAAAGCCAGGTTCTTTCCAAACTTTCGTCAATAATTCGTCTAAATCGTCTGGAGTTGGAGCACCAGAACGGGTTTTTATAATTTGCGAAGGCGCAACACTATTCAACAATCCGTAATCTTTATTGTTGATTAATTCGCTTTCTTGACGTTCTTTGATTGTTTCGATTGCCAAACGCAATTGCTCTGAAATTTGGTTGTACGGTTTGCTGTATAAATCAGAAACACGAGTGTGTACATCTACAATTGTTTGTACTGCTGCCAAATTATATTCTCTTGGATTATCGATATAATCCACAAAAGTGTTAGGCAATGTACGCTCATCTCTTGCCGAACAATCTACTTCGATATGACTGGCGTCTTTTACCTTATTCAAACGATAAACTCCAGATTCTACTGGAACCCAATGCAAAAGATGCGTCAACCATCTTGGGGTTATCGTTACCATTTGGGGTACCGATCTTGTCGCAATTGCTAACTGTCTAGCTGCTACGTCTCCTAACGCAGTTTGCTGCTTTTTTAATTCTGCCATTTTAATTTAATTTAATTGTTTACTATTTATTATTTGCCTGCTTATTTTAAAATTGTTTAAGAAACCGTATCGAATAACTCCTCAACCGAAAGGTATCTTTCGCCGGTATCATAATTAAACGTTAGTATTACCGCATCTTCAGGGATTCCTGCTAATTTTTGTGAAACGGCCGCAAGCGAAGCTCCTGTTGAAATTCCGCTGAAAATTCCTTCTTGTTTTGTAATTTCTTTTGCAAAATGAAAAGCTTCCTCCTTTTCTACGGTAATAATTTCGTCTACATATTGGCTTTTGAAAACACCAGGAATAAATCCAGCTCCAATTCCTTGAAAAGGATGTGGACCTGGAGCTCCACCGCTCAAAACGGGTGATAATGCAGGTTCTACCGCATAGGTTTTTAGATTAGGAAAATGTTGTTTCAAAATTCTGGAAACGCCTGTAATATGTCCGCCAGTTCCAACGCCAGTAATTAGATAATCGATTCCGTCAGGAAAATCTTTTAGGATTTCTTGTGCTGTGGTTCTTTCATGAATTTCGACATTAGCGGGATTTTCAAATTGTAGCGGCAAAAAAGAGTTTGGAGTTGATTCAGCTAATTCTTTTGCTTTTTCTACCGCACCCGAAGTTCCTTTTTCTCTTGGTGTCAATACGAATTCGGCACCATAAGCATTCATAATTTTTCTTCTTTCGACACTCATCGATTCAGGCATAACCAAAATAACTTTGTATCCTTTTACTGCTGCCACTAACGAAAGTCCAATCCCTGTGTTGCCCGAAGTTGGTTCAATTATTATAGAATCCTTGTTCAAAAGTCCTTTTTTCTCGGCATCTTCAATCATTGCCAAA
>CANBWX010000161.1 GCA_947373225.1 Flavobacteriaceae bacterium | reverse complement strand
CATGCCGAAGTAAATGCCGTGAATTCGGTAAAAGACAAATCATTATTGAAAGAATCCACTATTTATGTGAGTTTGGAACCTTGCAGTCATTTTGGAAAAACGCCTCCGTGTTGCGATTTAATTATCGAGAATAAGATACCAAATGTGATAATAGGAACCCTAGATCCTAATATAAAAGTAGCCGGAAACGGAATTAAAAAATTAATTGACGCTGGCACAAATGTAACTTTTGGCATTCTTGAAACCGAATGCAACGAATTGAACAAACGTTTTTTTACTTTTCATAAAAAGAAAAGACCCTATGTGATTTTGAAATGGGCCGAAAGTCAAGATGGTTATATTGCCCCATTAGAGATTCTTCGCAAGGCTCTGAATGACAACGAACAGAAACCAGTTTGGATAACCAATGAATTTTCGCGACAATTAGTACATAAATGGCGAAGCGAAGAACAAGCCATTCTTGTGGGAACCAACACCGTTATTAACGATAACCCAAAATTGGACGTGAGAGATTGGACAGGAAATAATCCGATACGAATCGTTTTAGATCCTAATAATCGTATTCCGAAAGACTATACTATATTTGACAATCAAATAAAAACAATAATTATATCGAATGCAATATTGTCAACTAATCAAGAAAATGTTATCTTTGAAGTAATCGATTTCGAACAAAATCCAGCACAACAAATTTTACACGTTTTATACAAACACCAAATACAATCCGTTATTATTGAAGGCGGCAGACAAACTCTGCAGACTTTTATTGACGAAAAAATTTGGGATGAAGCACGAATATTTAAAGGAAATAATTGTTTCGGAAATGGAATCAAAGCGCCTACAATTGCTTTAAAAAACACTAAAAAAAAGTCCGTTAACAACGACGAACTTATAATAGCAAGGAATCATGATTAATACCATCATATTTGATTTTGGAGATATTTTTATCAATTTAGACAAACAAGCAACTATTAATGGCTTGAAAAAACTGGGATTATCCGAATGGAACGAGGATCTAAGTCAACTGAATGTACAATTCGAAAAAGGACTAATCTCAAGAGAAAATTTCTTGCTTGGAATTCAAAAACACATTCCGACTGCTTCTATCGACGAAATATTAGCTGCTTGGAATGCCATTTTGCTAGATTTTCCATTATATAGATTGGAATTTGTGCAAAAACTTTCGAAAAATTACCGCTTGTTTTTATTAAGCAACACCGATTCTATTCATATCGACACTTTCGAACAAGAAAATGGAGTTTCCTTTTACAGCGATTTTTACCAATGTTTCGAAAGAGTCTATTTTTCGTATGAAATAGGAATGAGAAAACCAGATGCCGAAATTTATAACTATCTAATAAAAAAATACGATTTGTCTGAAAAACGAACTTTATTCGTTGATGACAAAAAAGAAAATACCGACGCAGCACTTTTGCTTGGATTACACGTTTGGAATTTACAAGTTGGCAAAGAAGATGTCGTAGATCTTTTTGACAAAAAAATACTTTAAAATCAATCCGTTTGGAATTGAAAGATACCTATAAAACCATCGCATTTTCTTCGCCTGAAACACTTTTTAAGGAAAAAAGCAGCAAGTTCTTCGGCTATGCTTATCCTATTCAATCAGAAACGGAAGTAAAACCCATAATCGACGGTTTACGAAAACAACATCCGCATGCGGTACATTATTGTTATGCCTATCAAATAGGTACCGGCGCAATAACCTACCGAGCTAATGACGATGGAGAACCAAGCAACAGTGCTGGAATGCCTATTTATGGACAAATACAATCTTTTGACGTCACTAATATATTAATTGTTGTCGTTCGGATTTTTGGCGGAACAAAATTAGGTGTTGGCGGATTAATCTCGGCTTATAAAACATCGGCACAAATAACTCTTGAAGCTTCTGAAATAATAGAAAAAACAATCGACATTCATTATAGAGTTTCATTCGATTATAAAAACATCAATAAAGTGATGCGCGTTATCAAGGAAAAAAACATTGAAATTGTTAGTCAAAAAATGGAAATGAGTTGCAAAATTGAAATCATATGCCGAAAAAAAAATGCCAAAATAGTATTTGATGTTTTTAATTCGATGTTTGAGATTGAAATAAAACAACTCTAAAAAAAAACAAAAAAAACGTTATAGATGTCTTTTCAACCAAAAAAAACGTCATTAAACGACTTTATCAAGAACGTCTAAAATATATTGTGGAGGACTAATTGGTCTACCAGTTTTCATGTCTACAAAAACTAGAATTGAGTTAGCTATTGTTAACAACTCACCCACTTCATTATATAATTCGTAATCAAATTCAATCTTGACTGATGTCCTATTTTTTAAGATAGTTTTTAAAGTCAATAGTTCGTCATAACGAGCTGGCTTTTTATAATTCATAGTCAAAGAAACCACAGGAAGCATAATCCCATTTTCTTCCATCCACTTATAAGAAATCCCTTTGTTTCTTAGCCATTCAACCCTTCCCATCTCAAAATATTGAGCATAATTACCGTGATAAACTACTCGCATTTGGTCGGTTTCAGAATAACGAACACGTATTTGAATTTGATGATTTTCCATTGATTATTTATTATAAATTAATTTTTTAAAAGCCCCATACAACAATATTTTATATAAAATAAATACAAAATATTTTTTTTTAGACAATTTTATTCACATATTTGTTACCCTGAAAAACAGCATTAAAATAACCCTATTTTTCACTAATATTACATTACAAAATCAAATAATTTAACCAAATTTATGAACAAGACTGCTCAATCAGTATGGGAAAACTGTCTCTCCTTTATAAAGGACAATATTGCAGACCAAGCTTATAAAACTTGGTTCGAACCAATCAAATCAGTTGAACTTACCGATAACGCATTATATATTCAGGTTCCAAGTAAATTTTTCTACGAATGGCTAGAAGAACATTACGTTAAATTATTGAAAGTAGCCCTTACCAAAGAACTCGGAAAAAACGCAAAGTTACTCTATAAAATCAAAATGGAAAACACTTATGGCAACAAACAACCGTTTACGGAACAATTGCCAAGTGCTAATCGAGTGCCTATGAAGCCACAAGATGTTGATGCACCGTTTAAAAACATTAGCCCAGAGCTAAGAAATCCTTTTGTAATTCCAGGTATTCGAAATTTAAAAATCGAATCACAACTTAACGCAAATTATAGCTTCGATAATTTTTTAGAAGGTGATTCTAATAGATTAGCACGTTCCGCAGGTATGGCTGTTGCTAATAAACCAGGCGGAACATCCTTTAATCCATTGTTAATCTTTGGTGGTGTTGGTCTAGGAAAAACACATTTGGCTCACGCAATTGGAGTTGAAATTAAAGATAAATATCCTGAAAAAACGGTTTTATATATTTCAGCAGAAATTTTCACACAACAATATATTGATTCTGTAAAGAAAAATAATCGAAATGATTTCATTCATTTTTATCAACTTATCGATGTTTTAATTATTGACGATGTTCAATTTCTTTCAGGAAAATCAGGAACTCAAGATGTGTTTTTTCATATATTCAACTATTTGCATCAAAACGGAAAACAGGTAATTTTGACTTCGGACAAAGCGCCAGTTGACATGCAAGATATAGAACAAAGATTGTTATCTCGTTTTAAATGGGGATTGTCGGCAGAATTGCACCAACCTGATTATGAAACAAGAATCTCTATCTTGAAAAATATTTTATATCGTGATGGTGTAGAAATTCCTGAAGAAATTATTGAATATGTAGCTCGTAACATCAAATCTAATGTTCGAGAACTTGAAGGCGCTATTATTTCTTTGATTGC
>CANBWX010000160.1 GCA_947373225.1 Flavobacteriaceae bacterium | reverse complement strand
GCAACAAACTCGGCTTTTGGTTTGATTTTAAGTATTTTATTGGCTTCTTTGTTTTGGCTGAAGCCAAAAACAGAACCCATTAAAAATATAATTATTAGTTTATTTTGCATTTTTCTATATATTTATTTTATTTAACTCACAGGGTGGTTTAAATGTTTTTTTTAGCCGCAGATTTAAAATCCGTATTTACTAGAATGAAAACCAAGACTAACTAAACCGGGTTTAATTTCTGGTGCATTCATAAATAATTTCCATAATAACCCCGAACGATAATTCTCGATCATTGGCGTAATTGTTCCTTGATCGATTGCCAAATAACGTGGTGTTACCCAATTATATTGAAGCGAAAAAGCATCGTAAGGACCTGCAACACCTACATAAGTTGCTTTATTTTCATCATACAAATAATGTAGCATTTTCATAGACTCCACTGGCGTATAAGGAAACGATGACAGAGCAGCTGTAGGCGAAATCACTCCCAAATCGTTTAGCGGTTGATGCGCCGAATAACCCGTAGTTCCATCACTATTACGGGAATAACTTGCTGTGAGTCCCCAACATTTATCAGAATATCCTTTCCATTGTTTTGGGTTATCGATACAATATTTGTTTATGATTTTGGCGTGATTTTGTGTCAATGCCCAATAATCTGCATATTTATCGGATAGATTATTTGGATCTAAACCCAAATACGAATAATGCGACCAAAACATAGGCCCAACATTACCCGTTGCTCCATTATAATTAAGAATTACAGGAATACCATATTGTACTCCACCATTTATAATACCACCATTCCTTGCCCAAGCTTGATCATAAGCCGCAACAGGAATAGGATGTGTAGGCGATGAAGCCCCTAATATGTAGGTAATCAAACATTCGTTATAGCCTTCTAATTTAAAATTCATATCCCAACCGTAATCGGGTGACCAATGCCAATAAAGTGCATTTTCGCCTTTAGTGTACCAATCCCATTCTACGCCCTTCCAAAGAATATCGGCTTTGGCAGCCAATGCTTGTTCGGTGCTATTTCCGGTTTTAAAATATTCGCGAACGGTTATTAAACCTTGACATAAAAAAGCAGTTTCTACAATATCGCCACCGTCATCTTTTGTTCCGAAAGGAATTACATGTCCGGTTGTACCGTTGATCCAATGCGACCAAGCGCCGTGAAAACGATCAGCGTTTTCCAGAAAAGTTAATGCTGTAGTAAGTCTGGTAACAGCTTCTGTTCTTGGAACAAAACCTCTTTCGATACCTGCTACGAGTGTCATTAACCCAAATCCAGAACCTCCTGTGGTTACGATATTTGCATCAAAATTAGTATCGTCAGTAATATATCGTTCTCTAGCTAATTTTGAATTGACCTCTGCATAATCCCAAAAATATTTTATAGCATCTTTCTGAACTTGATCTAATGCTTCGGTATCCGTCAAAGGCGTAACTACCACGGGAGTTACGGGAGTTGTAGGCAAGGGTGTGCCTCCACCTCCACCTGTGCTACTTCCTGAGGAAGAACAACAGCTGAAAACATTCAGAAAAATAAAACAGAATATGAAATTCTTCATTTGTTTTTTATTAGTGAAATTAAAAAAAACACCTAGTTTTATTTGAACTAGGTGCCTTCTTAAAACATTGATTTATTATCTATTATCTTTTTCTAATTTATATAATGCACTAACTTCATTAGTTGTAAGTGCAGCATTATAAATTCTAAACTCATCTAACAAACCTACAAAACTGGTTGCCCAACCTTGTTGTGATCCATTGTTTTGAGGAGGTGTAGTATCAAACTGGTGTGTTCCTAAAACAACTTTTCCATTGGTACCCACCATTTGAAAAATACCATATTTAGGTGCATTATTAATATTTGCAATACTTCCTGGATTATCAGCAAACCATGGAGCAGTTCCTACTAAACCAGCTGATGGAGCATAAGCAAATCCTGATATGTTTGCACTTAAAGCACCATTGGTATAACAAGTTACCATGCTAGTTGCAGAGTTATAAGATATTACTATATGTATCCAAGTATTTAAGACATTATCTAAATTAATCATAACATCTTGTCCTCCCCAAGCTACGCCAGCTCTACCGTTTTGAACGTCTAATTTCAATCTAACTCTATCGGGATGAGCGCTATCTGGATTTTCTAAAAACAAATTCATTCCTCCCCAAAATTCGGTTGGTCTTACAATTGAAAAAATACCTTGAGCACCTTTTCCTTGACCAGCAGTTGCAGGATCAACTGTATTCGCAGTGTTTATCCAAAAAGAAAATGTAAAATTATTTAAACCTGTAATTGCAGAAGAAGCATTAGCAACAGCATATCTTTCTTGAGAACTTGAACCAGAATACGCCATTCCTTTTTTACCGGCTGCATAACCCACATTTGTAGGCACAGCTGCTGTAATTGCTCCTTTTGAATCGGTTAGATTATTTTCGAAACTTAATTTCGAAATTAAATTGGAAGCTGCCACATCATCCGAGGTATTATAACCTCCAATTTTTTCGTAAGCAATTGGAGCATTTACTTTATCGATGCTATCACCGTTACAGCTCCCAAAAAATTGGGAAGCTATAACAGAAGCAACTAAGAAAATATATTTATTTTTTTTCATTTTTACTGTTTTTAAGAATTAATAACCAGGGTTTTGTGTAGATGCACCAGCTGCTTGAGTAATAAACGATTGTGGCAAAGGAAACAATTCATGTTTTCCTTTAACAAATGTTTTTCCGTCAACTGCAAAAGCGGCAACTGCCTGACCTGTACGCACTAAATCGAAGAATCTATCATGTTCGAACGCCATTTCTACTCTTCTTTCTTTCCAGATTGCTGTTCTTACATCTGCCTGAGAAGCAGCTGTAGTGTTTGGTAAACCTGCTCTTGTTCTAATTTGGTTTAACAAAGGAATAGCGGCAGAAGTACTGTTCAATTCATTCAATGCTTCGGCTTTCATCAAGATAACTTCGGCAAATCTTAAATATTTAATATCTGTATCGGTTTCCCATGCATCGGTAAAAGCAGAAGAATAGGCTTTGTAGTTGTATCTAGGATTTGAAACCGTAAGAGGTACTACTCTACCATCATACAAAGTAGTTCCTGCAAAAATAATGGTAGCTGCTTTACGAACATCACCTGCTTCGTAAGCATTTACTAAACTTAAACTTGGTGTGTTGAAACCCCAACCCCAACCTCCAGCACCACGAGCACCTTGAGTGTTAGAATAGCCTTGAATTCCTTTTGTAGGGGTTGAACCCGTTCCGCTAATTTCGAAAATAGATTCGTTATCATTCTCACCAATTAATTTATATTGAGATGAATAATCCGAAACCAATGAATATCCGGTAACAAGGTTACAGTTATCCACTACTTTTTGCCAGTTTTTTTCGTATAAATTAACTTTAGCAAGCAAAGCATAAGCAGCTCCTTTTGAAGCTCTAGCTCTTTCATTTGCACCATAAGCCGCTTTATCTGGTAATGCAGCAATAGCATCAGTCAAATCTTTTTCGATAAAAGTGTAGCATTCTGCTACAGTTTTACGAGCCAATAACATTTTTGTATCTGCCGCAGAAGATGGATTTGCCAAATGATCAATAATTGGAACTCCACCGTAAGCTTTTACTAAAGTAAAATACATAAAAGCTCTTAAAAACTTTGCTTCACCGGCTAATCTTGCACGTAAACTTGCATCGGCAGCTGTTAATTGAGGAAGAATGTCTAAGGCTTGATTCGCTCTATTAATTCCAGCATAATTGGCTGTAAATACATCACCAATAGAAAGACTTGACGAATTATACGTCAAGGCATCCATTAAATCCTTATCGGTACCTGTATCTCCGGGATCAGAACCTTTATCCGCATCATCCGATGCAATACTGGTCATACCAATCCAAGAAAAGGAAGACATGTTCCATTCTAAGAAATTTTCATAGATTGCCGTTACAAAGGTGG
>CANBWX010000159.1 GCA_947373225.1 Flavobacteriaceae bacterium | reverse complement strand
TTTTGCGGCACATTATTATCGTCAATGTATTTTTGAACTTCCGCTAAGGTCCATTTTAGCAATGGATTGAATTTGATAATATCAAAATGAGCATCGTATTCAAAAAGTGCTAAATCATTTCTGTTTTCGGATTGTTCGGCTCTTAAACCGGTTATCCAAATTGAATTTCCTTTCAAAGCATTGGTTAACGGCGCTACTTTTCGAATAAAACAACATTGTTTTCTGTTCTCCACCGATTCGTAAAAACTGTTTGGGCCTTTTTCCTGAAGCAATTGCTCTATTGCCGCAGCTTCCGGAAAACAAACTTTGATTTCTTTTTTATACTTTTTCAAGGTCTTATGAAAAACATCGTACGTTTCTTGAAATAATCTTCCTGTATCCAAAGTAAAAATGGTAATTGGCAAATCGTTTTTGGCGATTAAAGCCGTAATCACTTGATCTTCCTGACCGAAAGAAGTCGAAAAAACCACTTTATCTTTGTATTCAATAGCCAAAAAAGCCAAAGTTTCCTCGATAGAGAAATTAGCTGTTTTTTCTAATAACGTTTTTACTACTGTTGCACTCATTTTATTTTTATTAAATCTATTACCCTATCGGTTTGGTAGATTAGTCCGCAAAAGTACTATTTTTTAGCAAACTACAAAACTTTATCTTAAATTTTTATTGTTAAAAAGCGATGTCCGCCAAGGAGTTATTTTCTAAAATCATCAAAGTGTTGTCTCGCACTTCCATCATCAGCTTACGAACGGCACAAATAGATTCATCCGTGCAATCGTCGCATTTTTCATAAAAATTATGGCTGGCACAGGGCAACAAGGCAATTGGCCCTTCGAGAATGCGATAGACTTTTGCCATATTAATATCTTTGGGGTCTTTTATTAAATAATAACCGCCACCTTTTCCTTTTTTGGCACCCAAAAAACCAGAATGACGCAGCAGCAACAAAATACTTTCGAGAAACTTAATCGAAATATGTTCTGCTTTTGCAATTTCAGCAATAGCAACAGGCGTTTGATCTTCTTGGCGCGCCAAAAAAGTCAAAGCTTTTATTCCGTATTTTGTTTTTTTTGAAAGCATTTTGATTTTAGATTGAAGATTAACGATTGCTGATTTTTGGTTTATTAAAAAACATTACTCTTTCCTAAATTACAATCCTTACAAAGTGTTTCGAGATTTTCGACAACTGTTTCACCTTCCTTACTCCAAGGAATAATATGGTCAACATGTAAAATAACATTAGGGTTTTTGGCGGGTGATTGACCGCATTTTTTGCAAGTAAAATTATCTCTTTGTAAAATCATAAACCTCAGCCTTAAATTAATATTTCTTGAAGTTCTTTTTACTTTAATTTTTTTGATCGAGTTTTTGTTTTTTTGAACTGGATTAATAGATATTAATTGTGATTCTTCAATTTCAACTTCTTCGGAATCATCCTCAATATTATTGATATAATCTACAAAAGCTTCTAATGCTCGTTGCCAAGAACCAAATCGTCTAGCATAAGTTGAACCATTAAATTCAGACAAGGGACTGATTACTTCTCCATATTTTGGCTGACGTCCAAAATGTGTCCATAATTCGAAAACGTTATTAAACAAATCTATATTTGAAATATCTCTTTTATTAACAATAATAAGATTGGCTTTCTCTTTTGCTTGATTCCAACTACCAAATCTAGCCCCCATAGTTACATTGGTATACTTACCATACTTATTATATTCGCTTATTGATATATTAGGATTGTTTAATTCTTTTGCGACACTTACCAAGTCTGCCAATAAAACATCATCTTTAATACATTTTTCACCATATTCCATTCCTTTGAGGCTTTTTTCACCGTTAAGTCCTGCCATATTCAAAGTATTATCCCAACTTTCAAATCTATTAATAGCACTTTTAACATTGAATTTAGCTCCATTTTCCTTGCAATAATCTCTTTGTTTTAAGGAATCTTTACCCAAATTATTTGCCACAAGACGTAAATCATTAATGTATTCAATATCTGAAATTTTATGCCTTGCGTTTGTTAATTCAAATTTCATTTTCTTTGGTGAGATTTATATTATGTGCAACAAAAGTATGTTTTTGTATTGAAAAAATAATGATGATTAACGATTGTTATTGCGTTGGAAATCTGCAATCTAAAATCGTTAATCATCAATCTAAAATCTTATGATAATGCTTGTTCCAAATCAGCGATTACATCATTCACAGTTTCTAAACCTACAGAAACTCTTACCAAACCATCGGTAATACTTACTGCCAAACGTTCTTCAACAGACAATTTACTATGTGTTGTAGAGGCTGGATGCGTAACAATCGTTCTAGTATCTCCTAAATTAGGGGATAACGAACATAATTTTATTTTATCCAAGAAAGCTCTTCCTGCTTCAAGACCGCCTTTGATTTCGAAAGCAACAATATTACCACCCAATTTCATTTGTTTTTGAGCAATTGCATATTGTGGATGCGATTTCAAGAACGGATATTTTACTTTATTTACGTTAGGATGTTGTTCTAAAAACTCGGCTACTTTCATTGCATTTTCGCAATGTCTGTCTAAACGAATGGCCAAAGTTTCTAAACTTTTCGACAATACCCAAGCATTAAACGGTGATAAAGAAGGACCTGTCAATCGAGAAAATAAATAGATTTTTTGAATTAATTCGGCCTCACCAACCGTTATTCCGCCAAGAACTCTTCCTTGACCGTCCATTAATTTTGTAGCTGAATGTATTACCAAATGCGCTCCCCATTTTAAAGGATGTTGCAAATAAGGCGTTGCAAAGCAGTTGTCTATGATCAAAATCAGATTGTGTTTTTTGGCAATAGCCCCAAGCAATTCCAAATCAATAATATCAATTGCTGGATTCGTTGGTGATTCGGCAAAAAGAATTTTAGTGTTTGGTTTAATACAACTTTCAATAGTTTCAGGTTTGTTAATATCGAAATAGGTAGTTTCAATTCCCCATTTTGGAAAATAATTAACAAACAAAGAATGCGTTGCGCCAAATACACTTCCAGCCGACACAATATGATCGCCTGAATTCAACAAAGCCGCCAAAGTAGAATACACCGCAGCCATTCCGGATGCAAATGCAAAACCAGACTCCGCGCCTTCCATTTGGCAAACTTTTCCGATAAACTCGTTGGTATTTGGATTGCTATAACGAGAATAAATATTTCTATCTTTCTCATCGGCAAATGAAGCGCGCATATCTTCGGCGTCTTCAAATATAAAACTAGAAGTTAAGAACAAAGGCACTGAATGTTCTAAATATTGAGTGCGCTCTAATTGATTGCGTATGGCATTGGTTTCAAAACCAAATTCTTGATCGTTCATAATAAGCCCCCTAACCCCCGAAGGGGGAATTGAAATGGGGTCGTTTTGTTTGTTAATATATATCTTTCAATTTTCACAACTATCAATTGCCAGTTCCCCCTTCGGGGGTTAGGGGGACTCCGTTCAAAACTACTTTATAATGTATAGTCGCCGTTGGTTCTAATGTTTTAGAAACCGAACAGTATTTTTCGAAAGAAAGTTGCGCTGCTCTTGCCGCTTTTTCTTCATTTATTGGACCTTCCAAAAAGAAAACCACATAAATATCTTTAAATGGTTTTGCTTCGCCAACTTGAACGCGTTCGCCTTCAACTTCAGCTTTGAAAGAGGTAATGTTTTGTCGTTGCTTTTTTAATATTGAAATCATATCGATTCCGCTACAACCTGCAACCCCCATTAGGATTAATTCCATTGGGCTTGGTCCCATGTCATTACCGCCAAAATCAGGTCTGGCATCTAAATTCACGATATGTCCACGATCATTTTTTAATTGAAAGTGAAAATTTTCGTTTACTCTGTCTAATGTTATTTTCATTTTTATTTGTTTTTTTTGGACACGGATGAAACAAATTTTCAAGCGCAAATTCCACGGATTTTTTTAAATTTCGGATTCTAAAATAGTATTCCCGTCTAAATAATTCTTAATTATACTTTCAGCTTGCTCAAAATCGGATTCGTCAACTTGCAACTTTACAGGATTTAAACCTCCCGAAGTCACAACCCAAGGCTCGATATTGGACATATATTCATTTTGTACAAACACAGAAAT
>CANBWX010000158.1 GCA_947373225.1 Flavobacteriaceae bacterium | reverse complement strand
TGATTTATCAAAAAAAATCAATCTTTTATTGTCATTTTCACCAATTCAATTTTCTTGTTTGTGGCTTCTTCGATAATAAAATGATAGATTCCTATGGTAATTACGTCTTCTTTTTGAGGAAATTCTTTTGTTGAATCTACAATAAAACCACCAAGAGTGGTATAAGAATCACTTTCGGGAATACTTAATTTATAAGTTAAGTTTAAATATTCGACATCTAATCGAGCTGAAAAAACATAAACTCCTTCGCCAAGATCCTTTTCGATTAATTCTTCATCCGAGTCATGTTCATCTTCAATTTCTCCAAAAAGTTCTTCTACAATGTCTTCAATGGTTATTATTCCTGATGTTCCGCCGTATTCGTCGAGTACAACGGCAACACTTTTACGTTTTTTGGTAAGCAAATCCATTGCATCCTTTATATAAATAGTGTCAGGAACAAATTCGACCGGAATTAGAATCGACTTAATGCTTTTTGGCTTTTTGAATAAATCAAATGAATGCACATAACCTATAATATCATCAAGTGAGTTTTGGTAAATCACAATTTTAGAATATCCTGTTTCTATGAACAAATCTTTAAGTTCCGCCACCGAATCGAAAAGTTCGATAGCCACGATTTCGGTTCTTGGAGTCATAATATCTCGGGCTTTTACACCTGAAAATTCGAGCGCATTTTGAAACATTAGTATCTCCGAATCCATTTCTTCGTGATCTTCAACGGTACTCATTTGCTCGGTAATATAATTCCCGAGTTCGGCTTTACTAAAATATAACGGAATATAATCTCCCTCGGTTTTAAAGAACTTTTTCAGAACAAAATCCGAAACCCACATAAAAAAGGTGGAAAGAAAATAGAAGATAATATAAAAGAAATAGGCCGGCAGCGCAAAAAACTTTATAAGCGTATTGGCATAAATTTGAAAAAATACTTTTGGCAAAAATTCAGCGGTTATCAAGACAATCAAAGTAGATAAAACCGTTTGAAGCAGCAAATTCAACAAATCCGATAGATGAAAAGCAAATGAATCTATCCATCGCATTAATAAATCACCCATAAAAAAACCGTAAACCACCAATGCAATATCATTTCCGATGAGCATAGCGGCAATAAATTTAGACGGCTTTTCGGTAAGTTTTATGAGAATATTCGATTGAAAACTATCTTGTTTTTTTTCTATTTCAAGATAAATTTTATTGGAAGAAACAAAGGCAATCTCCATACCCGAAAAAAAGGCACATAGTATTAAACACACTATTATGATACCTATTTCCATAAATTACGATTTACTATTTCGTTCTTCTAATTTCTTTGCAAATCTTCTTCGGAAGAAAAACATAAAAACAGCCAAAAAACCAATAAAAAGACTCACTTTTGGATCTGCTTTGGCATCATTCCACTTTGAAAATCCATCATAAAGAAAAACAGCTCCAATAATAAGATAAAGATAAGGGGTGTATTTTAAGTATTTCATAGTTTGTTTAGCATTTATTCGGCAGAAAGAACTTCGCCAGCAATTTTTTGAGAATTTACAATTTTAAAATCCTTACTAAAATCGATTCCTTGCCCATTTGAAACTCCTTTTGGGTCTGTAAATTTAAAGTTTTTTTCGGTGAAAAACCAATCGTTTTTTTGGTCAAAATACAATTGCTCTGTTTCAAGTGTTTGACCATCTTGGGAAATTATTTTCACATTTCCCTTTAAATCTATAATATTGGTCATTTTATAAGAAACTGCATAATCCGATATTACGATTGTTTTCTTTCCCGTTTTATCATATAACGAAACATTAATTCCTTTAGGGAATTCTGTAAAGGGAAAAGCTACTGTAGCAAAATCTAACATTTTTGTACTCACTAAAACTGCTGTGATTCGACCGGAATCTGTATATTTTAAGTTTACTTTATCTGCATCGCCGCTAGGTACGAACTCAGAGAAATTTATTTTTTGTACCTCTTTAAAATTACCCTCACACCCAAAAAACAGAGTCACGGCAAAAACCGTGACAAGCTGAAATATTTTGTATTTTTTTAGTAAAACCATATACAAAGCTACACAAATTTAGGAATTGTTTAAATCTAATTTGGTTTTCTAATTAAATTTAGTTTTTACAAACCATCTGTCATTAAGTGAAAAACTTACGCTTAAATTGGCATAATTTTCTTGAATCAAACCAGCAGCTGTAGTTCCTTTTTTTCCTAATTCTAAACCAACGTTTATATTAGAAAATGAACCTGTAATTGGTAATCCAACGCCAAGAGTCAAACCAACATCATTTATAGATTGCGAATTGATAATTAATCCTGTTTTTTCATATTTTAAACCGCCTCTATAAGTGATTTTTTCAGCATAACTTGAAAACGATTTATTATTGGGAACGTAATATCCGCCTAAGCTATATTTTTGAGATTTTCCGTAAACAACATTATCTGCTGTATTGTAATTATTGGCTAAACTTCCTTTGTCTTGTAAAGTAATTTGTGCTCCCACTAACCATTTTCCTGAATTACCAATTCCCGCACCTATCGACAATCTACTTGGTAATTTTAAAGTGGTATTAGTTGCTTTATTAGAGAGTGTATCAACAACCGTTAAATTAAAAGCTGAATCATAACTTACAGTTGCAATATCTCTTGTATTACTAGATTTTAAAACACTTTCTGGAGTATAATTTAAACTGCTATAAAAGTTTAATTTTTTACTGATTTTAGCTTGGTACATCAATCCAAGATTAAAATTTACACCTGATAAATTGGCCAAATTATATTCTCTAGAACCAATTGGAACATAAGGCATAAACTCTAAATTATTACTTTCTATTCTTCCAAAATTATAATGAGCATCAGCACCAATGCTTAAATTATGAAGTATTTTATATCCAAATCCTAAAAACACTTTATTCAAACCGCCAGTACCATCAAAGCGTTTGTTGGCAACTGTTGGATCTGTAGCGATCGTTTCTATTCTATATCCAACCGATGAATAAGGAATCAATCCGAAACCAGCTCCAAATTTTCCAAAAGGCAACCCTAACGCTAAATAATCTAAAGTTGTTCTTTGCGCACTTGCTTTCTGGCTATCAGTTTTTAAATTGGTATAACTCTGAGTTCCTCCCAAGGTAAAAGTGGTCAGTTTCAAATTCGAATAACCCGCAGGATTTTCCAAATTAATATGAATACTGTCTGGAGCAACAGTTAATCCGCCCATAGATTGATTTTCTAATGCTCCCTTAAATCGAACTTCGCCTATTCCGTAATAAGAATAAGGAGATGAAGTTCCTTGTTGTGAAAAAGACACTATTGAAAAAAGTAAACAGGCGCTTATTATAATTTTTTTAATCATTTTTGATTTTATATTGAAATGTTTGGTTCAAACTTTCTAGAAGGAAATTTGAATTGGCAAATATGGTATTTTTTAATCGGTTAGCCAAAAATTCTGTGTCTCCTCCCGTTAAAATTATTATAAATTTTGAATATTTATCTTTATACGTATTGATAAAACCATCTATTTCATATGCTAAGCCATTTACCACTCCAGAATGGATTGATTCTAAAGTAGATTTTCCAATAAAATTTTCGGGATTGTCCAAAGCCAATAACGGAAGTTTAGCTGTATAATCATGCAATGCTTTATACCGTAATTGCAATCCTGGCGAAATAGCTCCACCTAGATAATTATCATTTTCATCGATAAAATCATAGGTGATGCAAGTTCCTGCGTCTATAACCAATCTATTCTGATTAGGGAACCGCAGCGTTGCTCCAGCAGCAAGAACCATTCTATCAACTCCTAAAGTTTGAGGGGTTTCGTATGTGTTTCGAAAAGGAAATCGATCATTATGAGAAACAAAATGAATATTTAGAGCGTCATTTAACATCGAAAAAGATTGTTTTTCGACATCCGAAACAGCGGAAACGACTAAATTTTTTATTTTTTGATGTATTTTAAAAATATTTTGAATGTTTTTTTGAAGGTCTATTTTCAAAAAGACAAAGACATCCAAAAGGATATCACCCTCAAATACAGCCGCTTTAATTCTTGTATTTCCAATATCAATCGCTAGAATCATAATTATTATTTAACGCTGCGAAGATACGAATTGATTTTTTTTAAAATTTGTTTTGGATAAA
>CANBWX010000157.1 GCA_947373225.1 Flavobacteriaceae bacterium | reverse complement strand
CCCAAAGACCGGAAATTTATTATAGAAACCAATTGGTTTTGGACTTGTCAAATCCTGAAGTACAAGATTTTGTTTTTGGAATTGTAGATAATCTATTTGTTAAAAATCCAGAATTAGCGTTTATAAAATGGGATTGTAATGCTACCATTTACAATGCTTATTCGGCTTATCTCAATAAAAAAGGGTTATCACAATCTAATTTGTATGTAGATTACACCCGAGGATTGTATAAAGTTTTGCAACGGATTCGTGCCAAATATCCAAAAGTTCCAATGATGTTATGTTCTGGTGGCGGCGGTCGTGGCGATTATGAATTCTTGAAGTATTTTACAGAATTTTGGCCAACGGATGATACCGAACCATTAGAAAGAATATTTGTACAATGGGATTACTCCTATTTCTTTCCTTCGATTGCGACTTGTAACCACGTTACCGATTGGGGAAAACAACCGCTAAAATTTAGAGTGGATGTGGCAAGTATGGGAAAATTAGGTTTTGATATTGTAGCGAGCAAATTAAACCCTGATGATAAAACATTTTGCAAACAAGCGATTTCTAATTACAACTCGTATAAAGATATTGTTTGGCATGGCGACATGTATCGCTTAGTGAATCCTCATGAAAATGATATTGCAGCTTTGATGTATGTAAATCTAGAAAAGAATAAAGCAATTGTATTTAATTACTTGGTTAATAATCGATTTAACATAACGGCAACAGAGCGACCAGTGGTATTAAATGGATTAAATCCAAAGAAAAAATATACGGTTAAAGAAATTAACTTATTCCCAGGAACCACCTCAACAATTGATTCTAATAAAGTTTACTCAGGGGATTTCCTGATGAAAGTAGGAATAAATCCGAATGTGAATTTAAAACGAACTAGCGTAGTTTTAGAAATAATCGAAGTGCAATAAGCATATTCGAAAATTATTAAATGGGTTCTACTTTGATAACAAAGTAGAACCCATTTTTTTAGCAATTATATTTCTATAATGTTGCATTGAAAATAGAATCAAATTCTTTATCATAATTTACTACTAAAATTATATAAATTTTAAGAGTATTGAATAATTATCATTCAATTATACTGTTAATTTAAGATAAATATACCCAAAAACAACACCAAAATAAGTGTTAAAAGCCAGTAAAACCAATGAACACATCCCTTTTCAGACAAAGTGGGATTAAGATGTTAAAAAACTACTGAAAACAAGCCAGAACAAACAAATGTGTTTTTTTATTACTTATTTTTTATACATAGTATAATTTTAAAGGGAATTTTTTATGAGATTAATTTCGAAATCGAAAACGTTTTCGGCGCTACGAAAACGTTAAAGTTACAATTTTCTTAATATTATCATAATTTTATTATTTATGTTTGAACAGTTATTTAAACTAATTAAATATAATTACTAACCAAACTTATTTATTACGTATGAAAAATAGTCTAATTAAAGGCTTGATGGTGTTTCTAACGATGCTATGTACAGGTTTGACTTATTCGCAAGATGTGTCAGGTACAGTATCTGATTCTAGTGGTCCACTTCCAGGGGCTACTATTTTAGTAAAAGGAACAACAAATGGAGCACAAACCGATCTGGATGGAAAATTTACGATCAAAAAAGTGGGACCAAATGCAGTTTTAGTTTTCAGTTTTATTGGACTAAAATCGCAAGAAGTTAAAGTAGGAGGAAAAAGTACTGTAAAAGTAACTCTAACTGCTGACAATGCAGAATTAAAAGAAGTAGTCGTTATCGGTTACGGTTCTGTTAAGAAAAAAGATGCAACTGGTGCAGTTGATCAAATTAATTCAAAGAAATTTGATAATGTAGCTGCAACAAACCCTGCATCATTATTGCAAGGAAAAGTTTCTGGTGTACAAGTAACTTCATCTAGTGGAGAGCCAGGAGGAGGAATGTCAATCAGAATTAGAGGTACTTCTTCTATTCGTTCTGGTAATGGTCCTCTTATTGTAGTTGATGGTGTGCCTTTGGATGGTGGAGATACTGCTGCTGGTGGTGCTGACACAGGATTAGGGACTTCATCTGCAAAAAGCCCATTAAATTTCATCAATCAAAACGACATCGAAAGTATGTCTATTTTGAAAGATGCTTCTTCTACTGCTATCTATGGTGCTAGAGGTGCAAATGGTGTAATTATTATTACTACCAAAAAATCTAAAAGTGCTGAACCTACTTTAAACTATTCATCTTCTGTAGGATTTAGTTCTTATGCAAGTAAATTTGAAGGAGTATTGTCTTCGGCACAATATCTTGCCGCTGGTGGTACAAATGCTGGTTCAACTGGATATGACTGGAAAAAAGCAGTTTTACAAAATGGATTGTCTTATAATAATGATTTATCTTATGGGGTAAGATCAGGAAATTCATCTACACGTATCTCTATTGGAGCAAGTAATACAGAAGGTATTGTTAAAAATTCAGGTATTGATAAATATACAATAAGCATGTCAAATTCTACTGAATTTTTAGGTGGATTTTTAACATTGGAACCAAAAATAATGTATGCAGGTATTAGAGATAAATCAGCAATGATATCCAACAATGCAGGGTACATAGGTAATATAATTGGTTCTGCATTATATTGGAATCCTACATTACCAATCTACAATGCTGATGGATCTTACCATGTAAAAGGTAATGATTATTTGAATCCAGTACAATTAGAAAACGCATATACAGATTATACAAATACTTCTAGAATATTAGCAAGTATGAATACAAAAATTAAAATCAACAACCATTTAAAATATAACTTCTTGTTTGCTGTTGATAATTCAAATTCATCAAGAAAAAGTCAGTTGTTGCCAACAATGCAAATTTCTGGAGTTGCACAAACTACTTATGCTCAAGATGGAAACACTTACTACGGTCAAGCTAACATTACTAATGTTAATAAATTCAACAAAACCTTTGAACATACTTTAGATTATAACAAAGATTTTAGCGATAATTTTAATTTAGATTTAATTGGTGGGTATTCATATTATAACTATAACTTTAATCAAAATGGAATTACTGGTATAGGATTTAATCCAAACCAAACTAATTTAATTGATGATGTACAAGGGTCAATCACATGGAAAGATGGAACTTTTGGTTCTGCATCTTATAGAAATGAAGTTAATCTTCAGTCTTATTTCGCAAGAGCAACTGCTAGTCTTTACAAAAATTTAAATGTAAATGCTACAATTCGTAAAGATGGTAGTTCTAAACTAGGGGCAAATAACAAATATGGCAACTTTTATTCTGTAGGTGCTGCTTATAAAATATTTGACAGTAAAGAAGGTTTAGTAAATGATTTGAAAATTAGAGGTTCTTATGGACTTACTGGTAATCAAGAATTTTCACCTAACTCAGCTATAGCATTTGCTAGTTATGTATCTCCTTCATCTTATGGAAATCAAATTAATAGCAATCCTAATTTGAAATGGGAAACTACTTTATCTAGTGGTATTGGGTTAGATTTTACATTGTTAAACAACAAATTGACAGGTGGATTTGATTATTTTCAAAGATCTACTAAAGATTTGATTTTTGCAAAAGACGGAACTTCTACACAACCATCTCCAAATTCAAATCAATTTGTGAATTTACCAGGTACTTTAGAAAACAAAGGATATGAGATATCATTATCTTATAAAATACTAAACACACAAGATTTAACTTGGGATATTAGTGCAAATACTTCATTTTTGTCTAATAAACTAAAAAACTTCCCTCTTTTTGTTCCAATGGGTGCAATAAATGGTCAAGGTTTATCTGGTGCAACTGCTGAAGTTTTACAAAATAACGCTCCACTTTACAGCTATTATATGTTTGACTATAAAGGACTTGCTGCAGATGGTAGTTCAATTTACACAGATGCAAATGGTAATCCAACAGGTTTAGGTACAGCGTCTAAACATTTATTAAACAAAACTGCATTACCAAAAATGAGTGCTGGTTTCACTTCTAGCTTCTCTTACAAAGGTTTTGATGCAGCTGTATCTTTCTATGGTGCTTTTGGAAACTACATTTACAACAACACTTCTGAAGCATTATTCTTTAAAGGGGCTTTTCCTTTAAGAAATATTACACCAAGTGTTGCGAGTTCAACTCAATCAGCTTCAGATCCTAATACACCATCAACAAAATATCTTGAAAAAGGAGACTTTTTACGTATGGGTAACTTAACTTTTGGTTATACACT
>CANBWX010000156.1 GCA_947373225.1 Flavobacteriaceae bacterium | reverse complement strand
GGTTTTTTGCCAAATAAATTGAGTTTGTTGGGAATGGCAATATTGTTAATAATCATTCGGCGAGCGATAAACGGAATGTCGAATTCCTTGGCGTTATGACCACATAAAACGTGTTGCGGTTGATTGAAATGATTGTTCAAAAGATTGATAAAATCATGTAGGATTTTCTTTTCTTCACCAAAAAAGGAAGTCACTCGAAAATTTCGAATATCACCTTTGATCACAAAATAACCTACAGAAATACAGACAATTTTCCCAAACTCGGCCCAAATTCCCGCTCGCTCATAAAACTCTTCTGGTGTGAATTCATCCTTGCGCTGGTATTGGGTTTTGTGATCCCAAAGCTCTTTCATTTCATCGTCAAGCGAATTGAAATCTTCTACTTCTGGAACCGTTTCTATATCGAGAAACAGAATATTATTGAGGTTGATTTTTTCGATCATAACTTAGACTTGATTAGAAATTATAGACTTGAATTTTAAAAATCTAAGGTACTGTAAATATCTTACAATCTAAAACGCCTAAACTAAAATAAACTTTGTTGATTTGTTGGATTTTCATGTTCCAGCAACCATTTCTTGCGCCATAATCCGCCGGCGTAACCTGTGAGCGAACCATCTGTTCCGATGACTCTGTGACACGGAACGACAATCCAAAGCGGGTTTTTTCCATTGGCCGAAGCCACGGCGCGAATCGCTTTGACGTCGCCTAATTTTTTGGATAAATCCATATAACTGCAGGTTTTCCCGAAAGGAATTTCGAGTAATCCTTTCCAAACTTTTTGTTGAAATTCGGTTCCGGATGGATTTAATTTGAAAGTAAAATCGGTTCTTATTCCATCGAAATAGTCGTTGAGTTGCGAAACTGCTTCTTGTAAAAAAACTGGAATTGTTGTCGAAACTTCTGCATCATCTAAAATGGAAATTACCGAAATACCGTTTTCATCGCCTACTATTTTGGCAATTCCTAAGGGCGTTTTTATTTGAGCTGTTTCCATTAGATAAATATATTAAAATAAATTTTACAGCAACTATTGCTATTTTTTAATTAAAAATACAATCGCTTTTTGAGCAATTTCAGACTGATGTTCTCTTGGTGTAGCTAATAAAATTTCCGTAAAAAGATTCATCGATTTTATTTCGATATATCCTATTTCGGGATAATTGTGACTTTTTAAAATATTAGTTGGAACAATCGAAACTCCTAATCCGTTTTTGACTAATTGTATAATCGAAGAAATGTTATTCGACTCATGGACAACTTTTGGCGTAAAACCAAAATGAGCACAAATTTGTAATAAATTATCATAATACTGAGGCGAATAATCTTTGTTGAAAAAGACAAATGTTGTTTCATCTAAATTTTCGATTTCCTGTTCAGATTGGATTGAATATAGATTTTTATTGAATACCAATGAAAAACTATCATTGTACCAAAGTTGTGTTGCTATTTTAGGCGAATGTAAAGGCGCACGAATAATACCTAAATCAATTTTAAATTCTTCTAATGCTTTGATTTGTTTTACAGTTGGCACTTCGTATAATCTAAAATTTACATAAGGGTATTCCTTTGACAAAAATTGAATTAAAGCTGAAATATCTCCTGAAAAAGTCGAACTTACATATGCAATTCGAAATTCACCACTTTTATTTTCACTTATTTTTTTGGCTTTAATATTGATGCGTTCGATGTTTTTTAATACTTCTCCCATTTCTTTTTCATAGAATTTTCCGGCTTCTGTAAGTACAACTCGTTTGTTATTGCGCTCAAAAAGTTGCGCTCCAATCTCGATTTCCAATTCTTTGATTTGGCGACTCAGTGGTGGTTGCGAAATAAATAATTTTTCGGCAGCACGAATAAAGCTCAACTCTTCGGCAAGTTTCAAGAAATATTTTAAATGTCGTAGTTCCATAAATACCTTTTTAGTATTAAAAAATGACAAAATAAGTATTTTTAAGTCATATATAAAAATTATAGGTTTGTAAAAAAAATCGACATCATGAAAAAATCAACAGTTACAGAAATAAGAGAACGCTTCGATAATGAAGTAGAACGTTTTTCGAACATAGAAACTGGTCAGGTTGCTACGATAGATGCAACACTTTCTTTAGAACTTTTAACTTCAGCTGCAAAAGCAATAAATCCAAATGCAACATCCCTTCTAGATTTGGGCTGCGGAGCTGGAAATTACAGTTTAAAAATGCTATCAAAATTGACAAACTTAAATTGCACCTTGATAGATTTAAGTAAAAATATGTTGGATAAAGCAAAACAACGAGTTACAGAAGTTACTTCTGGAAAAATAACCGTAATTCAAGGCGACATTCGAGACGTGTTGTTACCCAAAAATCATTTTGACATTATTTTGGCTGGTGCTGTTTTACATCATCTGAGAGAAGACTCAGATTGGGAATTTGTTTTTAAAAAATTATTTGATTGTCTAAAACCAGGTGGTTGTTTAATGATTTCTGATTTAATTATTCAGGAAAATTCATCCGTCAATAAATTGGTTTGGAAAATGTATGGCGATTATTTAAAGCAACATGGAGGCAAAATATACCAACAGAAAGTTTTTGATTATATCGAAAAAGAAGATACTCCAAGGTCGATGAATTATCAATTAGATTTAATGAAAAAGGTAGGGTTTTCGACAACAGAAATTTTACATAAGAACAGTTGTTTTGGGGCTTTTGGTGGTATAAAATAAGAATGTGAAGATATTTAGTTTGTTAAAACAAAAACCATCTCGGATGAAATGGTTTTTGTTTTAGCCCTGATGGAAGCGGCATCATTTGTGGCTGGAGTTCAGCCGCAAATATATAGCGAACAGCAGGATTAGCTCCTGAAAATTACTTTAAATTTGAATACACATACGTCTCGAGAGCTTTTAATTCTTCGTCAGTAAAAGTTTTTGTTATTGTTAAATTAGGTTTCATTAACTCGTATTTTGTTGGGTCAACAATAGGTTGTCCTTCGCCTTTAAGGAAAGTAACCATATTCCCTTTTTTGTCTTTGTAGATTTTGGCAATGTCTTGCAGGCTTGGCCCCACGAGTTTTACATCGGTTTTATGGCAAGCGACACAAACTCCTTTTCCTTCGAAAATTGACTTTCCTAGATCTACGGGTTTCTGAACTTCGGTAGTTTTTTCTACTTTGCCAAAGGATTCTTGACTCTCTTTTTTACAAGACAAGAACATTAAAACAGAGAATAAGAAGAGTGTTTTTTTCATTTTTATCGATTTAAAATAACGGCTGCTTCTTTGGCAAAATAAGTCGAAATAAGACTTGCTCCTGCACGTTTGATACACATTAATTGTTCCATCATAATTTTGTCGTGATCGAGCCAACCTCTTTCGGATGCAGCTTTTATCATAGCATATTCGCCCGAAACATGAAAAACAGTTACGGGAACATTCACGGCATTTTTAACTTCACGAACAATATCTAGATACGCAATTCCGGGTTTCACCATCACCATATCGGCACCTTCTTCAACGTCCATTAAGGCTTCTTTGATGGCTTCGATGCGGTTGGCATAATCCATTTGGTAGGTTTTCTTGTCTTTTGGAACTTCGATATCTGCATCTTTTGGCGCACTTCCCAAAGCATCGCGAAATGGACCATAAAATGCCGAAGCATATTTAGCCGAATAACTCATAATCCCAACGTTTTGGTAACCAGCGGCATCTAATCCTTGACGAAGGCGCAAAACGCGACCGTCCATCATGTCGGATGGAGCAACGAAATCGGCTCCAGCTTGTGCATGAGAAACTGCCATTTTTACCAAAGCTTCGTTGGTAGAATCATTTTCTACATCGCCATTTGCAATGATTCCGTCATGACCATAAATAGAGTATGGATCTAAAGCCACATCGGGCATGACAATCATTTCTGGGCAAGCTGCTTTGATCGCTTTGATAGCTCTTTGCATTAATCCATCAGGATTCCAAGCTTCTTTTCCGGTGTTGTCTTTTAGCGATTCGTCTACTTTTACGTAAATGTTTACGGCACGAATTCCCAAAGCAAAAATCTCTTTGACTTCTTCAACAGTTAAATCAATCGAACGACGATAAATCCCAACCATAGATGGAATTTCAACTTTTACGTTTTCTCCTTCTGCAATAAACATGGGGAACATAAAATCACTTGGACTTAATGTTGTTTCACGAACTAAGGAACGAATGCTTTCGTTCACCCGTAATCTTCTGCCTCTTTGTAATGGGAACATATAAAGCCCCCTAACCCCCGAAGGGGGAATGCCTATTAGGGGTAAATAGGATTTTAATTAAACAATAAATAATTTTTTGAACATTGAAATTTTTGCTGCTATTCCCCCTTCGGGGGTTAGGGGGCTATCCAATCAATTGGATTCATTAATACTTCAACTAATTTTTCTTCTTCGCTTCCTTTTTC
>CANBWX010000155.1 GCA_947373225.1 Flavobacteriaceae bacterium | reverse complement strand
ACCCTCTCCTAAGGAGAGGAAGGCGCGATACGAAGGATTTTAGTAGTGTTTGTGGATGGAATTCTTGGTGAATAGTAAAGATTTGAGTTTCGTGTCTTTGATTGGAACTGCAATAATTATAGTTTTCCATACTATATATAAGGAGGAATGTTTTGAGATTGCTTCGTTCCTAGCAATGACAATTCTGCGTTAGGGATAGAAGCGGAAAGCCCACAGCAACGCCTTTCGGGGCGTGGCGAGGACTTGTAGCGAATAGCCCGACCTATTATAAAACAAATAAGGCTATATCCCGCAGGGTATAGCCTTATTTGTTTTATAATAGGGAACGCCCAAAAAATATTATTTGTTTGTTTTTATAGCTTTGGCAACCCAAAAATCATTGAGATTATTATAATCTATTGGGGTTACGGGAGGTTGATTTATTAATCGACCCGAATCGAAGGCTCGTACTAATATGGTTTCAATGAGGAAATCTTCATTGTCTTGATAGGGTGCGTATGGAGTTTTGAGATTTATGTCGAACATTCTGGCTGCTGCATTAGACCAAAAGGCTTTCCAACTGCTTTTTAGATTTCGTATTAGCTCATAAGTGGTAACTCCAGTTTGTCTATGAATTAACTTTACTAGTATTTGCCCTTGTTTGCGGGACAGCTTTTTGAGTTTGGCTTCAAATTCATTCGTTAAATAATCTTCGACTATTTTAAAATATTTTTTTTTATCCCTATTATTAGTAAGACTTGCCATTCCTTTATTAAGGTTGGTCAATCGTTCGGCGGCTAGTTTTGCATACGGATAGGCAATATATACTCGGTTTCGAAGAAGAATAAATTGTTTTTGCGCCTCAGGGTTGAGTTTTTCTTTATAGATAACTATTTCTTCTAAATGAATGGTATCGCCAAGTATAGAATCCTTTTCGGTTAAGGCATAGCCCACTTTAGTGGTGTCTTTCTGGATGACTTGCGCGCTAACCGAAATTGTAATCAAAAAGAAAAATAAGATATATTTAATAATCTTCATTTTAGGAAAAATTTATGTCACAAAATTATACATTATATATACAACTGTAATGCCAAATTTATAATTTAGCAAAAAATAATTTTATGAGTTCAAAATCAATATTAAAAGAGTCTTCTCTTACGTTTTTAGAAAACTACCTTAACAACGCCTCTCCTACAGGTTATGAAAGTGACGGTCAAAAACTTTGGATGGAATATGTAAAACCTTATGTAGATACATTTATTACAGATACCTACGGAACTGTGGTGGGAATCATCAATCCAGATGCTCCTTATAGAGTAGTAATTGAAGGTCATGCCGATGAAATTGCTTGGTATGTGAATTATATTACCGACGATGGATTGATTTATGTTGTACGAAATGGTGGTTCCGATCATCAAATTGCACCTTCAAAACGAGTAAATATCCATACCAAGAAAGGAATTGTAAAAGGTCTTTTTGGTTGGCCAGCCATTCATACCCGCAACCGAGGCAAAGAAGAATCTCCAAAAATCAGCAATATTTTCATTGATTGTGGCTGTGGTTCTAAGGAAGAAATTGAAAAATTGGGCATTCATGTTGGATGTGTAATCACATATCCTGATGAATTTATGATTCTTAACGAGAATAAATTCGTTTGTCGCGCCATTGATAATAGAATGGGTGGTTTTATGATTGCCGAAGTGGCTCGTTTGCTTCACGAAAACAAAATAAAACTACCTTTTGGATTATATGTTACTAACTCCGTTCAAGAAGAAGTTGGCCTTCGAGGTGCCGAAATGATTACCAAAACCATCAAACCTAATGTTGCTATTGTAACTGATGTTTGTCATGACACTTCGACTCCAATGATTGAAGCAAAGACCGAAGGCGACACAAAAATTGGTAAAGGACCTGTAATTACTTATGCGCCAGCCGTTCAAAATAATTTGAGAGAACTTATTCTTACTACTGCCGAAGCGAATGAAATTCCGTTTCAGCGCCAAGCTTCATCTAGATCTACTGGAACCGACACCGATGCTTTTGCTTACAGTAATGGTGGTGTTGCTTCGGCACTAATATCTTTGCCTTTGCGCTATATGCACACAACGGTAGAAATGGTGCATCGTGAAGATGTTGAAAACGTGATAAAACTGATTTATGAAACTTTATTGAAGATAGAAAACAACGAAACCTTTTCTTATTTTAAATAAAAACCTGTTTAAACGTTAATTTGGTTATTCGTTTAGCCGATTAAACAAATAACCAAATTAACAATTCCATGAAAATTTTAATCCTCGAAGACGATTTTACTTTATCAAAAGAGATTGTAACTTTTTTTACTTCAAAATTTTTTGAATGCACTCCGTTTTACGATGGTTTAATGATTCTCAAAAAATACAAGCCCAATGATTACGATATAATTATCTTGGATATTAATGTTCCAGGTAAAAACGGAATCGAAGTTTGCAAATCTATTCGAGAAATAGATAAAAAAACACCAATTATAATGTTGACCGCTTTTGGTGAAATTGAGGATAAATTGAGTTCATTCGAAAATGGTGCTGACGATTATCTTGTAAAACCATTTCATTTTGACGAATTATTTGCTAGAGTAACTTCACTTTTACGAAGAAAAGAAATTCCGCAGCAAATTCAAGAAAAGATTATCATTCAGGATTTAGAAATTCTAGAACATGAAATGAAGGTTTTTAGATCAGGTGAAGAAATTAAATTGACTCCAAAAGAATTTAAACTCCTCTTGATTTTGGCGAATGCCAATGGAATTGTAGTTTCAAAACAATTTATCGCAGAAAAACTTTGGGATTATCATATCGAAACCAATCAGAATACAATTGAAGTTTACATTAATTTCTTGCGAAAAAAAATTGACAAAGAGCATTCTGTAAAATTAATCCATACCAAAATAGGTTATGGTTACTATTTAAAAGAAGCCGAATGACATTAAAAAACCGAATCTCGTTATATGTAAGTTTGCTTTTTACAGTCTTATTTGGCTTAGCTTCTACATTTATATTTATACTATATTCTAATTTTCGCAAGGAAGATTTTCGAAATAGGCTCGAAACTAAAGCCCTTTCGAGTATTAAGTTATTAGCCGATGTCAAGGAAAATGATCGTCAAATAATAAAAATGATTGATCAAAACTCAATTAATCAATTATATGATGAGAAAACACTAATTTTCGATTCTAATTATAATCTAATTTACAGCAGTATTGATGATGCCAAAATAAATTGGTCTGTTGAAGATTTGAAAGAATTAAAAACAAATAAGACTTCATTTAAAAAACAAGGAGACTATGAAGTTTATGGTATTTTCTATGATACTAAAGACAAAGATTTCTATGCTTTAATTTCTGCAAACGATAGTAACGGTAATCGAAAACTACTTTATTTAAGATTCATTCTTATTATTTCGTATCTCTTTTTTACAGCTATATGCTGGATTGTGACTTCTTATACTGTCAAAAAAGTAATGAGTCCTTTAGGATCATTTCATCAAAAAATAAAAAACATCAACGAAAACAATTTGGATACTCGAGTTGAAGTAAAAAGCAATAAAAACGAAATAGATTTGATTGCTAATGAATTCAATTTTATGATGGATCGAATTGAAATTTCGTATGAAAAACAAAAAGAATTCACCGCTCACGCTTCACATGAGCTCCGAACTCCATTGTCTAGAATTACCTCTCAAATAGAAAATTTTAGCACCAAAAAAGAAACTGATACTGAAACAAAAAGCTTCTTAAACACAATACTTTCGGATGTTAATCAGTTAACCGAATTGATACATTCGTTGCTGATTTTATCAAAATTAGATTCAAATAAACAAGATCATAATGAAAGTCATCGATTAGATGAAATCTTGTTTTCGTCGATAGAAAAACTCAATAAAACATTTCCCGACTTTGTTATTCACTTCGAAATTGAGGAAAATGAAAACCTAGATTCTTTATTGGAAATTAAGGGAAACAAAACATTATTGGAAATTGCAATTAGTAATGTTCTCAAAAATGCCTGCGTTTATTCTGACAACAAGCAAGCAAAAGTCAAAATTAGTTGTAAAAATCATAACCTTATAATTTCAGTTTCGAATACAGGAAAAACTCTTAATGAAAGCGAACAAAAAACGCTATTTGAACCTTTTATGCGAGGTCAAAACTCAAAAGGAACTACTGGTTTTGGACTTGGTTTACGAATTGTTCAACGAATTCTATCCTTGCATAAAGCCAAAATAATCTATAGTGTTCCTAATGAAAATACTAATTTATTTCAACTACTATTCCATTTTTAAGTGATTTTTAAGTTCAATATTAAGGCGTCTTAAAGCCTCTTGATAGCATATTTGTATCAAAATAAATGATACAATGAAAAAAATAGTAGGATTGCTACTGCTCTTGTTTGCCAATCAGATTGTTATAGCTCAAAAAACAATTACGCTTGAAGATTGCGAAGCACAATTTCTTA
Source organism: Flavobacteriaceae bacterium (assembly GCA_947373225.1). Taxonomy (GTDB): domain Bacteria; phylum Bacteroidota; class Bacteroidia; order Flavobacteriales; family Flavobacteriaceae; genus Flavobacterium. The sequence continues at coordinate 98 of CANBWX010000155.1, read as the reverse complement.
AAAACAACTTGGCATTGCTCGCCGCACATTATAATATCGATGTGTCGAAAGCGCTTACCATTCAAGCACGAATTTGGGATAACCCAACTTTCAGCGCT
>CANBWX010000154.1 GCA_947373225.1 Flavobacteriaceae bacterium | reverse complement strand
CGGGTTATTTATGATGACAACAAAAATAGGGTTTGGGATACAGGAAATTATTTAAAAAAACGTCAAGCTGAGGAAGTGGTTTATTTCTCCAAAGAAATTGATGTTCGCGCTAATTGGGATGTGGAGCAGGTTTTCGACGTAAGTCTTCCCTACATACCTCAACCAAAAAAGAAAAAGGATAATAAGAAGAAAAACAAGAAAGGGAAATCATCAATGGGCTTTTAGTTCGAAAGTATCTTTATCGTTTAGAAAACCGAATTTTTGTCTGGTTTCGTGTAGTTTTTCTTTGCTTAATTCGACAATGAAAACACTTTCGATTTCTTGTGGTTCAAGAATGTAATTGCCTAGGAAATCGACTACTTGCGAATGCCCAATGTATTCAAAATTGTTGTTATCAAAACCTATTCTATTCACACCAATGGTATAACATAAATTCTCGACGGAACGCGCTTTTAGCAAAATATTCCAAGCGTTCGTGCGTACTTTTGGCCAATTGGCAACATAAAGCAACACGTCATAATCTTCGGTATTTCGGGCAAAAACCGGGAAACGCAAATCGTAACACACCAACGGACAAATTTTCCAACCCAAATATTCTACAATCAATTTTTCTTCGCCAGAAGTATAGACTTTGTCTTCGCCAGCCAAAGTAAACAAGTGTCGTTTATCGTAAAATTGTATTTCGCCAGACGGAAAAACAAATACTAAACGATTATAAAAATTGCCGTTTTCGGTAATAACTACGCTTCCTGTAATGGCGCTATTTTTGGCTTTAGCCAAAGATTGAAGCCACAATATTGTTTCGCCTTGCATCGTTTCGGCAACGGAAGAAGGATTCATCGTAAAACCCGTCGTAAACATTTCGGGAAGCACAATCAAATCTACTTTTTCAGTAATGGTATTGATTTTTTCTTCGAAATAGTTTCGGTTTTCGGTTGGGTTTTCCCAAGATAATGGCGATTGGATTATAGCGATTTTCATTTTATAAAATTAATTTAAAATTTCGAACCCTAAAGATTTTAAGGAAATTAAGTTTTAGATAGCAACAAAAAAAAACGCATCCAAATCAATGAATGCGTTTTCTATAGACTTTTGGCTTTTGCCTAAAAATTATCCTTTCAAACTTGCGCTTAAATATTCTCTATTCATACGAGCAATATTTTCTAATGAAATTCCTTTAGGACATTCTACTTCGCAAGCTCCAGTATTAGTACAGTTACCAAAACCTTCAGCATCCATTTGATTAATCATGTTCAATACACGATCAGTAGCTTCCACTCTTCCTTGTGGTAACAAAGCAAATTGAGATACTTTTGCAGCAACGAATAACATTGCCGAAGAGTTTTTACAAGTGGCAACACAAGCTCCACAACCAATGCAAGTAGCAGCATCAAAGGCCCTATCTGCATCATGTTTTGGAATTGGAATTGTATTAGCATCCACTGGATTTCCAGAAGTATTTACCGATATAAATCCACCAGCATGTTGAATTCTGTCGAAAGCGCTTCTATCAACCACTAAATCTTTGATTACTGGAAATGCAGCTGCTCTAAATGGTTCGATGAAAATGGTATCACCATCTTTAAACATACGCATGTGCAACTGACAAGTAGGTATTCCTCTATCTGGTCCGTGTGCTTCTCCGTTAATAAACAAAGAACAAGTTCCGCAAATTCCTTCGCGACAATCGTGGTCAAAAGAAACTGGTTCGTCTCCTTTATTGATTAATTGTTCGTTAAGAACATCCAACATTTCAAGAAAAGACATATCGCCTTCGATTCCGTCAAGTGGATATTCAACTATTTTTCCCGCTGCTTTGGCATCTTTTTGACGCCATATTTGTAATGTAAGTTTCATATTTTTTAGTTTGAAAGTCTTAAAGTCGAAAGTCGAAAGTCATTTGACTTTAAGACGTTTGACCTTTGACTAATTTCTATTTATAACTACGAGTTACCAATTTAATGTTTTCAAATACCAATGGTTCTTTGTGCAAAACAGCATCGCTTGGTTTTCCTTTATATTCCCATGCGGCAACATAAGCAAAGTTTTCATCATCACGTTGTGCTTCTCCTTCTTCAGATTGGTATTCTTCACGGAAGTGACCTCCACATGATTCATTACGGTGCAAGGCATCTTTGGCAAACAATTCTCCTAATTCAAGGAAATCGGCGACGCGACCTGCTTTTTCTAATTCTTGGTTGAAACTATTAGCAGTTCCAGGAACTTTTACATCTTTGTAAAACTCTTCACGTAAAGCGGCAATTTCTTCGATTGCTTCGGCCAAACCTTTAGCATTTCGAGCCATACCCACTTTATTCCACATGATTTTTCCTAATTTCTTATGGAAATAATCTACAGAATGGGTTCCGTTATTATTGATGAATTTTTCAATTTGATCTTTCACTTTTTTCTCTGCTTCAACAAATTCAGGTAAATCTGTAGAGATTGTTCCTGTTTTAATATCCGGAGCTAAATAATCCCCTATTGTGTATGGTAATACAAAATAACCATCTGCTAAACCTTGCATCAATGCCGAAGCACCTAATCTATTAGCACCGTGATCCGAAAAGTTGGATTCCCCAATAGAGAAACAACCTGGAATTGTAGTTTGTAAGTTATAATCAACCCAAGTTCCACCCATTGTATAATGCACCGCTGGGTAAATCATCATTGGAGTTTTATAGGGATCTTCATCAACGATTTTCTCATACATTTGGAACAAGTTACCATATTTATTAGCAACAACTGCTGCTCCTAAATCGATAATTAATTTGGCATCATTGGCGTCCAAACCTTTTATGTAAGCTTGCTCTTTTCCGTAACGTTGAATCGCTGAAGCAAAATCCAAGTAAACGGCTTCTCCCGTTTTGTTTACTCCAAAACCAGCATCACATCTTTCTTTGGCAGCACGAGAAGCAACATCACGAGGTACAAGATTTCCAAAAGATGGGTATCTTCTTTCCAAGTAATAATCTCTTTCTTCTTCTTTTAAATCGGCTGGTTTTTTCTTTCCTTCACGAATTGCTTTTGCATCTTCGAGTTTTGCAGGGACCCAAATACGACCGTCATTACGCAATGATTCTGACATCAAGGTCAATTTCGATTGGTGATCTCCTGAAACAGGAATACAGGTTGGGTGAATTTGTGTGTAACAAGGATTGGCAAAAAACGCTCCTTTTTTATGTATTTTCCAAGCTGCGGTTGCATTACTTCCCATAGCGTAAGTAGAAAGGAAGAAAACATTTCCGTAACCACCTGAAGCAATTACTACAGCGTGAGCCGAATGTCTTTCGATTTCTCCAGTAACCAAATTACGAGCGATAATTCCACGAGCTTTTCCATCAACTAATACTAAATCTAGCATTTCGTGACGCGTATTCGATTTTATTTTTCCACGACCAATTTGACGGTTCATGGCAGAATAAGCACCTAATAATAATTGTTGTCCGGTTTGACCTTTAGCATAAAATGTTCTTGCTACCAAAGTTCCACCAAAAGAACGATTGTCTAACAATCCACCATATTCACGTGCCAATGGCACCCCTTGCATCACGCATTGGTCAATAATATTAGTAGAAACTTCGGCTAAACGGTGAACGTTTGCCTCACGAGAACGATAATCGCCTCCTTTTATAGTATCATAAAACAAACGAAAAGTTGAATCCCCGTCTCCTTGATAATTTTTTGCTGCATTAATTCCACCTTGTGCAGCGATTGAGTGCGCACGACGTGGTGAATCTTGAAAGCAAAAAGTTTTTACGTTATATCCTAATTCTGCCAAAGTTGCAGCAGCAGAACCTCCAGCAAGTCCAGTACCAACAACGATAATATCGATATTACGTTTGTTAGCAGGATTTACTAAATTAATATGATCTTTATAGTTTGTCCATTTGTCCGAAATTGGACCGCTAGGAACTTTTGAATCTAATGCCATTATTAATTGAATTAAATTTGATTAAAATGATGAAATAAAGCAATAAAAATGAACCCAAAAGGAACAACTATTGCGAAAGCATATCCAAGTTTGTGTAACGCTTTTGAATATTTATTGTTAAACCCTACCGATTGAAACGAAGAGTTGAAACCGTGCCATAAATGCACAGATAACAATAAAAAAGCAACACAATACAAACCGGTACGAACTGGACTTTCGAATTTTCCAACTAACTCACCAAAATACCTTGTAGGTTCTTGAGAATTATGTTCAACGTACTTGTAAGTGATTTCTTGAAGCCAGAAATCATAAAAATGAAGTCCGATAAATGCTAAAACAACCAATCCAGAAATAATCATATTTCTAGAAGCCCAAGAAGCATTTGCAGCTCCGTTGTAATTTACATAAGCAATTGGTCTTGCTTTTCGGTTTTTCACTTCTAAAACCATTCCCATAACGAAATGAAAAATAACACCTGCAACCAGAACAGGCTGCATAACAAACTGAATTAATGGATTGTAACCCATAAAATGAGACATTGCATTGAATGCATCGGCACTAAAAACCGAAGTCATATTAATAAAGAAATGCAACGATAGAAATAGAATCAAAAAAAGTCCAGAAAGTGCCATTGCGAATTTTTTTGCAATGGATGACTTTAATAACGCAGATTTTGCCATAAGAAATTTGAATAAAATTTATAAAAGTTAGGCAAAAATAAAGTAATTAGTAGTTAACTACAACCTTTTCGTAACTATTTATAAT
>CANBWX010000153.1 GCA_947373225.1 Flavobacteriaceae bacterium | reverse complement strand
AAAGGAGTTGTGATTTTGGTAAACAAATGGGATTTGGTCGAAAAAGACACTATGTCAACCCGAGATTACGAAGCCAAGATTAGAGAAGAATTAATGCCATTTACCGATGTGCCTATTCTTTTTGTTTCGGCATTGACAAAACAACGTTTGTTGAAAGCATTGGAAGCTACCGTTCAGGTTTTCGAAAATAGAAAACAACATATTGCGACTTCAAAATTCAACGAATTTATGTTGAAAGTGATCGAAGCCTATCCGCCACCAGCAACAAAAGGGAAATATGTAAAAATTAAATATTGCATGCAGTTGCCAACACCAACGCCACAGTTTGTGTTTTTTGCCAATATGCCGCAATATGTTAAGGAACCTTATAAACGTTACCTTGAGAATAAAATTCGGGAGAACTGGGACTTTTCAGGTGTTCCAATAGACATTTATATTAGAGAGAAATAATTGGAGATATTATTTGTAAATTTGTACAAATAATTATTTTAAATAAATGAAATATGAATTGCAACTTATCATTTCAGGAAAGAGCCAAGTTAAGCATGGAGCAATTATCCAAGCAACAGCCAGTTACCTTGAAAGAAGCTAAAGCACAAGTGATTTGGTTGAAGAAGGTAAGCATTTCAAAAAACAAGAAACAGATTGCTTAATTCTATATGTTGAAAAAAATGCACTTTGGGTTACGGATATTAATTTAGAAAATTATGTTTCGGAAGGTGCAGAACAAAAAGTATATCTAAAAGATGGCAAAACAGTAATCAAGCTAAATGACACCATTTTTTATAATTCTTGGATAGATTACTTTAATAATTTATTGCTTAATAATTATTTTTTTCCAGACACAGCATATCAATTATTAGGTTTTTATAAAGACAATGAAGTTTTATATGCTGTTGTACAACAAGCCTTTGTTAAAGCTACAGAGAAAACGGATTTAGATGTAGTAAAAAAATTCATGCTCAATAATGGCTTTATTAATACCCGGAATAATGATTATTTTAATCCCGAATTAGGTGTTATTTTAGAAGATCTTCACGATGAAAATGTTTTAACTGAAAACGGAATTTTACAATTCATAGATACTGTTTTTTATTTAACAGATGTTTTTTTTAAGTTATAGAAAAAAGTTGCAATTAAGAAAAACTTCTCAATTGCGACTTTTTAGTTATTTTGTATCCGAAATTTAACTCAAGAATCCTTTTACATAATCTTTTGTTAGTTTTTCTTTCGGGTTAAGCAATACTTCTTCAGTAGGTCCAAATTCGATGATTTCGCCCATATAGACGAATCCCACATAATCAGAAACTCTTCGGGCTTGACGCAAAATGTGCGTTACTAATACAATGGTGTATTTGTCTTTTAATTGCAAAAACAATTCTTCGATGGCTTGTGTAGAAATAGGATCTAAAGCCGATGTTGGTTCATCACCCAAGATGATTTCAGGCTCAATCGCCAATCCTCTTGCCAAACACAATCTTTGTTGTTGTCCAATAGAAAGGCGAGTGGCTGGCGATTTTAATCTGTCTTTCACTTCGTCCCAAAGGTTGACGCTTCGAAGGTATTTTTCTACAATTTCGTCTAGTTCTTTTTTGTTGTGGTTTCCGTGAATTCGCTGACCATAAGCCACATTGTCATAAATGTTCATTGGCAACGGAAAAGGTCTTTGCGAAAGCAATCCCATCTTTTTTCGAATATGAGTTACTTCCACTTTTGGATCATAGATATTTTCGCCATCAACCAATACTTTTCCATCTACACGCACATCCGTTTGATGGTCGAGAAGGCGGTTCATGGTTTTTAATAAAGTCGTTTTTCCACAACCAGAAGGACCAATTAGAGAAGTTACTTTTTTATCTGGAAAATCAATATTGATGTTTTTGAGGATGTGGTTTTCACCAATGTGTACATTTAAATCTTGAATGCTGATATGAGATTGAAGGATCATATTTTATTTTTTGAAAGGTTTTTACTTGCTATTTTTGCTGTTATGCTAATGACTAAAACAATTATTGTGAGCACTACAGCCGCTGCATATGCTCGGTTTTGTACTTCTTGAATAGGACTGCTTAATTGAAAAAATATGGATAATGGTAATGTCGCAGCGGGTTGTCCCAAAGAGGTTGGAATGCTATCCGTGAAACCTGCCGTGAATAATACACAAGCTGCATCACCAATCGCTCTACCAAATGATAATAATATGGCAGTTACAATTCCTGGAACCGATTGACGCAATACTATTTTTGCAGTTTCATATCGCGTTCCTCCAAGTGAATAAACTGAGTTTTTCATGTCTTCGGGAACTACTCTTACGGCTTCGTCCATGGCTCTTACCAATATGGGGATTATCATTAAGGTTACGGTTATGATTCCTGCTAATAAAGATGTTTTTAATCCCATATAAACCATAATGGCAAATCCGAAAGCACCGTAAACAATGGATGGAATTCCAAATAATATGTCAGAACACAATCGAGTGATATTGGCTAACATCGAATTTTTCTTTGCATAAATATTGATGTAAATTACAATCGGAATACTCACCAAAAGCCCCAATAATGTTGAACCCACAGTGATATAAAGTGAACCGATAATTGCATTTAGAATTCCACCACCTTTACCAATATAAAATCCTCCTTCGGGAATTTTCGAAACCATGTCCCAATTTAAGGAACCTAATCCTTTCGAAAATATCGTGAACACAATCATAAATAAGGTGCTGCTTATTATGGCGGTACTTAGTATCATCAAGACTTTAAATATATTTTCTTCTATTTTTCTCATTTTGATATTTTTTGTAATTAAGAATTATTTAATGTTTTCAACCTATAAACACTTAAACATAATTGCTTCGCCTATTCGCTCTTTCAGGCTCGGGTCATAATTCATAATTTATAATTCATAATTAATTTTTAGTTGGTTCTTTTTTCGATTCGGAATAATATAATTCTCGAAATGGCATTAAACAAAAAGATGATGACAAATAGGAGTAAAGCGGCAAACATCAATGCCGAATCATACATAGGAATTGACATCATTTCGCCGTAATTATTGGCAATTAATGCGGGTAAAGGATAACCCGAATCGAAAACACTATTAGGAACTTGTGCCAAGTTTCCACAAACCATCAAAACAGCTATGGTTTCACCAAAGGCTCTTGAAATGGCAAGAACCGTGGCGGCAATAATTCCGTCAACTGATTTTCGAAGTAATACTTTTTTGATCGTTTGCCATTGGGTCGCTCCAACAGATAAAGAAGCATCTCTTAATTCTTGCGGGACATTGTCGAAGACCTCTATTAAAATGCTGATAATTAACGGAAAAATCATAATTGCCAAAACAATTCCTCCTGCCAAAACCGAATATCCTGTGGTAAATTCTACGAAATGAGGCGCTAAATGATCTTGGATTAAGGGTACAATTACCAAAACTCCCCAAACACCAAAAAGTACAGGTGGAATCCCAGATAATAATTCGATCAATGGCAATGTTAATTTTCGAATACGAACTGGCGCATATTCCGAAAGGTAAATTGCTGTAAGTAAAGACAATGGCAAAGCGATTATTATTGAAATAGCAGTTACCCAAAGCGTTCCCATAATAAATGGATAAAACCCAAAAGCTTCCTTGAAAGGTTTCCAGTCCGATGAAGTTAGTAAATGTCCTAATGAACTATGGTTCAAAAGTGGTATTGATTTGTAATACAAGCCAAATCCTAGCAATACAACAGTAGATATTGATAGGATGGTGAAGGCAAAGAAAACTTTTTCAAATAAATTATCTTTAAGTAATCGTATGTTTTTCATTGTTGTTTTTTGCAAGATAAAGTGTAATTTTTCGCCACAGATTTAGAGGTTTTTAGTTATTAAAAAAAGGTTTAATCTGTGAAAATCTGTGGCTGAAATTTTTAATTCTTATTTCAATTTCTCTAATTCTTTGTTTAATTTCTCTTTTGAGAATTTGATATATCCAGCATCGGTAACAAATTGTTGTCCGCTAGTCAAGATGTATTTGATGAATTCTTTTACGATTGGATTTTTTGGTTTGCCAACAGTTACGTAATACAAATCTCTAGCAGGTGGCGAAGGATATTTTCCAGCTACAATCGCAGCGATTAATTGGTCAACATCTCCATAAAAATTTTCATCTGGATCTAATTTTCCGTTGTTGTTTAAGTCAATTGGTACAGGAACAACTCCGTTTGTTGCTTTATTGGTTTTTGCATCATAGATGTAAACAATATTGTTGTATCCAATTCCTGAAGGATCTCTTTTTACCGCTTGCGCCAATCCGGGATCACCAAAAACAGCAACTCCTTGTAAATCTTCTTGTTTTTTTCCAAAATATTTAGCCCAAGTTTCTGCAGCTCCAGATGCATCAGATCTTGTATAAACATGAATAGGTGCTTCACTTTTTATGCCTAATGCACTCCAAGTTTTGTATTTTCCAGTTACAAAGATGTTGTTGAAAGCTTCTTTTTTAACACCTTTTTCATATAAAGCTTTTCTATATGGACTGTTGGCACTTATTGTTGGTATTACTGCATCTTTTGTAACAGCAACTGGAAAGGCTCCTTTTTTGTATTCAGCAGCATTTAAGTCACGTGAAACTAATCCGATATCAGTTACTTTAGATAATACATCAGTAATTCCTTTTCCTGCTCCACCGGCTTGAATGTCAATTTTTACACCAGGGTGAATTTTTTTGAACTCTTCAGCCCATTTCACAGTAATAGGATACAAAGCAAATGCTCCCGAAATACTGATGTTTCCTTTTAATTCTTGTGCAGCTAC
>CANBWX010000152.1 GCA_947373225.1 Flavobacteriaceae bacterium | reverse complement strand
GTTTAAATCTATAATTTGCTGCATACTGGCAAATGCCATTTCCATATCTAATTGTGTAAATTCCGGTTGACGATCTCCACGAGAATCTTCATCTCTAAAACAACGTGCAATTTGGAAATACTTTTCATAACCACTCACCATCAACATTTGTTTGAACTGCTGTGGCGCTTGTGGAAGCGTATAAAACAAACCCGAACCTTTACGAGTAGGAACTATAAATTCGCGTGCTCCTTCATCGGTTCCAGCACTTAAAATTGGCGTTTCAATTTCTAGAAATTCTTCTTCATCTAAAATGTCACGCAATAATTTAATTACTTTATGACGGTTTACGATGGCTCTTCTTACTTCTTCATTTCTATGATCTAAGAACTTGTATTGAAAACGAATTGCTTCGTTTGTTTTTGCCGCTCTTTTAATCTCAAAAGGCAATGTTTTAGATAAATTTAAAATTTCTAAAGCTGAAGTTTCTAATTCAATTTTACCAGTACGCAAACCTGCATTATAATCATCTTCATGACGACCTACTACTTTACCAGTTACCGAAATTACTGATTCTGGTTTCAATTTTACCAACTCATCAATATTAGGAAATGATTCTCTACTGATTCGAACTTGAAAAATCTCGTAACTTGAATCACGCAAATCAATAAACATTAATTCACCGTGATCCCGAACACTGGCAACCCAGCCAGACAATGTCACTTCTTCTTGGATAGTTGACTCTGATAATTGCGAAATTTTATGTGTTCTATAAATGTCCTTTATAATAATAGGAATTTCAGGAAGCGATTCTTCTTGACTTTCTTTATTCTCAACAATTGATTCTTTGGAAACTTTTTCAGAAGCTTGTTCTTTTTCTAAAACAGCAGCAGCTCCTAATTGGTCTAAAATAATTTGACGAATTACTTTTCCATTTGCTCCTTTTCCGATAACACCTAAAACTTTACCAACTAAAATACCTGCTTTTCCTTGATCTCCTACTTTGATATCATTGGCAACAGACTCATTTTCTGAAATTACTTTAGTAATAACTTCCTGAATTGTATCTTCTGAAATGGTATTATCTTCAAAGTACTTGTTGTAGTCAAAAGTTCGATCTTTCAAATAAGACGTAATCGCATTTTGAACTAAAACCGCCGTTATTTTCTCTGCTTTAAATAATTTAAAAATATCAGTTAAATGAGCAATACTATGAATTTCTGCGTAGTCTTCGGCTTTTATATTATTTGCCAAAGTTTTAGCAACAAACGAAGGATCTTTAATTTCGTTATTAATTTCTACGAATGTTTGTGAACGCAACTTATCGGCTGTGAAAAATTTAGCGTCTTGCGGCAAAACGCCACCGTTAATTAAAATTGATTCCACGGCAAAAGGCAATGCACTTGTATCCACTTTTATCGCTTCAATCTCCGCTTTGATATTTACAAAAGGCAAATCGGGCTCCGAAATAAAACGGTAATCCGCTTCAAATTCTTTTTTACGCATCACTTTGGTTTGCTTTAAATCAGCATCCCACAACACCGTAGTTTGATCTGGTCTAAATTCTTTATGCTCAATAAAATAATTGAATTGTTTTTCCACTTCTTCTTTCAAAGCTTCGACCATAAACTTAAAAGAATTCAAGTTTTTGATCTCCGTTCTTGGGTTTAATTCGTAGCTATGTTTTTTGCGCAAAGACACCGAAACATCCGATTTGAATTCTCCTTTTTCCAAATTCGCTTCAGAGATTCCCAAGTTTTGAACAATGCGTTGAATATATTGAGCGTAAGTGGAAGCGTCTTCGATATTTCTGATACAAGGTTCGGTAACAATTTCGATTAATGGAACACCCGCTTTATTAAAATCGACTAACGAAATATTTTTTTCGTGCATCAATTTTGCGGCATCTTCCTCAATATGAACCTGCGTTAAATTCACAGTAAATTGCGAACCGTCATTTCTATAACAAGAAACTTGTCCGTCAGGAATTATCGGATTGTGAAATTGCGTTATTTGTATATTTTTCGGATTATCCGGATATTCGTAATGCTTTCTATCCCAAGATATTACTTCATTACTAAAGGACGAACTTACTGCTTTTCCAAAATAAATAGCTTTTACAATCGCTTCTTTATTCAAGGCTGGTAAAATACCCATTTGTCCCGTACAAACCGAACAAATATTTTCGTTAGGTGTTTCTATTTCTTGATTGGGACAAGAACAAAACAACTTGGTTTTGGTATTCAATCGAACGTGAGTTTCTAGTCCAATTACCAATTCTAAATCGTGGGCTTTTAAAGCCGCAGTTAATTGCTCCAATTCCATTATATTGTATCTTTTAAGAAGTTTGCAAATTGCAACACTAATTCATCATTATTTTTTGCTGCTGTAATTTGCAGTCCAGTGCTTGTTCCTTGTGGCACGGTCAAAGTTGGTAATTGTCCTAAACTAAAACCAACAGTGTACGCATCTGACAAATACATCGCCAAAGGATCTTTTAAACTGTCTCCAATTTTAGGCGGAGTGCCTGGTGTAACTGGCGATAAAATAATATCAACTTCTTGAAAATCTTTACTGAAATTCTCCGAAATTTGATCTCTTAAAGCCAATCCTTTTAAATAGATTTCATCTGAAAAACCTTGTGACAACACTTGGTTTCCACCTACAATTCTACGTTTTGTTTCTTCCGAAAAGTTTTCAGAACGGGTAACAGCGTAGGTTTCAATTAAATTCTCCGCTTCAATACGATTCCCATAATTGGTACCGTCTAAACGAGATAAATTAGAAGCCGTTTCTGCCATTGCCAACGTATAATAAGTTGAAACCAAAATATCCGATTTGAAAAAGTCTAATTCTTTTACTGCAATTCCTTTGGCTTTCAGCTTTTCGATAGTGGCTAAAAAATCAGCTTTTATCTGCGCATCGATAGCATCACTTTCGATAAAGTTTTTGAAATAACCAACTGTTTTTACGGCGGAAGTTGCAATCGCCTCTTCAGAAATTTCTGTTGAAGGAATTGAAGTTTGATCTTTTGGATCTTTTCCACTCATTACGTTCAACACAATCCGAATATCTTCAATTGATTTTGCCAATGGACCCACACAATCTGTAGACGATGCGTAAGCCATCAATCCAAATCGAGATATTCTTCCGTAAGTGGGTTTAAAACCGTAAATATGATTGTAACCCGCAGGCTGACGAATAGAACCGCCTGTATCGCCACCAATAGAAAAAGTAGTATATTCTTTTGCCACGTTAACCGCAGATCCACCGCTTGATCCTCCAGCAACTAATGCGGGATCGACAGCATTTTTTACAGCTCCAAAAATGGTATTTTCACTAGAGGAACCGTGACCAAAACTATCACAGTTTTCTTTTACTAATGGAATTGCACCTGCATCCAATAATTTTTGAATGGCAGTAGCGGTGTAAGGAGATTTATAGTTTTTCAATAACTCAGAACTTGCCGTAGCATAAGTTCCTTGCAACATATATACATCTTTAATCCCGAATGGAATTCCTTCTAACAAACCTATTGTTTCTCCGTTTGCAATTTTAGCATCCACTTTTGCAGCTAAATCTAGCGCCAAAGTATCTAACAAAGAATTTACAGAGTTGTATGTATTTTGTTTTAGTAAGTCTAATTTTTCTTGTACCAAAGCGGTACAAGTAATTTGTTTTGACACCAATTGTTGGTGTAATTTTTTTATTTGAGAATCCATTTTTATCCTTCTATAACTTTAGCAACTACTAAAAAACCATTTTTTTTGTTCGGGAAATTTTCTACAATTATTTGTTTCTCAATAGCCGAACTCTCTATCACAACATCATCTCTTAAATCACTCACAGACACACAATTATAATTGACATGATTTGCAGCATTATCATTTGATGGGATTGCATTTTTAATTACCTCAAATAATTGGTTCACGGACTCTGAAGGCTGTGCTCCTTTAATACTCGACAAGATGTCGACTGTCATTGTTTTGTTCATAATTTTAATTCGTTTTAAAGTCAAACTTTTAAGCTGGCAAAATTACAAAAAAAATCATTAGGGAGTTAGGGTTTTTTTTATTGATTTCGATAGTTTTCTATATAAAAAGGAATTAATTTAACATTATGTTAAATTAATTCCTTTTTATTTTGTTCATCGGCTAAACCTTTTAGATATTCTAAACTATCACTTTTAAGTTCTGCTTTTAAAAATTTAGGATAATTTATATGAAAATATTTATTATCTCCTTTGGGAGTAAAATTAGCATAATCACTAATTAAGGTATAATTAGGATCAATATCAAAATGTTTATAAAATTCAATATTCTCACTAATAAAGAACTTCATAATTTGAATTATTTGTGGTTCCAGTTCTTTGAAAATAATTTTGATTTCCTGTTCATCTTCTAGTCTATAAAAATCTGAAGAATATTCAACATTCAAAATATTACAATCCATTTCAACATCAAATTTTTCAATATTGTAATGTTTACGAACGTAGTTTATTGTAAGTATTCCTTTTTCAGTCTTAATTGTGTTTTTCATAGTGTGTTTTTTTTTACAAAATTAAACCACAAAAACACATCACTAACAGTCGTCGTGCTTTTAATTTATAAACAAAAAAAGGCTAGTTGCCAACACTTTATATTAATAAACCATCCAAATATTCTCAATCAAATACTACGTTTCATTAATTTATTCCCCCAAATACGTTTAAAAATAACTGTAATTTAAAATTACAATTTCACTTTGTTAACCCTCATTTTACTCGATTCCCTTTTATAAAGGTCTGAACAGGTTTTATAAATGGAATTTTACCTTCCTCTAATGTCATTATATC
>CANBWX010000151.1 GCA_947373225.1 Flavobacteriaceae bacterium | reverse complement strand
TAAAACCTGTCAGGTATTTTTATTAATTTGGTTTTTTATTGACCTTGGAAAGGTCAAATCTTTATAGAAAAAATGTAGTTTAGTGAGGTTCGACTCCGCAGGAGTCGTATATGTATTTATCTATGGTTTTTTATAAACATTAAAATCCGCTGGATTTTTTTGAATTTCTTATTTCTTCGGAGCATTAATCAAATATTGATAAATTAGCTGTTTATCCTCATCGGTGATTTTTGCCTTTTTTTGCATTTTATTCAAGTTTACTACCCATCCTTTTTCACTATATTTACTAGGTAAACGCAAATGATGGCAAGCGGCGCATTTGTTTACATATAATGTTCGACCTTTTTTTAAATCTTCAATTGGTACTTTTTCTGTGCCAGTTATAGGTTGGTAAAGTTCCGTTGCACAAGAAAACAACAAGAATAGTGAGGCTAAAAGGAAATATTTTTTATACATGTTTTTTGTTTTTAGAAGGAATAAGAAAATACAAGTCGCATATCCATTTTGGTGAATTCATCAAGATTTAATCCAGTCATTGATGGAGGATTTTTTAATCCTGCGATTTGTGGTGAAACCGAAAGATTTACCCAGAATTTGTCAGTGTTGAAAGCTACTGTAGGGCCTGCAAACAAAGCAGAATGCGTAAAATCAGCGTCTTTTATATAAACGTTTCTATTGATGATTTCGGCGCCTAAATTCCAGTTTTTATTGATTTCGAAAGCAAAACCATAATTGAAATCATATTTTAATGCTGTAGCGGTAACCACTTTTCCATTTGCAGTTGTGGTTTCCCATTCTGGCTCGAAAGTAAGGTTTAAAGCGTGAGTTGTCCGACCAATTTTTTTATCCAAAATAGCTTTTAATTCTATTTCTAATTCATCTGTAGCAACGGTAAATTCTGCGTAACCGGCAAAACCAACTCGATTAGCAACGGGATCAGAAATCTTATATTTCCATTCATTAGATATGGATATTTCTGTTGGATTCATTACGATCTCACCTGTTACAGCATCAAAATCAGCTTTCTGTTTGGAGTTCAAATAAAATGAAGTTTGTAAATTAGACCCCAAACCCACTTCGTATTCGACACGGTTTTGAATTTCTCGGTAATAGTCTTTTTTGCCTTGTAGAACTGTTGTCCAAACTTCCAATTCTTTTTCGCCTTTTGCCAAAACGGTACTTTGGTAGGTGTAATTGAAAACTCGATCTTGAGCCATTAAACTCATTGTGCTTAGAATTAAAAATGCGGAAATTAGAATGCTATTTTTCATTTATTATTTAGATTGATTATTAATAGTGCAAATGTAAAAACCATTTCTTAATTCTGCAAAGTTTATTTAGACTAAATATAAATAATAATTTATTAAATCCGTATTCATTTGAAATTCAGTATTATATAAACAAAAAGAACCTTGCATTGTAAGGCAAGGTTCTTTATTTTGTATAAAATCGGTAAATATTTTATTTGCTTTTCTTCAATGTATAACTGGTGGAACTTGGTTTTCCTTGTTGGATACCAGAGATTTGAACGATTAAACTACCATTTGGATTATTTGTATAAATGATTTTTTTTGGATAATCATTTTTTGGATTTTCGAAAACCAATTGCTTTTCAATTTCCAGTTTATGAAGAAAAGTTACAGGTTCATCATTATTTTGTCCTCGAATCGTGGAAACATACAAAAGATTTTCTCCTTTTTGCTTTAATTGAATTTCTTCGAAATGAAGCGTGTCTTTTCCTTTGATGAAAAAACTTTGACCTTCATAAATACTGTCGTTTGTCTTTTTCCAGATTTCCAATAGATTTCCCTCGGCTGTTTTGTTTTCCCATTTTCCAGGAAGCCAATCGGCAACTACAATTTTAGTTGTGTTTTTTGATTTCTTACAAGCTGTTAGGGCTAAAACCAAAATAAATAAGACAGCTATTTTTTTCATGATATATAATTCAAATGTTCTTTTTAATCTATGCGAAATTAGGAAAATTTTCAAAATTACCGCAGATTCGGAGATTTTCTTTGAGTTACTTTGTAGTTCTGATTTTGGAGAAACTAATTTTTAAAAAATTAGCGAATCTGCGGTAAATAACAACTCAGATGTTTGTCCAAAAAAAGACGTAATCAGTTATTCTCTTTCAAAATGGTATAAACCAATTCTTTCGTGGGTTTTTGATCACCAAGTTTTGCTCGAACAACGTCAAACGGCACTTTGAAATTGCAACCCGATTTATAGTCGCTGCAACCATAAGCAGAATTTCCTTTGAGCACTATTCCTTTTTTGCATTTGGGACAAGCCAACACATCCGAAACTGGTTTCGCAGCTGTTTTCTTTTCTTCTAATTTGAGTTCGAAATTTTCGTCAAAGCGCAGTAAACCTTCCACAGTGCCGGCTTCGGTTTTGAAATCTTTCAAGTTTACGGTCGATCCTTTTTGGAGTAATCGCAAGTATTGATTCTCGGATATTTTTTTATCGGCGAAAATATAAGGCAATACAAAACGGCAACCGGCTTTGTAATCGCCACAACCATAGGCTGATTTTCCTTTGATAAGTGTTGCTTTTTTGCATTTCGGACAGACTTCTGCCAAGATTCCTTCGGCTTTCTTTTTCTCGACAACCGCTTCTTGTTTCTGGACGCTTCCTGCGTGCGAAATATTGGCGCCTCTGGTTTCTCTTCGGACTTCATAGACCAATTCCTCGACCATATGTTTCATGTTTTTGATAAAAGCACCAGCGGTAAAAGTTCCTTTTTCAATATCTTTTAATTGCTTTTCCCAAGAACCCGTTAGTTCTGCCGACTTGACCAAATCATTTTGAATCGTATCAATCAGCTGAATTCCTGTTGGCGTTGGCAAAACTTGTTTCTTGTTTCGAACAATATATTGACGTCTAAAAAGTGTTTCAATAATATTGGCTCGCGTAGATGGTCGCCCAATGCCGTTTTCTTTCATTAATTCGCGTAAATCTTCGTCGTCCACTTGTTTGCCTGCGGTTTCCATGGCGCGCAATAAAGTCGCTTCTGTAAACTGATTGGGCGGTTTGGTTTCTTTTTCCAAGAACGAAGGTTCGTGCGGACCTTTTTCGCCCACAACAAAACTTGGCAAAATATCGGCTTCTTTTTCTTTGGCATTTGTACTGAGCGCAGACGAAGTATCAAAAACAACACGAAAACCTTTTTTTAAGATTTCTTTTCCAGTGGTTTTAAATAGTACTTCGGCAGCTTTTCCCATAACTGTGGTATTGGCGACCAAACAATCGTCATAAAAAACCGCTATAAAACGGCGTGTAATAATATCATAAACCTGCTGCTGATTGTATTGCAAATTGCTTTGAATCCCCGTTGGAATAATAGCATGGTGATCGGTAACTTTTTTATCGTTGAATACTTTGGGCGATTTTTTAATCTTTTTTTCTAAAAGCGGTTGCGTCAACGCAGCATAATTGGTTAGTTTTTGCAAAATACCCGCCACTTTCGGATAAACGTCATTGGGCAAAAAAGTAGTATCCACTCTCGGGTAGGTGACTACTTTTTGTTCGTATAAAGTCTGGACAATTTTAAGCGTTTCGTCTGCCGTAAAACCAAATTTCGTATTGCAATAGACTTGTAAACCCGTTAAATCAAATAGTTTTGGAGCAAATTCATTGCCGTTCTTTTTTTCGACAGCAACAATTTCGAACTCACTTTCTTTGACTTTATTCGCCAAAATTTCACCCTCTTCCTTCTTCAAAAAGCGCCCATCCTCATAGCTGAAAAGCGTTTCTCTGTATAAAGTTTGCAACTCCCAATACGGTTGCGGTTTAAAATTTTCAATTTCTTTAAAACGGTCCACAACCATTGCCAATGTTGGTGTTTGCACACGCCCAATAGACAAAACTTGTTTGTACCCGCCGTGTTTTACGGTGTACAAACGCGTGGCATTCATGCCCAATAACCAGTCGCCAATGGCTCTCGAAAATCCGGCGTAATATAAATTATCGTAGTTGGCAGATGGTTTCAAGTTCTCAAAACCTTCCTTGATGGCTTCGGTGGTTAGGGACGAAATCCACAAGCGTTTGACCTCGCCTTTGTAATGGGCTTCGTTCATCACCCAGCGCTGAATGAGTTCGCCTTCTTGCCCCGCATCCCCGCAGTTGATGACCAAAGTGGCTTTGTCGAACAAGCTTTTTATAATTTTGAATTGCTTCTGAATACCCGAATTTTCGACCACCTTGGTTTCGAATTTCTCGGGAAGCATGGGCAAATTGTTCAAATCCCAACTTTTCCAATGTGGTTTGTAATCGTTCGGTTCTTTCAAGGTGCATAAATGCCCAAAAGTGTAGGTCACGACATAGCCATTGCCTTCATAATACCCATCCCGTTTGGTATTGGCACCCAGAACAGATGCAATTTCGCGAGCTACACTTGGTTTTTCGGCAATACAGACCTTCATTTTTTACTTCTAAATTTGAAGCTGCAAAGTAAGAATTTAGAAATTGGTATTAAAAAGAAAACGTTAGGAGTTATGAACGGCTTGAATAAGTCATTGTGAGGAAATACGCAATCTCATCAAATATATTTGTGTGAACCGTCACAGTTGGGCATTTTTTTAGATAAGCCACAAATGCAATCGTTGATTCCTTTTCCGTCAAGAATTCGCTGCGTGTATTTTTCTATTCTGGTTTCCCGAGTTTTGGATTGTTTAGATGCCGAAAAATACAAATTATACCCGCGTTGTCGGCCAGGAGTTAAGGCTTCAAAAGCTGTTTTTAAGGTAGGATTTTTGTTTAAAGCAACTTGTAATTCTTCGACCAATTCAAGATCAGAATTGCTTTTTAAAATCAC
>CANBWX010000150.1 GCA_947373225.1 Flavobacteriaceae bacterium | reverse complement strand
CGGAGTCGCAATATTTCCAACAATAACATCTATTTGAGGAAATTTAGTTTTTACTTCTTTCAAAACATTAACAACGCCTTGAGTATGTCCGTGAGCCGTATCAATGATAATAGCATCTACACCAGCTTGCACCAATGCGCTGGCTCTTTGCAAAGCATCACCTGTTACGCCAATGGCAGCAGCTACGCGCAAACGACCATAAACGTCTTTGTTAGCGTTTGGTTTTTGAGTTAATTTAGTAATATCACGAAAAGTAATTAAACCTACTAATTTATTTTCGGCATTGACTACGGGAAGTTTTTCGATTTTATAACCTTGTAAAACAACTTCGGCTTGACCTAAAGAAGTTCCTTCGGAAACAGTAACCAAGTTTTCGCTTGTCATTACTTCTATAATTGGTCTTGCATTATTTTTTTCGAAACGTAAATCACGGTTCGTTACAATTCCTTTCAATACTTTGTTTTCGTCAACAATTGGAATACCTCCAATCCCAAATTCCTTCATGGCATTTTTTGCGTCAGCAACGGTACAATTCAATGGCAAAGTCACTGGATCTATAATCATTCCTGATTCGGCACGTTTTACTTTACGTACTTTGGCAGCTTGTTGCTCAATGGTCATATTTTTGTGCAAAACGCCTATTCCTCCTTCTTGTGCCATAGCGATTGCCATTGCACTTTCGGTAACAGTATCCATTGCTGCAGAAACAATTGGTACATTAAGGGTTATGTTTCTTGAAAATTTTGATTTAATACTCACTTCGCGCGGAAGTACATTAGAGTAATTGGGAACTAATAAAACGTCATCGTAAGTTAGACCTTCGCCGATAATCTTGGAGTTATGTGCTATCATTGCAATTTGAAATATAGTTAAATTGCGTGCAAATATAAATAATCTTAAGCTAAAAATCATTAAAATTTTATAATAATTCGCTAAATTGCAGTACAAAATTATTTAGTGTTTTAAACCTTATTGAATCATCTGCAAAAATGAATAAACTCCTATAATTCTACAATGATACAATCAAACAATTCATTAAAAGGCCTTTCCGACGATGAAGTGATTCAATCTAGGAAAAAACATGGTTACAATTCACTTGAGCATCAGGATAAAAACGGTTTTCTTAAATCATTAATCGAAATGTTTAAGGAACCCATGTTTTTATTGCTTTTAACAGCAACAGGAGTTTATTTTATTACGGGAAAATATGGTGATGGAGTATTTATGTTGACAGCAATCCTTTTGGTTTCAACCATTTCTTTATATCAAGAATCCAGAAGTAGGAATGCTATCGAAAGCTTAAAAAAGCTCTTACAACCCAAAAGCAAGGTTATCCGGAATGGTGAAATCATTGAAATTCCAAGCGAAGAAATTGTTTTAGGTGATTTTATTCAAACCGAAGAAGGGTCTTTTGTTCCAGCGGACGGAACCATAGTTCAGTCGAATGATTTTTCGGTAAATGAATCTATTTTGACTGGAGAATCTCTTGCCGTTATCAAAAATAAAACTTCTGAAAGTAATCAGGTTTTTCAAGGAACAATTGTTGCTAGCGGAATAGCCATTTGCGAAGTCACCGCCATAGGTAGCCAAACCGAATTAGGAAAAATCGGGAATAGTCTAGAAGCAATTGCCGAAGAAAAAACGCCATTACAACTACAAATTGGAAATTTTGTAAAGAAATTATCCATTATTGGTTTGGCGATTTTTGCTCTTGTTTGGGGAATTAATTTTTACAATTCCAAATTAATTTTAGACAGTTTACTAAAGGCTTTAACCTTGGCGATGAGTATCATTCCCGAAGAAATACCAGTAGCTTTTACCACGTTTATGGCTTTGGGTGCCTGGCGATTGATGAAAATGGGAATAATCGTAAAACAAACAAAAACCGTTGAAACTCTTGGAAGTGCCAATGTAATTTGCACCGATAAAACGGGAACAATAACTCAAAACAAAATGAGTTTGGCTCAACTATATGTCTTTTCGTCTAACAAAATTGTGGATCTAAAAGAGAAATTGAACCCCGAAGAAGAGGAATTGCTAAGTTTTTCGATGTGGGCAAGCGAACCTATTCCGTTTGATGGAATGGAAATTGCGCTACATGAAGCCTATACTAAATTGGATCTAAAGGACGAGCGTTCTAATTTTAAATTAATCCACGAGTATCCATTGGGTGGAAATCCGCCAATGATGACACATATTTTTGAAAATAAAAATGGAACTCGAATTATCGCTGCCAAAGGTGCTGCAGAAGCATTAATGACTCATTCAAAACTTTCTGAAGCAGAAAAAAAACAAATACTCAAAGCTATTGAAACAATGGCAAAAGAAGGTTTTAGGGTATTAGGCGTTGGCATTTCTGAATTTTCAGGAAAAGAATACCCAAAAAACCAACAAGATTTTCCTTTTATATTCAAAGGATTGGTTGCTTTTTATGATCCTCCAAAAGAGAATATTAAAACAGTATTCGACACTTTTTACAATGCGGGAATTCAAGTGAAAATTGTAACTGGTGACAATGCTACAACTACCTCAACAATTGCTAGACAAGTTGGTTTTAAAAACCCAGAAAACACCTTAAACGGAGATGAATTAATGGCAATGGATGATGCAACTTTGAGAGAAAAAGTAATGCAGACTACAATTTTCACAAGGATGTTTCCCGAAGCTAAACTCAAAATCATCAAGGCTTTAAAAGAAAACAATCTAATTGTGGCGATGACTGGTGACGGTGTAAATGATGGGCCTGCATTAAAATCGGCACATATAGGAATTGCAATGGGCAAAAAAGGTACTGAAATCGCCAAAGAAGCTGCAAACCTCATCTTAGTAGAAGATGATTTAGCAAAAATGATTGACGCCATTGCCATGGGAAGAAAAATTTATGTAAATCTAAAAAAGGCCATTCAATATATCATTTCTATTCATATTCCCATTGTTTTGATTGTCTTTATTCCGCTAGTTTTAGGATGGATTTATCCAAATATTTTTTCGCCAGTTCACATTATTTTCCTCGAGATAATTATGGGACCCACTTGCTCGATAATTTATGAAAACGAACCTATGGAACCGAATCTAATGCTACAAAAACCACGTCCTTTTACCACTACATTTTTTAATTTAAAAGAAATCTTAATTAGCATTGTACAAGGATTTGTCATAACATTGGGACTTTTGTTTGTTTATCAATATTGCGTTGCCGAAAACTATACCGAAAGCGTAACTAGAACAACAATTTTCCTAACCTTAATTGCTTCTAATGTATTTCTGACATTAGTAAATCGTTCTTTCTATTATTCGATAATTACTACTTTAAAATACAAAAATAATTTGGTTTTAATCATCATTGGAATAACGGTATTCATAACGAGTTTACTGCTATTTGTTCCTTTATTCTCTCATTTTTTCATGTTTGATACTGTATCACCAATACAAATAGGATTGAGTATTTTGGTGGGATTTGTGTCGGTTATATGGATCGAAATTTATAAATACTTCAAGCGAAGAAATAGCATTTAAAATTATTAATCAGGCGTATTTCTATCGGCAAAAATCACATTAAGTCCCAGCTGAAAAGACATACTTTTGGCTTTGGAAACATCGGCAAATTCTAATAAATTATCAGCCATCATATAAAAATTGACTTTTCCAATTGTTGTTGACAATCCTAAACCTATATTTTTATACGAAAAAGAATCCACTGTGTAGGTTACTTTCATTTCTAAAGATTCTAAAACTTGTCTTCTATAATAAGCTGTTAAAGCTGTAAACGGAGTTCTTGGCGTTGTCATTACAAATAATTGAGCCCCAATAGCATTCTTGTATTTGAATTCATCTCCGTCACAATTACAGGCTGAATTTCGACCATCACCAAACGAATATTGATAAGAAGAATTGAATTTTACTGGTCGCCAAGTAGTATATTTAGTATGCAATGTATCTATCGGTATGGCAGCCTTAAATTCTTTATAAATATCATTTGCTGAACCCGTACTAAAATTAGGTGTTATTCCTTGATAATTATAGGTTCCTTTTATACTATAGTTTTTTACGTCTTTGCTGTGACTTATAAAACCAACATCGACAATACTTGCTGTAAATTGAATATTCTTTTTTGGATAATAGGTAAGACCTGCATCAAATCCTAATCCTAAATCACCACCAAAAAGCATCTTTTTTGTAATATCACTTTGGGCATTCCCAGAATAATTATTGGTGTAATTTGAAAGCCCAGAAGTATTGACGAGAATATTCGAATAAATTACCTGATCATATACTGAATTAGTACCCGGAACAGTATAAAAATAACCTGAATTTTGTGTTGAAGAAAAATTTAAAACACTTGAATAAATTTTACCTCTAACGCCTAGAATCAATTTATCGCTTATATTTTTATGGTAGCCAATGTGAAAAACAGAAAGCATTTCACCTTTCATATTCAAATCGCCCAAATTAAAAACCTTACCCAAATAATTCTTGTTCCCGTCTAAAGCAAGAATAGCAGGATCTATAGGCAAATAAGATAGAACATCTAATTCTTGGTACATCCCAAAAGAAATATAAGCTCTTTTTTCCTCATCACCAATTTTAAAACCACCGCTAAAAAGTTCGACTTGTTCATTTATAGCCAACTTATCATTTCTAGAAGCTGAGAAAACCACATTCCGCAATTTAGTGTTAAAATTAACTCCATTATTAGCAAATAAATCATAGGCAGAAAATCCGCTAGAGCCTACATTTGCTGATATTCCCGAAAGTAAAGGAATACCAACATACCAATTATATTTAACATCTGCACCCGGATTTGTCATCAAAGATTGTGGCACTGAAGTAAAGTTGTATAAAATCTCCTTGTTTTGTGAAAAGCAGTTAATAGACACCAATAAAATTATAATAAAACTTAATTTTCTCATTGTAAGGTTA
>CANBWX010000149.1 GCA_947373225.1 Flavobacteriaceae bacterium | reverse complement strand
AGGTGGTTATTGCGGCGGGGCTCACCTCTTCCCATCCCGAACAGAGTAGTTAAGCCCGCCTGCGCAGATGGTACTGCAGTTATGTGGGAGAGTATGTCGTCGCCTTTCTTTTGAAAAACCCTGTTCCTTTCGGAATGGGGTTTTTTGTTGTTTAAAACTTTTTGGTTACTTATAAATGTATTGATTAAGTGACTTAAATCTAATTAATAAATGTGTTTTAAATGCGAAACCTTCGCGTGAGGGATGCAAGCGGTATTCTTTATTTTTTTCTTTAAGAAAACAAAGGATCAATCCCAAAACCTAGGGGATACAAAAAATTGCGCATAAATATTGGTTAGCTAAAAAGGAAAAATTCTATATTTTTAACCCCTCTGAATTGAGATCTAAAATCTTGCTATTTTGCTAATTTAGCAAAACCGATTATTTCTCAGTTGTTTTTTCAAAGATAGCACGCAAGTCTTGAGTTATAAAAAGAAGCAGTAGTAAACATTTGCATACTACTGCTTAAATTATTTTATTTTTAATATCTATGCGTTCGTAGTTGCTGCATCTCTGTCAATTTTTCCAATCAATCCAGTTAATACTTTTCCAGGACCAACTTCAGTAAACAAAGTGGCTCCATCAGTAATCATTTGTTGTACAGATTGTGTCCATTTTACAGGAGCAGTCAATTGGATGATTAAGTTTTTCTTAATTTCTGTTGGATCAGAAATTGCCGATGCTGTTACGTTTTGATATACAGGACAAATAGGAGTAGAGAAAGTTGTAGCTTCAATGGCTGTTGCCAATTCTTCTCTTGCTGGTTGCATCATTGGCGAGTGAAAACCTCCTCCTACGGGTAATAATAAAGCACGTTTTGCGCCAGCTGCTTTCATTGCTTCGCATGCTTTTTCTACTGCTGAAGTTTCTCCTGAAATCACTAATTGTCCTGGACAGTTGTAATTCGCGGCCACTACAATTCCGTCGATTGATGCGCAAACTTCTTCAACTATATTGTCAGCTAATCCTAAAACTGCCGCCATTGTTGAAGGTTTTATTTCGCAAGCTTTTTGCATGGCCAAAGCGCGTTGTGAAACTAATCGCAATCCATCTTCAAAGGATAAAACGCCATTAGCAACCAATGCTGAAAATTCACCCAATGAATGTCCCGCCACCATTTCTGGTTTGAAATCTTCTAAGGTTTTTGCCAAAATCACCGAATGCAAGAAAATCGCAGGTTGAGTAACTTTGGTCTCTTTCAATTCTTCGGCTGTTCCTTCAAACATGATATCTGTGATGCGGAAACCTAAAATTTCATTTGCTTTTTCGAATAGGTCTTTGGCTAATGCTGAGTTTTCATATAAGTCTTTGCCCATTCCTGTGAACTGCGCTCCTTGACCTGGAAATACGTATGCTTTCATGTAGTTTATTTAAAAGTTTATGGTTTTGAGTTGTTAACTCTAAAGAACAAAAATAGCATTTTTATTATAATTCAATAGAATTTACAATTCCTAATAATTGGTTTTTTAAATCTTCATTGATGATTCCATTTGTAACATCAAAATTTTCGTAGAAACTAGGTAATGAAAAACTCCCTTTTACTATAGCTCCTTGAAAGGGAAAACGTGCTTTGGCAATTTCTAAAACGGAGCTTCCACCACGCGGACCAGGAGAAGTTGAAAGTAATATAACTGGTTTTTCTTGGAAATTTTTTGCATTTATTCTTGAAGTCCAATCAAAAATGTTTTTGAAAGCAGCGGTATAAGCGCCGTTGTGTTCTGCAAAAGAAATTACAATTGCATCAGCAGTTCCAAGTTTTGCATAAAAATCTTGCGCTTGTTGTGGAATTCCAGTTGTGGCTTCTCTATCGGATGAGAATATTTGCATTTCATAATCGTTCAAATCCAATACTTCAACAGTAGCATTTTGAAATTGATGTGCTGCGTATACAGCTAATTGTTTGTTAATTGAAGTCTTACTTGACGATGCTCCAAAAGCGATAATTTTTTTCATTTATTTGTTTTTGTAATAGGTAAGTGCTCCCGAAGGACATTTTTTTATTGTTTCTATGATTTTATCCGTAGTTGAATTTTCGGGATTAATCCATGGTTTTTCTTTTGGCTTGAAAACATCTGGACTATTTTTCACGCATTCGGCAGCATGTTTGCATAGGGCATTTTTCCATACGATGGTAACTTCTCCATTGGTATATTCTTTTGTTAAATCAGTAGTGTCCATAGTGTTGATTTTTTAAATTATAATACATCTCTATATTCGGGATTTTTGTCAAAAACACTTTTGGCAAACGGACAAAGCGGAATGATTGTAATGTTTTTTTCTCTGGCAAATTCTACCGCTTTAATTATCATTTTTTTACCAAAACCTTTCCCATAATTACCTGGATTCACTTCGGTGTGATCAATAATAATCTTGTCATTGCCAGCGAAGACAAAGGTCATCTTAGCTTCTTGTTTTCCATCAACCGAAACATAAAAGAAACCATTTTTGTCGTTTAATTCTAATCCTATCAATTCTTCCATTTTTTTGGATTTATAGTTTCATTGGAACTTCCATTAATAAAAATTCGGTATCAGAAGTAGCTTTAATTTCTAGTTCATTAAAATCCCAAATTCCAAATCCATCACGAGTATTTAATTCTTGACCATTTATTGTTAGATTTCCTCTTAGAATGAAAGCATACAAGCCGTTACCTTCTTTTTTCAATTGATAAGTTTCAGTTAATTCTTTGTCAAATTGACCCAAATGAAACCAAGCATTTTGATGAATCCAAACGCCTTCATCTTCTGGATTTGGAGATAAAATTTGTTGGAGTTTATTTTTACGATCTTCAGGATTTAAAGTGATTTGGTCATAACGTGGAGTCACATTTTGTTGATTTGGAATTACCCAAATTTGCAAAAATTTCACCTGTGTATCTTTGTTTTTATTATATTCACTATGCTGAATTCCTGTTCCAGCGCTCATCACCTGAATGTCGCCATTTTTTATCACAGTTTTGTTGCCCATGCTGTCTTGATGTTCTAAATCGCCCTCTAGCGGAATAGAAATTATCTCCATATTTTGATGTGGATGCGTTCCAAAACCCATTCCAGCAGCAACTGTGTCATCATTTAAAACTCGTAACACTCCAAAATTCATTCTTTCTGGATTGTAATAGTTTGAAAAACTGAAAGTATGATAGCTGTTTAGCCAACCTAAATCGGCGTGACCTCTTGTATTTGCTTTGTGTAAAACTGTATTTTCCATAATTGTTTTGTGTAATTGTTATTTGATGATACAAATTTACTTCGACTATAATCAAAAATCACTTAACCTAGATTAAGAAAGAAAATAGTACGAAGTTTAGTTGTAGAAAAGGAGTTCTAATTTCCTTTTTTTAGAAGTTTCGCCTTCATTTTGCTAAAGAATTCGGGTGTGACGCCAATGAAAGAGGCGATTTGTTTTTGAGGAACTTGTTGAATAAGCGAAGGATATTTTTTGGAAAATTTCTCAAAACGTTCTTCTGCCGATAAACTCAAGTTATCCATGATTCGCTGTTGATTCGCAACTAATGCATTTTCGGTCAAAATCCTGAAGAAGTGTTCCAATTTTGGAATATCGTGATACAATTGTTCTTGGTTTTCTTTTGAAAGTAAAACCACTTCGGCATCTTCAATAACTTCAATGAAAAGATTTCCTGGTTTTTGAGAAATCAAGCTGTACATATCGCTAATCCACCAACCTTTACAGGCAAAACTCATCACATGTTCGACAATATTATCGTTGATATTGAAACTTCGCAACACGCCCCAATTTACAAAATAGGAGTTCTTACAGACTTCGCCAGCATTTAATAGGATCGTTTTTGCTTTATAATGCTGGGTTTCTGTTTTAGACAAAAAGAGTTCCTGCTCTTGCGGAGTTAGGGTAACGTGCTTTGCTATATTTTCGAGGATTGAACTCATCTATGAATTTACATTTACCAAATTTGCAGCTTCTTTTGCTCGTTGAATCAAATTTTCAATAGGCTTTTCTAGGTTGTCATTGACTAATGCAACTCCCATTCTTCGGTAGGGTCTTGATGTTGGTTTACCAAAAATTCTGAAATCGGTTTTGGGTAAAGCAGCAATTTTTTCGATTCCAGAATAAGTGGGGTTTACGTAGTTTTCAGAAGCTAAAATCACAGCACTTGCTCCTGCTTTTTCAAGTGTAATTTCGAAAATGGGTAAGCTTAAAATGGCTCGTAAATGCAATTCGAATTCATTAAAGTTTTGGGTATTAGCTAAAGTTACCATTCCGGTATCGTGTGGTCTTGGTGACAATTCCGAGAAATAAACGCCCTCATCGGTGAGGAAAAATTCTACTCCAAAAAGTCCTGCACCTCCCAAAGCTTCAGTCACTTTCTCGGCCATATCTTGTGCTTCGAATAAAGCCGCATCAGAAACTCTAGCAGGCTGCCAGCTTTCCTGATAATCGCCACGTTCTTGTCGGTGACCAATTGGGGCGCAAAAAAGAGTAGGATTATTATTTTGGGTAACGGTCAATAACGTGATTTCGGAATTGAATTTAACGAACGCTTCAACAATGACTTCTACCACATCACCACGGGAACCTTCAACGGCATAATTCCAAGCTTTCTCAATATCGGCTTCTGTTTTTATAGTCGATTGACCCTTGCCAGAGGACGACATTAAAGGTTTTACGACACATGGAATTCCGACTTCTTCAACACCTTTTCGTAACTCTTCGGCAGTTGTTGCATAACGATAATTGGCGGTTTTTAATCCCAATTTTTTGGCGGCCAAATCCCGAATAGCTTTCCTGTTCATGGTAAAATTGGCCGCTTTCGCAGATGGAACTACGGTAATTCCTTGTTTTTCGTAGTCGTAAAATCGTTCGGTACGAATAGCTTCTATTTCGGGAACGATGAAATCAGGTTTATGTTTGGCTACAATTCGGTCTAATTCGGCGCCATCAAGCATATTGATGACTTCAAAACCGTGAGCGACTTGCAT
>CANBWX010000148.1 GCA_947373225.1 Flavobacteriaceae bacterium | reverse complement strand
GGTTAAAATTCAAAGTTCACAAATTTAATATAATAAGTGATGGAGAAGTACGTTTTTTAATAGAGTTTTTTAACAGCGGCGTTTATACAGGTTTTTATTTGACCAAAGGAAGACTAAGCTCGGTAAAAAATTATATTTTTGGTAAAAATTACAAAGTCTCTCGACGAACAAAATAATCCATGTTGAAAAAAACTCAATTCTTCTTTATCCTTTTGGTTTGCGCCAGTTCTTTTGGTCAAGCCGTGAGAAATTACTCGAATGAGTTTATGAATATTGGTGTCGATGCAGCAGCCTTGGGAATGGCAAATGCAGTCACTTCAAGCAGTAACGACGTAAATTCCTGTTATTGGAATCCCGCAGGATTAGTTAATCTTGAAGACCATCAACTTTCTTTGATGCATGCTAATTATTTTGCCAACATTGCCCAATATGATTATATCGCTTATGCAAAACCCATAGATGACCAAAGTGCTTGGGGTATTTCGATGATTCGTTTTGGAGTTGACAACATCATGAATACCACCGAATTAATTGACAGTCAAGGTAATATCGATTACAATAGAATTAGCCTTTTTTCTACTGCCGATTATGGTTTCACCTTTTCTTATGCCCGAAAACTACAGGTTCCCGGATTTCAATATGGGGTAAATGCTAAAGTAATTCGCCGAATCATCGGAAAATTTGCAAGTTCTTGGGGTTTTGGCTTTGATGCTGGATTGCAATTCGAAAGAAATGACTGGAAATTTGGTTTAATGCTTCGCGATATAACAACGACTTATAATGTTTGGAATATTGATCAAACCGAGTACAAAAAAATAGCCAATGCCATACCAGGACAAAATCAGGATTTGCCACAAAGCACCGAAATTACTGCTCCAAAAGCACAATTAGGATTGTCTAAAAAGTTTATAATCCGCTATGATTACAGCCTTTTGGTTGCCTCGAACCTCAACATGCGATTTACCAAAACAAATGACCTAATTTCGACTAATTTTGTGAGCGTGGATCCCGCGTTGGGACTGGAATTTGGCTACACTGATTTGGTTTTCGTACGTGCAGGTGCGGGTAATTTTCAGAACATCCAACAATTAGACAGTTCAACAAAAGTAGGTTTCCAACCCAATATCGGATTGGGATTTAAATATAGAGGTATTCAAGTAGATTATGCTTTGACGAATTTAGGCAATCAAAGCACCACTTTGTATTCGAATATATTTTCGGTAAAAGTAGATTTGGGCCAATTCAGAAATTAATTTTATTTCATTGAATAAATATCTACAAAGCGTATTCCTTTTTTTATTAGTCACAGACTTAAAAGATTCTCATAGATTTTTTATATATTTAGTTTTCTTAATCTGTGCAAATCTTTTAAGTCTGTGGCAAAAAATAATTTAATCGAAGTATAGTTATAATTTCATAAATACATTTTAATAGATGAATACAACTTTCAAAACAATATTCTTTTCGCTGTTGCTAGTTGCTTCTATAAGCGGTTTTGCACAAAGCATTATATTATCAGAAAATGCTAATGTGAGCGTCATTACCTGCGACACAGGCAACGAATCGTATTCGCTTTTTGGTCACACCGCCATCCGCATAACCGACTTAAACAACAATCTGGATGTGGTTTATAATTATGGTGCTTTTGATTTTGCCACGCCAAATTTTGTAGCAAAATTCGCAAAGGGAGATTTGCAGTATTTTGCTGTCGCCAATAAGTTTGAGGATTTCATGAATCAATATAATTATGAAAAAAGAAGCGTTTTCGAACAGGAATTGAATATCCCGCTGGCTTACAAACAAAAATTACTCGATAATCTTACGACTGCTTTAAGTTCTAGCGAAAGTTATTACACCTATAAATTCATTGATAAAAACTGTACCTCGATGGTGGTAGACATCCTGAACAAAACTTTGGGATCGCAGATAATTGTCAAAAAAACGGATACAGACATCACTTATAGAACCATCTTATACCCTTATTTCGATAATTCTTTTTATGAAAAACTGGGCACTAGCATCATTTTCGGAAAGAAAGTCGATGAATATGGTACTAAAATATTTTTACCCTTAGAGCTACAAAAAAGTTTGAAACTCATCCGTTTTAAGAATCATCTTCTTTGTAAAGAAAACAAAATACTATTAGACATCAAAAAAGAAGCTTCAAGTTCTATTTGGGATAATTTTTATACGTATGCTTTTTTACTTCTATTTATTGTTCTTATTAATAAAAGAAGTATCGATTTGTTTTATTTTTCGATAATGGGTTTGTTGGGGATATTCTTCGTTTTTGTTGGGTTTTACTCCGAACATTTAGAGTTATCTAACAATTATAACATATTGTTATTTAACCCAACACTACTTGTTTTATGCTATTTTATGCTAACAAATAACAAGAAATGGGTTGTCAATTTAGCGGTGTTGAATGTCCTTTTCCTCGTTGTGTATTTGATTGTCATGATTCATAAAATCCATTTATTAATTGTATTACCTCTAATCTTAACAAGTGTTGTCGTTTTAGCAAAAACAGCTTTTAAAAATAGCAAACGGATTCCTGTTGTTTTTTAAAGTCGAACTTATTGTCCTCTATAAAACAAAACCGTACTTATGGTTTTAATAGCGATATTCAAATCTAGAAAAACACTTCGGTGCTTGATGTAATACAAATCGTATTGTAGTTTTATCAAGCTATCTTCAATCGATTCCCCATAGGAATAATTCACTTGCGCCCAGCCCGTAAGTCCTGGTTTGATGACGTGACGTGTTTCATAAAAAGGCATTATTTCGGCAATTTCTTTTACAAAAAAGGGGCGTTCGGGTCGTGGCCCAATGACTGCCATCTCTCCTTTTAGTATATTGATAAATTGGGGTATTTCATCTATTCGTGTCTTGCGCAAGAATTTTCCAAAAGGAGTCACTCGACTGTCATTTGGAGTCGAAAAAACGGCTCCTTCATTCTCAGCATTTTCGACCATGGTTCGAAACTTGAGAATATGGAATAACGCTCCATTTTTACCCACTCGTTCTTGAGTATAAAACAGCTTTCCTCTATTCCCGAAAGCATTTACTAATGCTATAAAAGGAACCAATACCGCACCGAAAAGGAGTCCGATGATTGAAATAAAGGTCTCCATTATTTTTACGTTCAGCAAATAGAGCTGATTGCTATTGCTTCTGTTAAAAGGAAAAAACTTGTAAAAATCACGAGTGATATACTGCACCGGAATACGATGGGTTTTATGTTCATACACTTGGGTATATTCACGAATCGTGGTACCCAATTCTAGCAAATGAAGTAATTTTTGATAGAGCTCAACCGTAATATCCTCCGTCTTTTGAGTCGCAATCACAATTTCGAATAATTTATTCTCCTTTGCAAAAGGCAACAAATCATCTACCTTGAGATGTTGCACAAAATGGTATCCTATAGTGTCGCTTTTGGCAGGTTCCGAATTAACGTAGGCAATAATTCGATAATGAGGATCGGAACTTTCTAATCCCAGGATTAATTCTTCCACCTGATCTCGGTCGCATACCAATACCACATTTTGCAAAAACCGATTGGAAGCCAAGAATTTTACATAGAATATTCTCCAAGCCAACAAAGCAATAAGAAAAGTAACATAAAAGAGTAAAATTTGCAATCTATTGTTGGGCAATTGGGCGGACAAAATAGGGGTCAACAAATAGGCTAATACCGTAACCGAGGCGGTAAGAATAGTACTTTTTAATATTTGGTATTGGTTACTTGCTATCTGAAGGTTATACATTTCGAATACCGTACCAATAATATTAAGATAGACTGCAAGTGCCATCGCGTAATATAAATGGCTAGTCGTGCCTTTTAGATATTCTAGATTAAGAAAAAAACCAACAAGATGCAGGGCAACTAAAACAAAAACAACGTCAAAAATCCTCAACAGCACCTTCCGCTCCGAGACTTCAAAATGTATTTTGTTTTTATTATTCATCAATGCTATCTCCTGTTTTTACTAAAAAAACAAATCTACGCAATTGACCGACATTACCACTAAAAAAATCGACAAAGCACACAATTAATAAGACAAATTGATTTAAAAGGAATACTTTTTATGGATTAATCAGTTGGCTACAGTTTTATGGCTAATTCTTTAATAGTGCAGTCTTTTTGTGTTGCTCAATCCTGACCTTATCATTCCCAATTATTCCAAACTATCATTAGCTCTTTTTGGACGTGCATGTCCAAAATGAACATTAAGCAAGGACAAGGAATACACAAAGGCCGGGGCGGCAGTTCGCATGGCGGCATGGTTGATGGTAAGAAACCAAAAGCATACAAAACACAATAAATACATATTGAACTTATTCTCTAGATATAAAAATAGCGGAGTAAAAAACAGGATTAACAAGCATAAAATTCCTAGGGAACCATGCTCGGCAAGCATGCGGGTAATTTCATCGTGCGATAAGGCATCAATTCCTGTTTCAGTCTTTCGGACTTCAGTACCTTTGCCTACACCCACACCAAAAACAGGATTCTTCAGAAAAGTGTCAAATTCGTTAGTAGCAAGTTCTTCTCTACCCGTAAACCGACTTTCTTTTACGCGCCCTGCAGCATCCTGATTCGCATAGCGTTTGTCAATCAGTCCTCCGGTTTGAAAAGAAGTATACCCCCAAGTCGCCATAATGGCTAGGGTTACTAATACAATGATATAGTTCAGCTTTACCCTTCCGGTATAATTCGATTTAGAATACAGAAACAATAATAATAAAACAATCATCAAAAATCCAGTAACCATACCTCCCCGAGAAAAAGTAATCATCCCTCGATAACTAATGTTTAAAGCTATTATTAAATTTAAAAGAACAACAAACTTGGTACGGGATTCCAATATAATTCTCGAAAAAAAGATAAACATTCCCAAACCTAAAATAGTCGCTACCTGATTGGGACCATACCCCCCTGAAGCTTCATAATTAGATCCGGTTCCTGTAATGATTTCTCGTACATTGGGTGTATAAAAAGTCAAATACACCATACAGCTGATGATGGGCAAGCCTACACTAAGAAGAATGGTGTTCATTTCATCCAAAGAAATCTTCCGCCTAAAGGT
>CANBWX010000147.1 GCA_947373225.1 Flavobacteriaceae bacterium | reverse complement strand
AACTTGCAAAATCTTTTTTCAATCGAATTTTACTAAATGCTTTTGCATTTTTATCATCCAATCCTAATTTCTCTTTGGCATATTGAAACAAATAAATATCTGATGTAGAAACTGAAAGCAAATGCCATAAATCTTTATAATCGACAGTTCTATCTACTTCAATCCCTTTTGAATTTTTAGTTTTGTATGAAATGGTTTTTGTTTTCCAATTTTCGCCAAAAATATTTTTCAATGATGCTGAAACTGGACTTGCTGCAACGGTATCATAAGGTTTGTAATTAAACAAATAATTGACCTCTCTTGCTTTGGAAGATTTATAAAAATTGAATGTAACCCCTTTGGGAACTAGTTCTTTGGCTAAATCTTCAAAATTAAAATTGTCTTTTTTTCTTAAAAATTTTGAAATCAAACTTAGCTTTTCTTCTTGAGAAAGAAATCGCAATGTTTTTTCAGATGGAGTTCCAATCTTTATTGTGTTTAGATAAGTCCACATTCTATATTCTTCAAAATCTGGATGCGAAATGGCACAACGTGTTTTGCTTTTTTCAAACGAACATTTTCCAATTAATCCTTTCTGCGATTTTAAAGGTCGCTGAAAAAAGATAGCTTTATACAATTCTTTAGCTAATCCATTGTATTTTTTTTCAGGCAACAATTCGTCAGAATTGATTTCTCCAATTTCTTGAATTTTACAAATTATATTAAATTCTTCCAGATAATGTTCTTCTCTAGATGTATATTGATTTCTAATCTTACTTTTATTATACAAGCTAAAGAAATATTGACCTAATGTTTTAAAATTTCCATCAATCATTGCTTGGGAAATATCTTTAATTTTCCCTTTAACTTTTCCTAAAACATCTTTTTTGTTTAATCTTTCTATGATTTCTTGTTTGGACTTTTCAAAATCATTTCCATTTTTTTTAATTATGGCTTGCATTGATTTATATAACGAAACTAGTTTTTTATCGCCTTCATCTAAGTCTTTTGCAAAACCACTTTTTTCGTTTGTATCAAGAATTCCAGTTTCTAAAAAATAATCTTTTAAATCTGTAAGTATTTCATCATTAGAGTTCAAATCTTCAATTAATGCTTGAATTTTTGGGCAATGTTCTTCCAAAATTCCTTCCGCAGATTGATCTAATCGATTACTTAAAAAACCACGTCTTTGTGCAATATGATATAAAGCTCTACCTAATTCAAACAATGAAACTTTTTGCTTACTTGCTCTATCTCTATAAACATAAGGATTTATATTTTCATCTTCATCGGTTCTCAACCATTTCAAGAATTCAGGATTTAATGGATATTCTTTAAAACCCGACTTTTTCCATTCTTCCACTTCTTCAATTGAAAGTGGACACATTCCGTTTTTAGAAAGCACTTTTAGTGTTTCATACTTTCGCAACTTTCTTCTGTATTTTATTTTTCTAGCACTTCTAAAAGCTGTTCTTTCTGCAGCACGGGAACTTTCTATTCCTTTTTCTGATTTTACTCCTTCCGAGAATATCCGAACGCCTTTATCTACTAATGAAAAATCATTGTTTTCTTTATCAACTATTGCCCACCCAATACTATTTGTCCCTAAATCTAATCCTAATATTTTTGCCATAACAATCTATTTTTTAACAATTGTGAAAGCTACGGAAAAAATAATTATCTGTTTTACGGTTTTCCTCATACAAACCTAAAAAGTTTTTATATACATTTGTCATTGATTAAAATTTCTAATCTTTAATCTTATCACAATAAGGCTATATGCCGTAGATGTAAATCTTTAGTCCTGCTTCGGTGGGACTTTTTTTTTGAAATAGTTTATTATCAAAGTAATTTCACTTGTGTAACTAAAGTTACTTTACATTATTTGTTATTGCATTAATTTTGCTCTTAATAACACAAAGAACAAAATGAATATAGAAAAAATAATAAAAGAAAACCGAGGTACAATCGTCGATGTTAGAACCTACGGGGAATTTTCGGGCGGTAATGTTGTTGACTCTATCAATATTCCCTTAAATGAAATTCCGGAACGAATCGAAGAATTAAAAAACCTAAAATCCCCATTAATCCTATGTTGTGCATCGGGTGGACGAAGCGGGCAAGCGCAGCATTTTCTTTCGCAAAACGGAATCGAATGCTATAATGGCGGCTCATGGCTAGACGTTAATTATTACAAATCTCAAAATAAATAAAATGATAAATACGCTTAAAAAATTATTCGGTTTTGGACCTTCGGCAAACTATGCCGAATTAGTAAAAAATGGAGCTATAATTCTAGATGTCCGCTCAAGAGGCGAATATGCTGGCGGTCACATCAAAGGTTCCATCAATATTTCGGTGGATACTTTAAGAGGAAATTTGGTTAAACTGAAAGATAAAAACAAGCCAATTATTACCTGTTGTGCCTCGGGGATGCGAAGCGCATCGGCAAAAAGCATTTTATTATCCAATGGTTACACGCAAGTATATAACGGCGGTGGCTGGGGAAGTTTGCAAAACAAATTATAATGACAAAGGAGACACTGTTATCCGGTTGGAATTTTATGCGCTTTCTCCGCTTGGGTTTGGGTATTTATATCGCCATTCAAGCCGTTGAAACTCGCAGCATATTATCCGGAGTTATAGCTGGATTCTTTCTATTTCAAGCCATTACAAATACAGGCTGTTGTGGATCGAATGGTTGCGCCGTACCTATTAAGAAAAACAAGACCGACAAGATCGAAGAAGTAGAATTCGAAGAAATTAAATAAAAATTCACATTTACCACATTGCCCACGGTTTCAACCATGGGTATATTTATAAAAAAACTTCTTAAAATCGAATAGAAAACTTTGCTCAATATTTTTAATAAAAGTCCAATTTTGGGCTTTTTTTTATGCTCATAAATCCTAATAACTATTCTGAAAATCATTTGTCTGACGCCAAAATAAAAATTACATTTGCAACAGTTTAACTTTTACACATAAAATGAAGCCTAACACACAACAATTAAACGATTTAACTATCCAAGTCAGAAGAGACATTCTTCGTATGGTTCATGCTGTTAATTCAGGTCACCCAGGAGGTTCTCTTGGTTGCACCGAATTTTTGGTAACCTTATACCAAAACATAATGGATCGCAAAGAAGGTTTTGATATGAACGGACACGGAGAAGATATTTTCTTTCTTTCAAACGGACATATTTCGCCTGTGTTCTATAGCGTATTAGCAAGAAGTGGTTATTTTCCAGTTTCGGAATTAGCTACTTTCCGTCTAATCAATTCAAGATTACAAGGTCACCCAACAACGCATGATGGTTTGCCAGGTATCCGTATTGCATCTGGATCTTTGGGACAAGGATTATCAGTAGCTATTGGTGCTGCACAAGCAAAAAAGTTGAACAAAGACAACCATTTGGTTTACACATTACATGGTGATGGTGAATTACAAGAAGGTCAAAACTGGGAAGCGATTATGTATGCTTCTGCCAAAAAGGTAGATAACTTGATTGCAACTATCGATTTGAACGGAAAACAAATTGACGGAACAACGGACGAAGTTTTGGCAATGGGAAGCATCCGTGCAAAATTCGAAGCTTTTGATTGGGATGTTATCGATATCAAAGAAGGAAACAACATCGAAGCGATTATCGCAGGAATGACCGAAGCAAAATCGAAAACTGGAAAAGGAAAACCAGTTTGTATTTTGTTACATACCGAAATGGGTAACGGAGTAGATTTTATGATGTACAGTCACGCTTGGCACGGTAAAGCGCCAAATGATACGCAACTTGAAAATGCTTTAGGACAAAATTATAATACTGGAGGTAACTCAGACTACTAAATCAGATTACAGATTTTAGGTTGCAAGTTTTAAACTAAACACTAAATCCTTCAATTTTAAAATCATTAAATCTTTCAATTTTAAAGAAAAATGAAAAAATATATAAATACAGGAAGTAAAGATACTCGTTCCGGTTTTGGAATTGGGATGACTGAATTAGGAGCAAAAAATGAAAACGTGGTGGCACTTTGTGCTGATTTAATTGGTTCGTTAAAATTTGACGATTTCAAGAAAAATCATCCAGAGCGTTTTTTCCAAATTGGAATTGCAGAAGCTAACATGATCGGAATTGCTGCTGGATTAACTATTGGTGGAAAAATTCCTTTCACAGGAACTTTCGCTAGCTTTTCTACAGGAAGAGTTTATGACCAAATTCGTCAATCGGTAGCGTATTCAGAGAAAAACGTGAAAATTTGTGCTTCACACGCAGGTTTAACTTTGGGTGAAGACGGTGCAACTCACCAAATATTAGAAGACATTGGATTAATGAAAATGTTGCCAGGAATGACTGTAATCAATACTTGTGATCACAATCAAACTAAAGCTGCAACTATCGCTTTAGCCGATCATCATGGTCCAGCTTATTTGCGTTTTGGTCGTCCAGTGGTACCTAACTTTATGCCAGCTGACGAACCTTTCATTATTGGTAAAGCTATTCTTTTAAGTGAAGGAACTGATGTAACTATCATTGCAACCGGACATTTAGTTTGGGAAGCGCTTGTAGCTGCCGAAGCGCTTGAAGCAAAAGGAATTTCTGCCGAAGTAATCAACATTCACACCATTAAACCATTAGACGAAGAAGCAATTCTAAAATCTTTGGCTAAAACCAAATGTGTTGTTACCGCCGAAGAACACAATATTCTTGGTGGTCTTGGCGAAAGCGTTGCTAGAGTCTTGGCTTTGAATACTCCATCTCCGCAAGAGTTTGTTGCTGTTCAGGATAGCTTTGGCGAAAGCGGAACTCCAGAACAATTAATGGAGAAATACAAATTGAACAATCAAGCGATTGTTGAAGCTGTAGAAAAAGTTATCAAGAGAAAATAATATTTAGCTTTGGCAAAGTTCTAAACTTTGCTAAAGTTGGTTTCATAAAAAAATCCCGTTACAAAATTGTAACGGGATTTTTTATATCTCTATTTTATCCTTTTATGGATGGCAAGTAATATCTAAATAATTTTTCTTTCCTGATGTACAAGTAGGAATATTTGCAAATGGGAAAGGCAATCCGGTTGATAGATCTTTAATCTCTAATTTTGTAGTATAACCATCATTATCATCATCAACATCTAAGAAATCCGGTATTGTATCGCCATCTGTATCATTTGTATTGATTGTGGTAGCCGAAGAATAAT
>CANBWX010000146.1 GCA_947373225.1 Flavobacteriaceae bacterium | reverse complement strand
GAAGCTATTGGTTTAGCCATAATGACCGAATTACCATTGGTAGTTGTAAATGTACAACGTGGCGGACCGTCAACAGGTTTGCCAACAAAAACGGAACAATCCGATTTATTGCAAGCTATGTATGGTCGTAACGGTGAAAGCCCCGTGATTGTAATCGCTGCAAGTACACCAGCAAACTGTTTCAATTTTGCTTATGAAGCGGCTCGACTTGCTTTGGAACACATGACGCCAGTAATTTTATTGACTGACGGATATATTGCAAACGGATCGGCTCCTTGGAAAATTAAAAGCGTATCCGAAATGCCGGATATCAAAAATAACAAAATCACGGAAGTCAAAGAAAATTGGCATCCTTATGATAGAAATGAAAAAACTCTTGCCAGAAATTGGGCAATCCCAGGAACTCCAGGACTAGAACATAGAATTGGTGGCTTAGAAAAAGATGCCGTTACAGGTAATATTTCTTACGAACCTATGAATCACGAAACGATGACAAATATTCGTGCCGAAAAAATTGAAAGAGTTAAATTTAATATTCCAGACTTGGAAACCGAATTTGCTAGTGAAGGCGATTTATTGGTTATTGGTTGGGGAGGAACTTATGGTTCGCTGCACTCAGCTGTGAAACAAATAAATACTGAAGGGTACAAAAACATTGGTTATGCGCATTTTAATTATATTAATCCAATGCCAAAAAACACCGAAGCCATTTTGGCGAAATTTAAAAAAATCGTTGTTTGCGAATTAAACTCTGGTCAGTTTGCCAGTATCTTAAAAACGAAGCATAGCTCATTTAAGTTTTTACAATTCAACAAAGTTCAAGGATTACCATTTGCCAACAATGATCTTATTCAAAAATTTAAAGAACTAGTATAATCATGGAAACAACAGCTGAAAAAAAATATACTTTTAAAGATTTTACAAGTAATCAAGAGGTAAGATGGTGTCCTGGTTGTGACGATTACGTAATTTTACGTACCATGCAAAAAGCACTTCCAGAAATGGGCGTTGCCAAAGAAGACGTTGTTTTTGTGTCTGGAATTGGATGTTCTTCCCGTTTTCCGTATTATATGGAAACCTATGGAATTCATAGTATTCACGGTAGAGCTCCCGGAATTGCTTCGGGTGTAAAACTAGCCAATCCTAATTTAAGCGTTTGGATTGCAACTGGTGATGGCGATGCTATGGCCATTGGTGGAAACCACTTTATTCACGTTTTACGTAGAAATATCGACTTAAATATCCTTCTTTTCAATAATGAAATTTATGGATTAACCAAAGGCCAATTTTCTCCTACTTCATTAATTGGTCAAAAAACAAAATCTTCTCCTTACGGAAATACACAACCTCCTTTTTCTCCTGGAGAATTAGCAATAGGAGCTCAAGCACGATTTTTTGCAAGAATTGGCGGTGGAAATCCAAAAGAAATGGGACAAATTTTTATCGAAGCTCATCAATTTAAAGGAACTTCTTTGATCGAAATTCTACAAAATTGTGTGATTTTTAATGACGGTTGCTTCAATCATCTTACGGATAAAGACGTAAAAGAAGACAAACAAATCTTCTTGGAACACGGAAAACCAATGATTTTTGGAAAAAATAGAGACAAAGGTTTAGTTCTAAAAGGAGTAAAATTAGAAGTGGTAACTATCGGTGAAAACGGAATTACACAAGAAGATTTGTTGGTTCATAATGCCAAAGAACAAGATTCAACCCTTCATTTTATGTTAGTTAAACTAAAATATCCATTGGCAACGGGAGTTATACGAAGCTTTAATGATGTCACTTTAGAAGAAAGAGAAGATGCTTTGACCGCACAAGTAAAAGCCAATTCTCCTTTCACCAAAACAGATGATTTATTCTTTTCTGGTGAAACGTATGAGGTAAAATAAAGTTTATTACCCTATCGGATAAGTAGATTATTTAATGTAAATTTGCTTTTTTTAAAACAAACGAATAAAGATATTAATGTAAATTTGCGATCATCGTAAACGTTAAAAAACAATAAATATGGGTTCAGAAGCAATTATAGTTTTCTTGATAGCTGGCATCGTTCTAGTTGCTGGTGCTAATTTCCTCTCCAATTTACTTTCACCAAAATCAGACAATTCACAAAAGCGTGAACCATACGAAAGTGGAATGACAACTATTGGACCAACTTGGGTTCAATTTAAAGTTGGTTATTATTTATACGCCATTTTATTCTTAGTTTTCGATGTCGAGGTTGCATTTTTGATTCCGTGGGCAGTAGTTTTCCAAAAAGTTGGAGTTGTAGCCCTTTACGAAATCATTATATTTTTAGTCATATTAGGTTTAGGCTTAGCCTACGCTTGGAAAAAAGAAGCATTAAAATGGGAATAAATAATACACCTGAAATACCTGCAGATTTTCCTGGAAAAGTAATTCCTGCCGGAAATGGAGCGAATGTAATCGTTACATCATTAGATCAAATTATCAATTGGGGTCGATCGAATTCACTTTGGTCACTCTATTTCGGAACCAGTTGTTGCGCTATCGAAATGATGCAAACTGGGGCTGCCAAACACGATTATTCAAGATTTGGTTTTGAAGTAGCAAGACCTTCACCAAGACAAGCAGATTTAATTATTATCGCGGGAACTATTGTCAATAAAATGGCACCTGTTTTACGTCGTTTGTACGATCAAATGGCTGAACCAAAATATGTAATTGCCATGGGAGCTTGTGCTATTTCTGGCGGTCCATTCTATTATAATTCGTATTCGGTTGTAAAAGGTGCAGATCACGTTATTCCAGTAGATGTTTACGTTCCCGGTTGTCCGCCACGTCCCGAAGCTTTATTGGAAGGAATGCTTATGCTTCAAGCAAAAATTAGAACCGAAAGCATGAAAAATAAAATTTTCCCTATCGACGGGTTTGATGAAGGACTTTAATACCGAAATTATGACTAACGAAGCATTACAGAGTTTAATAAGCAGCTGGATTCCCGAATTAGAATTCACCGAAGAAAAATCTCAGTTTTTAAATATTTCCGTTCAACCCGAACAATTACATTCATTAATGTCCCAATTAAAAAGCAATACAGAAACGAGTTTCGATTATTTGTTTTGCCTAAGTGGCGTAGATTGGGAAACTTCATTAGGTGTGGTGTATCATTTGGAATCTATAACGCACAGACACATTATTGTAGTTAAAGTAAAAACAGCTGATAGAGAAAATCCAACTTTTGATACTGTTTGCGATATTTGGCGCACAGCCGAATTTCACGAACGTGAAGTTTTTGATTTCTTCGGAATAAAATTCAATAATCACCCCAATTTAAAAAGACTCTTTTTAACCGAAGAATGGGATGGATTTCCGCTTAGAAAAGATTACGTAGACGAAATTAATATGGTTATCAAATAAGTAAAAATGGATACAACCACCATAACCAACAACTTTAAATCCGAAGAATATTTCATCAATATGGGACCGCAACACCCCGCAACTCACGGTGTTTTGCGACTTTTATTAACCATAGACGGTGAAATAATCAAAAAAGTGGAGCCTGATTTAGGTTACATTCATCGCTCTATCGAAAAAATGTGCGAACGGGATAGCTACCAACAAATTGTGCATTTAACTGACAGAATGGATTATTTGTCCTCGCATATCAACAACGAAGCCGTTTGCTTGACTGTTGAAAAAGCACTTAAATTGGAAGTTCCAGAACGGGTTAAAGTCATTCGAACTATTATCGCCGAATTGACACGTATTGCTTCTCACACATTATGGTGGGGCGTTATGGGAATGGATGTGGGCGCTTTGACAACCTATTTTTACGGCTTTAGAGATCGTGAAATGATAAACGATATTTTCGAAGAAACTTGCGGCGCTCGTTTGACGATGAATTACAATATTCCCGGTGGTTTAATGTTCGATATTCATCCGAATTTTGTAAACCGTACCAAAGAATTCATAGCCCATTTTAAAACAAAATTGCCTGAATACGATACACTTTTGACTGGAAATATAATTTTCCAAAAAAGGATGAAAGGTGTTGGTATTTTATCCAAAGAAGATGCCATTTCTTATGGTGCTTCGGGTCCTGTTGGTCGTGCTTCCGGCTATTCTTGCGATGTGAGAAAACATCATCCTTATAGTGCGTATGACCGAGTTACCTTTAACGAAGTCATCAAAACCGAAGGCGATACGTTTGCCCGTTACCAAGTTAGAATTCAAGAAATGTGGGAATCCATGTCGATTATAGAACAATTAATTGACAACATTCCGGAAGGAGATTTTGCTGCTAAAACCAATACCGTAATCAAATTACCCGAAGGAGAATATTATCAAAAAGTAGAAACCGCAAGAGGGGAATTGGGCGTTTACATCATTAGCACAGGAACTAAAAACCCGTACCGAGTAAAATTCCGTTCACCAGGATTTTCTAATTTATCTTTATTAAATCATATCGCCGTTGGTGGGAAAATTGGGGATTTGGTGGCAACAATGGCAACATTAGACCTTGTAATTCCTGATATTGACCGATAAAATTAATTTTATGAACATCACAAAAAATATTCACGAATGGCTTTTTAGCCTCATGCCAGAAACCACGGCAAGCATCGTACAAATGGCATTAATCGCTGTCGTTTATTTGGGCATATTTGCAGTTGCAGGTTTATACTTGGTTTTACTCGAAAGAAGAGTTGCAGCTTGGTTTCAATTACGACTTGGGCCAAACCGAGTGGGTTATCAAGGGTTAATGCAAACTTTGGCCGATGCCATAAAATTAGTTTCGAAAGAGTTAACTGGAACGATAAAAGCGGATAAATTTTTATACAATTTGGCTCCTTATTTTGTTATCGTTTCTGCTTTAATGGCATTATCTCTTTTCCCTTTTTCTAAAGAATTTCAAG
Source organism: Flavobacteriaceae bacterium (assembly GCA_947373225.1). Classification (GTDB taxonomy): domain Bacteria; phylum Bacteroidota; class Bacteroidia; order Flavobacteriales; family Flavobacteriaceae; genus Flavobacterium. The sequence continues at coordinate 386 of CANBWX010000146.1, read as the reverse complement.
CGTTTGATATTAATATCGGTATTTTCTTTTTAGTTGCGATTTCCTCCATTGGAGTAATCGGAATATTATTGGCCGGTTGGAGTAGCAATAACAAATTTGCCATGATTGGAGCCATGCGAAGTGGTGTTCAAACAATTAGTTACGAACTTTCGGTTGGATTATCATTGCTAACAATGGTTTTGATGACAGGTTCTTTACAACTTTCGGAAATTGTCGAAGTTCAAAAAAATGGTTGGCTAATTGTTCAAGGACATATTCCTGCTATTATCGCTTTTTGTATCTATATGATTGCCGGAACTGCCGAAACAAACAGAGCGCCTTTTGACTTGGTCGAAGCCGAATCAGAATTGGGTGCTGGTTTTCACACGGAATACTCGGGAATGAAA
>CANBWX010000145.1 GCA_947373225.1 Flavobacteriaceae bacterium | reverse complement strand
CTTAAATTATCTTCATCAAAAAAAATGCAATCGAAATCAACAGTAATTAAATCATTTTCTGTTTTAAGAAAACAAGCAAATATTGTTAAAAGTCCCATACTTTTTTTAAAATTGAACTTAAAAGAAGTTACATCAATAAAAGACATCTTTATGTTATCTAAATTATAATCATTTTGGTTACTCGTACAACTTAATATTAAATTCAAATCATTATTTTCATATTTTTCAATAAAATTGATTTTATAAATTTGTGCATCATGAAAATGGGAATATTTTAGTTTAATTTCTTCTAACATATATTAATGGTTAAGTATAAAATAATGAGGTGGAATTTGTATAATAGCCATGTGTTGGACTTTTACTTAGCTTCCGCTCCCCGAAGTGTTCCTTAAAACTAGGGACTGCACTGCGATGGTCTCATATCTTTGCAATGGTTACAAAATCATAACTTTTCTCAAATATACAAAGTTTCTCGTTAAAATGACTGCCTAGCCATGATAGAAATGGAAATCCTTTTTTTGAGAAAAGCTATTTTTTTCTGACTTTGCAGAACGACCAAAGGAAGTTCCTGCAAAGTCTTGGAAAAAAAGATTTTATGAAAAAAGATTAGAATGGAAAGCAGGAAATTGCTCCTGAAAATAAATTTGGTTTCGAGACTATAATAAATTATAAATAATTATTTTTGCAGTCTCTTAAAAAAATATAATACTTCAATATAGTATGGTAAAAGATTTATTCGAAAGAATTCAAAATAATAAAGGGCCATTAGGAAAATGGGCGTCGCAAGCGGAAGGCTATTTTGTTTTTCCAAAATTAGAAGGCGATTTGGGACCTAGAATGCAATTTCAGGGAAAAACCATTTTGAACTGGAGTTTGAATGATTATTTAGGTCTAGCGAATCATCCAGAAGTGCGTAAAGCAGATGCTGAAGCAGCGCTAGAATATGGAGCGGCTTACCCAATGGGAGCCCGTATGATGAGTGGTCACACGAAATATCACGAACAATTAGAACAAGAATTGGCTGCTTTTGTAATGAAAGAATCGGCTTATTTGTTGAATTTTGGTTACCAAGGAATGGTGTCGATTATTGATGCTTTGGTGACTCGAAATGACGTAATTGTGTATGATGTTGATGCGCACGCTTGTATTATTGACGGTGTTCGTTTGCATAGCGGAAAACGTTTTACGTACAAGCATAACGACATTGAGAGCATGGAGAAAAACCTGCAACGTGCCACAAAATTAGCTACTGAAACTGGTGGAGGAATCCTTTTTATTACCGAAGGTGTTTTTGGGATGCGCGGTCAACAAGGAAAGTTGAAAGAGATTGTGGAGATGAAAAAGAAATACAATTTCCGATTATTGGTTGATGATGCGCATGGTTTTGGTACTCTTGGAAAAACAGGTGCTGGAGCAGGCGAGGAGCAAGGCGTTCAGGATGATATTGATGTTTACTTTTCGACTTTTGCAAAATCGATGGCGAATATTGGTGCTTTTGTAGCTGCTGATACAGCAATTATAGATTACTTAAAATATAATTTACGTTCGCAAATGTTTGCCAAAGCGTTGCCAATGATTCAAACAATTGGTTCATTGAAACGATTGGAATTGTTGCGTAATTCATCGGAGTTAAAAGATAAACTTTGGGAAAATGTAAATGCGTTACAAAACGGATTACGAACCAAAGGATTTAATATTGGCGATACAAATACATGTGTAACACCAGTTTATCTTGAAGGAAGTGTTCCTGAAGCGATGGTTATGGTAAATGACTTGAGAGAGAATTATGGTATTTTCTTGTCGATTGTGATTTATCCTGTGATTCCAAAAGGAATGATTTTATTGCGAGTGATTCCAACTGCTCCTCATACATTAGACGATATTGAGGAAACACTTACTGCTTTTGAAGCGATTCGTGAGAAATTAGTAAACGGAACTTATAAAGAAATTGCAAGCAGAACGACTGTCGATTTAGACGCTTAATTTTAGATTTCAGATTTCAGGTTGCAGATTTCAGAAAGCAGATTGCAGGTTGAAGAACTCAGATTTTAGATTTTTTTTTTACAAATTTGTCATTCCGTAGGAATCTCAAAGAATTTAAGATTTTGAAAATCAGTTTGCAAATGATAATATATAAAAAAAATCCATTCGCGAGAATGGATTTTTTTGTTTCTACATGATTTCTGCCTTCTGCAACCTGCCTTCTGCAACCTGCCTTCTTAAATCTGAGTTCTGAAACCTGCAATCTGCTTTAGAAATCTTTTCTGAATGTTTTTCGTCGGCAAATGATTTTTGGGTCGAAGTTTTTCCAAAGGTTGTGAATAGCAACATTGTCGGCTAATTCGGGTGTTCGAATACAATTTTGAATTCCTTTTTCGGTAAAAGTGGTATGATATTCTTTGAAAATTATGGCATGAGCTCCTTTGTTTTGGTATTCTGGATGAACGCCAATAAGATAAAAAGTAACATCTTTGCTATTGTTTCGAGCGTTTAATAAATGCAAGAATCCAAAAGGGAATAATTTTCCGTTGGCTTTTTGCAATGCTTTAGAAAAACTAGGCATTACGATAGCAAAAGCAACAAGATTTTGGTCTTTGTCTTCTACAAATTTGATGTATTCGGGATTGATAAAACTGATGTATTTTTTCTTGAAATATTCTTTTTGAACATCTGAGATGGCCACAAACGAAGATAAGCTAGCATAAGAAGCATTAAACAAATCGAACATTTTATCTACGTACGGCATGACATCTTTGGTTTTTTTGAAACTAAGTGCTTTGAGCTGATACCGTCTTTTGATTAATTCTTGAGCTTTGTCAAAAGTCTCTAATTTTACATTTGAAAAAGGGAATTTATTTTCGGTATATTCTTTCTCGGTTACATATCCTAATTGTTCAAAATGACTTGCATAATAGGGGTGATTGTACCAAGTAATCATGGTGCCAATTTCTTCGAAACCTTCGGTAAGTACCCCCACTTTATCCATATTTGAAAATCCCATTGGACCTTCAGTATGATCTAAATTATTTTTTCGACCCAATTCATAGACTTTTTCTAATAAGGCTTTGGTAACTTCGATGTCATCGATAACGTCGAACCAACCAAAACGCACTTTCTTTTTTTGTTGGTCGTTGACTTCGCCCCAGTTAATGATAGCGGCAATTCTTCCAACTATTTCATTGTTTTTGTAGGCCAAATAAAAGTAAGCTTCGGCATTTTCGAAAACTGGGTTTTTGGTTTTATCAAAGGATTCTAGTTCGTCGGCAATTATTGGCGGAACCCAATAGTTGTTGTTTTTATATAACGAAAAAGGAAATTTTACATAATCGGTCATTTCCTTTTTTGTAATGGCTTCTTTTATTGTAATCATTGCTTTTTTAATACTTTTAAGATTATCCTTTTTTAGTCTTTTTTGCTTTTTTCTTGGCTTTTTTATCGGAATTTCCGGTGTCTATAGGCATTCGAACTTCTCTATAATTATCGGCAAAACGCCAAGAAAGTCCAACTCCTCCGTATAGAATTGAAGGTGTTGTTTTTAAACTGCTACTGATTGAAGCGTCAATTTGCATGTCTTTATTAACTAAAAAAGCGGCTCCACCACGAACAATCGCATCGCTATAAAAATCACTTTTTATACCTTGATTTTCAATAAACCCAGACCAATGATCATTAAATCCTTTTGTTAGTGTAAGTACATAATTGTAACTTGGATATTGAGTTCCAATGTAATCACCTATAATATTTGTTACGAATACCCAACTTCCATCTCCTAAATGGTTTTGTGTAATTAACATAACTTTTGGAGAAACGGCACCTTTTGGAGAGAAATAATAGGGATTGTCCGAAAAAGTAAGATTTGCTCCGGCAAATACCGAAACCGCCGGAATTAATTGATGCCAATTGAAAGCATGATTGGCTTTCCAACTGTAAACATTTATCTTTTTTTCGTAATTTTTGAAAGGATCATAAATCAAGTATTTTGCTCCCAAAACGGTTTTTTTCATCGCCGATCTATCAATGCTAGTCATTAAAGAATTGAATTTTTCGTATTGGTATTGCAAGTCTGCAATCATTTCGAGTTTTTCTGTAAACAATCCCCATCGCATGGTCATATCTAACCCATATCCATTGGCATTATAATTCAAAATACTATGATTTTCCTTGATGCCATAAAAGCCTGTTTCAAGTTGAAAAACGGATTTTCCAACGGAAAACGCGGACATAGTTTCGCCTGGTCTATTCGAGTTTATTTGATCGGTGTATTGTCCGTAATTGATATTTGGAAGAATAAAAAGAATTATAAGGACTAAGGTTTTGATTTTGAACATATTATTTTTTGTTGGTTAAAAAGTGATAACGCTTTTCAAATGTACTATATTTTATTATTTATTTAAGAATGATAATTTAATTTTGAACGATGGAATTGTTAATTTTGTAAAAATTTTTTAGATTATGCAAACAGCAGGTTTTAGCACCCTATTAGACACCCTATTTGTCATCATAACTTTTTATTATATTTTTAAGTTTTTGACACGATTGTTTTTGCCTTTATTGGTCAAAAAAGTAGTTAAGAAAGCGGAAGAAAGTTTCCAAAATCAGCGAAACTATTCCCAAGATAATTCTTGGAATAAAACGCCAAATAACGACGAGATTATTTATAATGCTTCCAATACCAAAAATCCTCGCGAAACCAAAAAAGTTGGGGATTATGTTGATTACGAAGAAATAGATTAAATTTGCCGTTAACAACAAATCATACTTTTAAACCAAACTTTCCAAAATTGAAAATACTAAATAAGTTTTATCCGCACGCATTAGCAATACTAGGTTTCGTTCTAATTTCCCTCATATATTTTTATCCTGTTCTGCAAGGAAAACAAATTTACCAATCGGATATTGCGCAATATACCGGAATGGCAAAGGAGCAAAATGATTTTAGGGCTTCAAATCACGTAGAACCTTATTGGACAAATTCGGCTTTTGGCGGAATGCCAACGTATCAATTGGGGGCAAAATATCCTCATGATTACATTGGTAAAATTGATAGCGCATTGCGTTTTCTTCCTCGTCCTGCCGATTATTTATTCTTGTATTTCCTTGGGTTTTATGGCTTGCTTTTAGTTTTAAAAGTTGATCCACTCAAAGCTTTTTTTGGCGCTTTGGCTTTCGGTTTTTCTACTTATTTGATAATAATTTTGGGTGTTGGGCATAATGCCAAAGCCCACGCAATTGGTTATATGCCGCTCGTAATTGCTGGTTTTATAGTGGTTTTTCAAAAAAAATATATTTGGGGCGGTTTGCTTGC
>CANBWX010000144.1 GCA_947373225.1 Flavobacteriaceae bacterium | reverse complement strand
ACAGAGGCTTATAGAGAAGTTGGTGTAACTTGGTGGGATTATTGTGGTCCAATACTAGTGAATAGTTATCCTACGTATTTTGAACAGCTACCAAAGCTATTAGAGAAAATTAATAAAGAGAAGCGTACAAGTAAGAATTATGTGTTATTTCTTGGTGGTAATAACACAGAGAGCAACCAACAGCCGTGTTTGAGTTTAATACAGTTTCAGATAGAGAATGGAAAACTAATAGTTACAGCGTATCAGCGTAGCTCTGATGCTAACCTCGGGCTTCCTGCAGATGTTTATCACTTGTACTTAATAAGCAAACAGATTGCGCTGCCATTGAAGTGTATTACATTATTTCTTGGCAATGTGCATCTATATGAGAATAATGTGGAAGGGACTAAAACGTTGCTTGATGGTGGTGAAGTTAAGTTTGCTTTAAATGTGGTTTAAACTGTGTTTAAATAGTAGTTAAAAAGGCTTCACGTTATATGAAGCCTTTGGTGTTTTTACTGTAAAAAAAGGAAGTTTGGTTTTATAATATAGGAAATTTGGATTTTGCGATTATATATAAGGTGTTTGTGTGTATTTTGTAATAATTTATAAGTTTGGGATTTCTCGAATAAATTTTCCTTATTTTTACAAAAACAAAATTCTAAAGATGAAAATTTCAGTTTCTAGTCTCAATAAATTCTTATTATTCAAATTACCATCTGCATTTATTTGCGGTGTTAGAGTAAAAGAAATCGACGAAAATAAATGCGTAGTAACCGTCAAACATCGTTGGATAAACCAAAACCCATTCAATTCGATGTATTTTGCCGTTCAAGCCATGGCTGCAGAACTCTCAACAGGCGCTTTGGTAATGCTCGAAATTCAGAAATGCGATAAGAAAATATCAATGCTTGTGGCGAATAACAAAAGTAATTTCACTAAGAAAGCCACAGGAAAAATAACCTTTGTTTGCACGGATGGCAATAAAGTAAAACAAGCCATTCAACAAGCCATTAAAACTGGCGAAGGTCAAACTTTTTGGATGAAATCTATTGGGACCAACGAAAAAGGCGAACAAGTTTCCGAAATGGATTTCGAATGGAGCATCAGAAAAAAATTGGGTTAATTTGCATTCGGAAATTTAAAAAAAAAGCTTCGTTTATTAACGAAGCTTTTTTTAATATAAGGTAAAGTGAATTAATAATTATTTAGAAGCCAGGAAGCTAACCTTAAGTTCAAATTTTTGGAATTAATCTAAAAATCAATGCTTACAAATTTAAACAAACTATAACCTTATAGTCTTAAAATTTTATTAAATTTTTGTCCATATTAATAAGTTGTATTTTTTCTGATAACTTCTAGCAGAAGTCCGTAAATAAAAATAGTGACAATTTGACATTTTAAAAGATTTGGCAGTACTTTTGCAATCCAAAAGAAAGTATAAAATGAAGTTTAAGAATATTTTTAAAAATAATACAAGAATGACGACTGAAAACACGCTAAATGACGAAATTGTTGATCAAACTCCAATTGAGAACAATGAAAATAATTCGGATGCTATGGACGCAACAATCGAAGAAAGAGTTGAAGAAATTTCAAAAGAAGAGCAATTATCTCAAGATTTAGTTTCTGAAAGAGATAAATTCTTGCGGTTATTTGCAGAATTTGAAAATTACAAACGTAGAACTTCAAAAGAGCGCATCGAATTGTTTAAAACTGCCAATCAAGAAGTTTTGCTTGCCTTGCTTCCTGTTTTAGACGATTTTGACAGAGCTATTTCCGAAATCAAAAAAACGGATGACAATATCTTAATTCAAGGTGTTGAACTTATTCAAGAGAAACTAAAAAACACTTTATTTTCAAAAGGATTAGAACTTGTAGATGTAAAAGCTGGCGACGCTTTTGATGCTGATTTTGCTGAAGCAATCACACAAATTCCTGCTCCAAAAATGAAAGGTAAAATTGTTGATGTTCTTGAGAAAGGATACAAATTAGGCGATAAAATTATTCGTTTTCCAAAAGTGGTAATAGGGCAGTAGTAGAGACGCATTCATCGCGTCCAAATAATCTAGGAGACGCAATAAATCGCATCTGTATCAATACAAAAAGTTAATAATGAAAAAAGATTTCTACGAAATATTAGGCATTAGCAAAAGTGCCAATGCTGCCGAAATAAAAAAAGCATACAGAAAAAAAGCACTTGAGCATCATCCTGACAAAAATCCAGGCGATGCTGCTGCGGAAGAAAAATTCAAAATAGCTGCCGAAGCCTACGAAGTACTAAGCGATCCTAATAAAAAAGCTAAATACGATCAATACGGTCATCAAGCATTTGATGGTTCTGGAGGTTTTAATGGCGGTGGAGGTCATGGCGGAATGAATATGGATGATATCTTCAGTCAATTTGGAGATATTTTCGGAAGTGCTTTTGGTGGCGGTGGTGGTTTTAACGGCGGCGGCTCACGTCGTGTGAAAGGAAGTAACCTTCGCATCAAAGTGAAATTAACTCTCGAAGAAATTGCCAATGGTGTTGAGAAAAAAGTAAAAGTAAAACGTAAGGTTCAAGCTCAAGGAGTTTCATACAGAACTTGTTCTACCTGTAACGGTCAAGGTCAAGTAATGCGAGTGACAAATACGATTTTAGGTCGTATGCAATCTGCTTCAACTTGTCCAACTTGCGGCGGTTCAGGTCAAATATTAGACAAAAAACCAGCCGATGCAGACTCTCAAGGAATGATTCTTGAAGACGAAACAGTAACCATAAAAATCCCTGCAGGCGTTGTTGACGGCATGCAATTGAAAGTTTCTAATAAAGGAAATGATGCTCCAGGAAATAGTATTCCAGGAGATTTAATTGTTGCCATCGAAGAAATCGAACACGAGTTTTTGAAACGTGAAGGCGAGAATTTGCATTATGATTTATACATCAGTTTTTCTGAAGCGGTTCTTGGTATATCAAAAGATATTTCGGCTATAAACGGAAAAGTAAGAATAAAACTGGACGAAGGAATTCAGTCGGGTAAAATTCTAAGATTAAAAGGAAAAGGTATTCCAAATATAAACGGTTACGGAAATGGTGATTTATTAGTTCACGTAAACGTTTGGACACCAAAAACACTGAACAAAGAACAAAAACAGTTTTTTGAAAAAAATCTAGAAGACGAAAATTTCATTCCAAGTCCCGAAAAAGGAGACAAATCGTTCTTCGATAAAGTAAAAGATATGTTCTCGTAGTTACTAACTATCAGAATTTTTCCCATCCATGTGAAAACAAGGGTGGGTTTTTTTGTTTTATTTAACACCTATTTAGCACTATTTTTCTATTTTTACAAACCCGAGGAAATCGGTCCAAAAAAGCAGCAATAAATTAAAAAATTAGAATGGGTACTATACTTGAAGTTAAAAATGTTGTCAAGAAATATGGCGATTATACTGCCTTAAATGAAGTTTCGCTTACCGTTCCTAAAGGAAGTATTTATGGACTTTTAGGTCCAAATGGTGCCGGTAAAACATCGCTTATCCGAATTATCAATCAAATCACGATGCCTGATAGCGGGGAAATTATTCTCGACGGTGAAAAATTAAGTCCCAAACACATTCAACATATTGGCTATTTACCCGAAGAACGCGGTTTGTATAAATCGATGAAAGTGGGCGAACAATGCTTGTATTTGGCCCAAATGAAAGGACTTTCGAAAGCAGAAGCCAAAAAACAATTAGAATACTGGTTCGATAGATTAGGAATTCAAGGTTGGTGGAACAAGAAAATCGAGGAACTATCTAAAGGAATGGCGCAGAAAGTACAATTTGTAGTTTGTGTTTTGCATAAACCAAAATTACTAATTTTCGATGAGCCTTTTTCAGGATTCGATCCAGTAAATGCCAATGTAATCAAAGACGAAATTCTTGAATTAAGAAACCAAGGTTCGACCATCATCTTTTCTACACACCGTATGGAAAGTGTAGAAGAATTGTGCGACCATATTGCATTAATTCATAAATCGAACAAATTGATCGAAGGAAAATTAGACGATATCAAACGAAAATATAGAACCAACAGTTTTGAAGTAGGTATTTTATCGGATAATGTCGAAGGATTGATGTATGACATTACTCAGAAATTCAAAGTGGGAACGACCAATTTCAAATCACTTAACAACGAATTAAAATTAGAAATTCAGTTAGGCAATGCAACGCCAAACGAATTACTTAATGTTCTTGTTCAGCGAGGTCAAGTAACTCATTTTATAGAAAAAATTCCAAGTGTAAACGATATTTTTATTCAAGCGGTAAGTAACTAGACTTACATAGATTATCAGACTTCTTAGAGGAATAAGAAATAAAAAAAACTAAAAATCTAAATTGTCTAATGTCTAAACTGTCAAAAATCTAAATTGTCTAAGTAATCTAATAATCTAAAATGTCTATATTAAAATTAATTATAAAAAGAGAATTTATAGCCAAAGTACGCAATAAATCATTCATTGTAATGACTTTTTTGAGCCCGTTGCTTTTTGTGGGAATAGCCGCTTTTGTTGGTTATTTGAGTTCGATGAAAGCAGATACAAAGCGAGTTGCCATTCATGACGAATCTCATTTATTTACCAATGAATTTCTTTCTTTAAACAAAAAAAATGGCGAATATAAATACTATGATTTGTCTTTGATTGATGTCAAATATTTAAAAGATAGCATCACCAATGAAAGCTTCGAAGGATTGCTTTACATCCCGAAAGTGACAAATACGAATGATTTAGAACATAAAATCCAGTTCATTTCCAACGAAAGTCCGAGTATTTCATTCATCGAAAGTGTGCAAAATGTAATTGCTAAAAAATTAACCAAAAGCAATTTCGAAAGAGCCAAATTAGACACATTAGCCATAAAAAATGCTCAAGCCAAAGTGAATATCAATCTCGCGAAAGCTTCTGGAGAGCAAAGCCTAAAAGGACTTAACGAAATCAAGATTGCAATTGGTGGCGCATTCGGTTACCTCATTATGATGTTCATCATCATTTACGGCAATATGGTTATGCGCAGCGTTATCGAAGAAAAAACGAATCGTATTGTCGAAATCATCATTTCTTCGGTAAAACCATTCCAATTAATGATGGGAAAAATCATAGGAACATCCTTGGCAGGATTGCTGCAATTCTTTATTTGGGCCATTATCGGGTTGACATTAATGTTTGTTGCATCCACATTTTTGGGGATAGATGCCAGCCCAACAGCTAAAATTTCACCCGCAATGATGCACAGCGCGCAACAAGAATTTGCCGGAACGGCACAAATGTACATAAAGGAATTATGGGGTTTACCCATCGCCACAATACTGATTTCCTTTGTGATTTATTTCATCGGAGGTTACTTTTTGTACAGTTCGTTTTATGCTTCAATTGGAGCAGCAGT
>CANBWX010000143.1 GCA_947373225.1 Flavobacteriaceae bacterium | reverse complement strand
ACCATAATTTAACGCTGATGCCAAACCTCTGTTCTCTTTTGATTTGAGAATAAATCGTTTATCATTTTTAATATATTCCATACAAAATACTTCAGAGTCATCCGTTGAGCCATCATTAACTAAAATTACTTCAAACTCTTTAAAAGTTTGATTTCTAATTGATGACAAACACTTTTCTAGAAAAATTGAAGTATTGTATATAGGAACAATTAAAGATATTTTCGGAGTATGTACCTTTACAACTGTTTTTTGCAAATTATTTATATAATCCATTAGTTAAATTGATAAGTAATTTTCTAAATCTTAATTTAATTAATAGTAGCGAGCGGTTTCAAATCAAATAATTTTGAATTAACTCCTATTGTCAATTCACCAGACTTAAAAAAAACAAAACTGAAATCTTCTAAAATTTTATAAATATTCTCACGACAATTAAATTCATCATGAATTTCAATAGCTATACATTTAGTTTTAGATAAAAAACTTACATCTGCATTTATTGAAGTAAAAACTTCTTTTTCTGAACCTTCAATATCAATTTTTAAGATATCAATAAAATCCCAATCATATTTAGTTATTATATAATCAACAGTAATAGCATTAATTCCTTTTTCATCTGTTTCTTCAACTCTTAAAGACCAATCCCTTTTATCCCTAAAATTATTGACAATTTTAAGATTAGTTTCTTTTGACCAAAGACCTGACTTTTCAGCTATTGCGTTTATTAAATTTGATTTTAAATTATACGATAATATTTCAAAATTATTTAAATCTGGTTCCAAAAGGATAAAACAAGGTGAATCAAACTGTGTATTTAAAAACAATGTTGCTAAACCAATATTAGCTCCCGCATCAATTATTTTTGGTGAGTTTGCATTAAAATATTCTTTATAAATATCGACAACTGGTCTATATTCATTTTTTATAAAAATTTGATTAAAGACTTCTAAATCACTAGAAGGTCTTTTTCTAAATCTAACTTTCATCTTATAGTCTTTGAAAAAAGAAGAGTAAGTTTCTACTGTTTGATATATTTGCTTTCCATTTGAATTTATTAAATGAAGATAAAATTCAATTAACCCTTCTTCTTTCTCATTTGTCCTTATTTTAGAAACTCTTTTTAAATAGAATAAAATAATTAAAAAAGCATTTTTTATATTGACTCTAAATAAATTGGTTATTCTATACATAATTATTTTATAAAATTATAAATTATAATTCTCTCTGATTTAGATATACCAACGCCAACTATAATAATTAGGGTAACGGTAACACAAATAAAACTAAAAATAAAAACATTTAAAAACGTCTGTTGAATTGAAAAAAACATCTGTTTAATACCTAAAAGTATAAATATAGACGAGACACTCACTACTATTATTTTTAAATAAATACTCTTAAAAACATCCAATAAAGAAAATTGAATTCTTGATTTTACATATCCAAATCTAAAAAAATAAGCTAATAACGAAGTTGCAATATTAACTACAAAAACATAGGTAGGTGATAAATGATAATAAAGAATGGTATAGGCCAATGGCAGATTAAGAAATATAATTAATGAAATACCTATTTGATACTTTTTTATATTTCCTATAGCATTTGCCGACATCCAGAAAGGTCCAGATAAAGCCTGTAACAAGGAAACGATTATAGTTAATTGCGTAAATTCAACGGCATAAGGAGGTACTATTTTCAACCACAAAGCAAGAATAAACTTAGTATTTAATAGAATTGGGATTGCCAAAACTAATGATAAGTAATAAGAAAATCTAGAAGCCTGAAAGAGTAATTTTTTGTGTTCTTCAAGATTATTCGAGGCATATGTTTTTGTTATTTGCGGACTAAAAGCCATTTGAAAATTGGAAACAAAACCATATACAGCAGCATTAATCTGATTAGCTATACCCATTGAAGCATTAATTGCTACACCTAAGAAAATATTCATAATCATAGCAACTCCTTGATTTGAACCTATTACTGCCATATTACCAAATAGACTCCATCCTGAAAAATTTAATAATTCTTTGAAAATTTTCTTATCATGTATCAATTGATAATGACACGTTTTAAACATTTTCCGACATGAAAACCGATAAGCTAAATAGATAACTACTGCAACTCCAAAAGTTAACATAGAGTATAAAATAAGTTTATCATATAAAAATAAAACCAACAAAAAAACTATTACTAATTTAAGAAAGACCTCGATAATAGTCATCCAAGCATAAAAGGACATTTTTTCATAAGCAATAATTGAAGCATGATAGGGTACTGATAAAATATTAGTACAGAAGGCCAAAATTGAAAACTGAAACACAATATTAGAGGCATACAACCTTTCATGTGGTATATTTAATTTGTAATTTAAAAACCACAGCCCTATAGTTTCTGCTAATAAAAAAACAACGCCCATAATTAACATATGGGCATTCATACTTACACTAAAAACTCTTCGGATAGCAACATCTGAATTTTTACTCATTTCAAAATTAAGAAATCGTTGTGTGGCATTTGTCATTGCTCCATTTATAAATGAAAAGAGCACTACAATTCCTCCTACTAAATTATAAATCCCAAAGTCTTCGACACCTAATGTGTTTAATACGACCCTAGAGGTATATAAACTTACTCCCATAGAAAAGAACATTCTTATATATAAGAATAAGGTGTTCTTAATTATTGTTTTTGAACTTGACAATTTTGTGTATTTTTACTTTTTAAAATTTGATTTATCTTTATAACTATTTAAATTCAAAACTCCCTTCCAAGGCTTCGCCTTTCCCGCTCCCAAAAGAGCCAGAAAAAGCATTCAATTTATTGCACTAAATTTAAAATAAGCAGGCGTAAATTGCAATAATTAAATCAAAAAATCATCTTCGTTTTATGCCTAAACCTGTTTTTTAGTTCTGTTTATCCAAGAACCAAAGTACTAATCTTTATTTGGGGTAAGCTCCTAAAACGATAACTCGCCTTATTTTTTGGGGTTTTGCAAACCTACACTTTAAGACCACCAAATCTTTACGGTTTTCCTGATTGGTAACATTTTATTAACCTATCCATCATTGTGAGGGTATGAAGTAATCGCTAACTATTTTTTATATAATACCTATTCTACTTCTCAACACACTTTATAACACACCCCTAACCCCTCTCAAGAGGGGAATAAATCTCTGCTAACTTAGAACTTACAACCCTCAACTATTCACTTCTCACTTTTCACGATTCACTTTTCACTTTTCACGATTCACTCTCGCATCCCAACCAACTCCAATCCAATATTTCCTTCCTCTTGCAGCAAATATAGCATTCCGTTTACTTCCTGAAAAAACTTCAAACCCACAAAGGCAAACTGCATTCCTTTGGTATCCGGCAAATGCGTAGGTTGCAAGGAGAAAGTATCGGCTATAGAATCTCTTGCAATAAGCAACGGACTTCCCATAAACAGCAAATGATCTAAGGTGGCAAAGTCAAAACACAACACTCCCAAACTCAGCTCGAAATGGGTAGCCGAAACAGGAAAACGAACACCACTAACCTTAAAACCAGTCACGGTATAACAAAAGCTTTCCCAATCAAAAGAAGAGGTAGCCATCAATGTTTTTGAAATAGTACACTTGGGAGTAAATAGAAATTGCTGAAAGGCTATTTTTCCCATTGGAGTTTGAATTCCATTGCCAACAGTGCGTTTTCCTCGCTCTGAAACAGTATCAAACATCTTTATATTTTGCATCAACTGCATCATTCTACCGTGTAAAGCTCCCTCCTTATAGGCATTCAAAAAAGGGTGCAAACTAAGTTTAAAGTTTTTTTTTACGGTAGAACAATTTCCAAACTCAGTATTATTCTCGCGCACCCGCAACATGGTAGCACTTGTTTTAATATTTTTCGCATTAAAACCACCTCCCGCTTTTCGAGCCACAGGTTTCCCCTTTCGAAAATAAAAATTAATGTCGCCCAGAGTACCCTCTAATTGAATAATACCTTTTTGCCTTGCCATAGTATCTGATTAATAAGTGCCAATATAGGTAATTTTAGCTACAATAGCGCCATATATGTCGTATATATGTCGTGTTTATCCCATAGCAACTAGCAACAAAAGAAATAAGGGATGGTTAGAAACGATTCCATAAATTTCAGGCAGAACAATTCACAATTGATATTTGTTGTAAAGTAAAGTACAGCTAAAAATAGCACCACTATTCAAAAAGAATAAAATTGGGGAATACTTGCTATTTTATGCTAAATATATGAAGGGTAAATTGTAGACGGTCTTCTTTTCAAGATGGATGGAACAATACCTTAGCGAGACCAGTCCGAATGTGATTTTGTACCTCCTAGGTAGTAAATAGCTCCGATGCTTACAGTAAATTGACTCACATCATGGTTGGTTACTGTAGGATCTGCAAAAAAGGTACCATCAAAATGAATGTGCTGTTTGATATTCAGTTTATAACTAATATCGGTAGACAAAGCGAAAGCATCAGATAGTTTAAACAAAGGAGATAGTCCCATAATATATGTACCTGCATGATCTGTCATACCATTGTTTATGGATTTATTCGAGGCTACTCCAAAACCAGCATGTGCATACAGCCCCACTGTTTCGTTTGTGGCATATAGCAATCCCGAAAGTCTTCCTAGATTGTAATAAAGTTGTGCATCGACCAAGATTGTTTTCATACCATAATTAGCAGCTTTACCACTATACTTATCATAAGCCAACTCTCCTTTTACCCCTAAATCGCGAGTAAACATATAACGAATACCGCCGTCAAAATGGGAAGTTGAATTAAAATTCTCATTAGAAACGTTAGACACAAAATTCAAAGGAACACTCATACCATAAGAAGCTTCAAATGTAATATTATCCGAAATCTGAGCTTGACTAGTAAAACCAATGATTGTAAAAACAAATAGTAAAATTGTATTTTTCATGAATGGAAATTTATAATTGGGGTTTATAATTTCATACAAATATACTTATTTGTTTACTAAAAAATCATATAATTAGTGAATTGGTGAATCGGTAAATTGTTTAATCGTAGAATTGGTGAACTGGTGAATCGGTATATTGGTTAATAGATGTTTAACATTTAAACTTTTGTTACCAACTAGACTTCCCTAAACGATTAACCGATTAAACTTTCCTTACCGATTAAACTTTTTTTGTACTTTGGCTTCGAATAAAAGAAACTATCAATGACTCCTTTCAATATCTTACTACTGATACTGGTTTATTTCGGGATATTATTTTATATCTCGCATCGCGTAGGAAAGAAAAATAGTGATAACGATGCTTTTTTCAAGGCCAATAAAAATTCGAAGTGGTATCTTGTAGCTTTCGGAATGGTAGGTACTGCACTCTCGGGAGTTACCTTTATTTCAGTTCCAGGCGAAGTAGGCCTGCCCGATAATCAGTTTAAATATTTTCAGTTTGTATTAGGAAATGCTATTGGGTTTATCTTCATTGCCAAAGTATTGCTGCCTTTATATTATCGAATGAACCTGACTTC
>CANBWX010000142.1 GCA_947373225.1 Flavobacteriaceae bacterium | reverse complement strand
TTGCGGGGTTTTCGAGAGAGCTTGCTCTCGAAGAAAATCTAGCAAAGCGGGTGATGGGAGAACGTCGTGCGAAAGCAACGATGGTTTCACAGCACCTGCGTAGCGGGAGCCGATGGGAAAAATCGTCCCGAAGGGCGATTTTTCCCATCTACTTTATACACGCATAAAACCAACTATTTTTGTTCTATATTGGTATGTTATACGCATGTTTTTAATAGTTTTTATGCGTCTTATTTTGTTTGTTTTACAAATTTAAAAATATTTCTTACATATCAAAAGGATTGATAATCTTTTTTAAAGACGTGCTACTTACGTGAGTATAAATCATAGTTGTCTTCGGACTACTATGCCCTAACAAATCTTGTATGTAACGCAAATCGGTGCCACTTTCTAATAAATGTGTGGCAAAACTATGCCGAAGGGTATGCAAACTAATGAGTCTAGTGATTCCTGCTTTTTTTGCAGATTGTTGCAATACAGATTGTGCACTTCTGCTACTATATTGATCTCCACTTTGTCCTTCAAACAAAAAAGATTTTGGTTTATAGATGGTATAATATTCCCGCAGTAATCCTAAAACTTTTGTAGATAATAAAGTATATCGGTCTTTTTTACCTTTTGCATTTTTAATATGAATTAGCATTCTTTGGCTGTCAATATCGATGATTTTCATGTTTATAGCTTCACTAATTCGGAGTCCAGAAGAGTAAATTAAAGCCAATAGCGTTTTGTGTTTTAGGTTGGTTGTCACATCAATAAGTCTAAAAGTTTCTTCTTTACTTAAAACATTAGGTAGTGTTTTTGCATTTTTAGGTCGGTGAATTTTATCTACAAGCATCTTGGTGTCTCTAATGGTTTGAAAAAACAGCTTAATTGCGTTGACTATCTGATTTTGGTACGAAGCCGACAG
The DNA here is from genome assembly GCA_947373225.1 of Flavobacteriaceae bacterium. Taxonomy (GTDB): domain Bacteria; phylum Bacteroidota; class Bacteroidia; order Flavobacteriales; family Flavobacteriaceae; genus Flavobacterium. The sequence goes on along the minus strand of CANBWX010000142.1, from coordinate 4,653 downwards.
ATTATTTTTTAAAATATACTCGTTGTTGTAAATAATCACATCCTCATTGGTAATATCGATTATGGCTTTGTTTCTATAAAACACCAAGAAGGATTTCAAGGCTTCGCTATAGGTTGTTATGGTGCTTTCGCTATAGCGTTTGGAACGCAGCAATTGTTTGAATTTTTCTATTTGTGCAATTCCTTCTACTGAGGGCAGTGAATGGGAAAGAGGCGCAATGTTAAATCGTTTTCGATTTTCTTCCGTATCAGGAAGATGCCAAGCCATTAGTGACTGACTCCATCTTGCTCCTTCTAATTGCTTGATTCTAGCAATTAATTCGGCATTTTTTTCAAAATAAACGGCAATTCTTTTGCTGCCTTTATGGGTGATTGTTTTTGCTTCCCATTTCATAATCGGTACTTTTATTGCACTAAAGTAGCTAATTATTTCTACTTATTCCAAATCTCCCACGCTTTCTCTGCCTGAAAAATAAGCATATCTAAACCGTTTTTGGTTTGTGCGCCTTTTGCTGCTGCTTTCTTGAGAAATTGGGTTTCGGCAGGATTGTAAATCAAGTCATAAGCAATGTGTTTTGGCGTAAAATAGTCATAAGGAATCAACGGAAAAGCCTCTGTATTTGGGCTTGTTCCCACCGGTGTAGAGTTGATTATGATTTGGTAATTATCGAATGTGGTTGCGTTAATTCGGTCATAAGCAATGGCGTTTTCTTTGCTTTCTCTTGAGACAAAAGTGTATAGAATTCCCAATTCGTCTAACGCAAAAGCAACTCCTTTTGAGGCGCCGCCAGTTCCTAAAATCAAAGCTCTTTTGTGGTGTGGTTTCAACAACGGTTTCAACGATTCCATAAAACCATAATAATCGGTGTTATAACCTTTTAGTTTGCCTTTTTTGGTGATTTTTATGGTGTTTACTGCTCCAATTACAGCTGCTTTTTTTGATAATTTATCTAAAAACGGAATCACAACTTCCTTGTACGGAATGGTAACATTCATCCCTTTGATGTCGGGATTGTTTTTTATAATTTCTGTGAAAGCTGTTATTTCTTGAATGTCGAAATTCTCGTAAGAACAACCTTCGAGTTTTTCTTTCTCAAATTTTTCGGTAAAATAACCTTTCGAAAAGGAATAATTAATGTTGCGTCCCAGTAGGCCAAAGCGTTTTCGTATTGTATCCAGCATTTAATTTTATTTGTTAGCCACAGATTTCACAGATTAGCACAGATTAATTAGTGCTAATCTGTGAAATTCGTGGCGAAATTTACTTTTTTTCATCGTTACCTTCCTAAAGAAAAATTAGCCACATATTTACACAGATTTGAGAAAGAAAACTAAAAATTTTTTTTTAAAATCTGTGTAAATTTGTGAAATCTGTGGCAAAAATAAATCATTGAAACAAGTTAAGTATAGTCGAATTATTTTTTATGTTTTGCAATGTAGTTTTGAACCATTTTTCGGGACCAAACCACCGGAAATAAATCTTCTAAAATAATATAATTATCAAAATTCAATCGTAAAGCATTGCTCAAATGGAATTTTGCTTTTGTCGTATCTTGAATCATAAAATACAATCCTGCCAAACGATATTCGATTTCGTTTTCTTCCGGGAAATATTCCGAAGCTTGCAATAAAGTTTGAATCGCACTTTCGAATTCGCCCAAAAACTGAAGAATATTAACCCAAAACAACCAAGTGTCTAATTGATAATCACCAAATTCTACCGCTTTTCTATATCCCAATTCGGCTTCTTCAAAGCGATTTAATTGTTTGTTTATAGTCGCAAAACGTTTCCAATATAATCGATTTTGATTGTCAATAGCCAACGCTTTGTTGACAAAATACAATGCTTTCTCGAAGTTTTTTTGTCGAACATAAAAATCAGTAATAGCAATCCAACCTTTATCTAAAAGCGGATCTTCGTGAACCGTTTTATTGAAATATTTTAAAGCCTGAACTTTGTTACCTAGTTTTTCGTAGCATTTTCCTATTCGTAGCAAAGCATACGAAGTGGCGTCGTCTAGCTCGATAGTCCTGTTGTAACTTTCTATCGCTTCTTTGTACTTTTTTAATCGTTCCAGAGCTTTTGCTTTTTCCATAAAAGCACCTAGGAATTCATCATCGATTAAGGTGGCATAATCAAAGGCGCGAATAGAATCTTCGTATTCTTTTACGCCATAATGCAAGCGACCTAGCTGATGCCAAGCAATTTCGCTATACGGATTTTCATCGATGTATTTTTTCAAATAGGTAATGGCTTCTTGATTTTGGTCTAAAAATTCGAAGCAATACACTACATTATACAAAGCCGATTGATCTTCGAGATCTTCTTCTAAGCATTTGATAAAGCTTTCTTTGGCCATTTCGAGATTGTCCATAAAAAGGTATTCCATCCCGATTAGATTATGCACATCGGCAAGATCATCGGTGTATTTTAAAGCAATATTCAATAATTCGACCGCTTTTTCGTGGTTGTCTCTTTTAGAAAAAATATTTGCTTTCTGGATGTAAATTTCTTCGTTTGTAGGCTCGATTGCGTATAACTCGTTGAGGAGTTTTTCGGCCTGTTCGAGTTTGTCGTCATAAACCAGCATTTCTACTTGAACCAGTTTTAGTCCAGTTGATCTAGGGTGTTGCTCCAGACCCAATTTTAGGGCTTTTTTTGCCAAGGCAGCTTTTCCCATGTCGAGGTAATGAAGTATGATTTCTTCGAATTCCTCAGAGTCAAAAAAGAGCACTTTGTTGGTTTTTAACATCGACTCAAATTTAGACAAGGATAGGTTATAGTCCTCTTCTTCTTCGCTTAATTGCATAATAATATTTTTTGAGTTTGCCCAAATTAAAATTAGGTAACCTTAGTGTAATTGTGAGGGAAATTTGGAATTGTTGTGAACAATTTAATTAACAAAAAATCGTGTTTAATACTGGATTTTTTAGCCCTGATTACTTCACTTAATTTCTATTTTCATAGGAGTTCAGTGAACTGCGTTTGCAGTGGAAATCCTTTTTCTTTTTTTCTTTAAAAAAGAAAAAGATTGTAACGGATAGCAGGAAATAGCTCCTAAAAAAAATTAATGGTTCTTTAAAATTTCATCCATAACTTCGATTATTATCGCACAGCCTTCTCGAATTTCGTCTTCGGAAATTGTTAATGGAGGCGTGATTCTTATCGCACATTCTTCGAAAAGCAGCCAGAATAAAATAAGTCCTTTGTCTTGACAACGCAGAATCACTTCGTTTGTTACCGCTGCACTATCGGTCATTGCCGCAAGCATTAATCCTTTTCCTCTAATTTCTTTTATCAAAGGGTGTACCAAAAGCGCTCTGAAGAGGTTTTCTTTGACCAATGCGTCTGCCATAAGGCTAGTTTCGGTGATTTCCTGCAAAGTCGCCAAGCAGGCTGCCGCAATGACAGGATGTCCGCCAAAGGTGGTGATGTGCCCCAGTTTTGGATTATGAGTCAATAAATCCATCATTTCAGAGGATGCTGCGAAAGCGCCAACAGGCATTCCGCCGCCCATTCCTTTTCCCATAACGACAATATCTGGAATGACATCATAGTTTTGGAACCCGAAAAGTTTCCCTGTTCTGCCAAAACCCGGTTGAATTTCGTCGAGAATCATAATGGCTCCAACTTCGGTACAGCGTTCGCGAACTTTTTTAAGGAAATCGTTTTGAGGTTGAATAAATCCAGCTCCACCTTGAATAGTTTCGAGAAGAATACCGGCAGTTTTGGTGGTTATTTTTTCTAAATCGGCTTCGTTATTGAAGGTGATAAAATGGACATCGGGAATCAAAGGACGGAAAATTCGTTTTCGTTCTTCAAAGCCCATTACGCTCATAGAACCCATGGTGTTGCCATGATAGGCATTGTTGCAGGAGATTAATTGGCTGCGACCGGTAACTCTTCGGGCGAGTTTTAGAGCGCCTTCTATTGCTTCGGTACCGGAATTGACCAAATACGTTTTATCTAAAGGAACAGGTAGGAGCGACGCCAGTAATTTGCAATATTCTACCGCTGGACTTTGCGAATATTCACCATAAACCATCACGTGCGAATATTTGTCTAACTGATCTTTAATTGCCTGATTGACTCTTGGCGGTTGATGACCGAGCGTACAAGCGGAAACTCCAGCCACAAAATCCAAGTATTTTTTATTGTTGGTGTCGAAAATATAAGAACCTTTTGCGTGCGAAACCTCCATTCCTAAAGGATAGGGAGAGGTTTGGGCTTGGTATTTTATGAAATCGTTGTTCAATGTTTTGTAGTTTTAGTAGTCTACAATTTCAACTTAGCCCACGGTTTCAACCGTGGGAAAAGAATTGTAGATCATTTTTATCATCAATATTCCAACGGTTGAAACCGATGGCTATGGGTGTTTGTAGCGTAATGTTTGTAATCAATCCCTCTGCAACCTGAAATCTGCTACCTGCAATCTCAAATCTTCTTTTTCTTCTTATCGTAATTCAAGGTTTCTTTCCGGATTTTCATCGGAACATTTTCCTTAGCATTTTCGTCTTTTCCTTGTTTGACGAGTTTGTCGTTGAGTTCATTATCCTCGGCTGTAAAAATGTCATCTTTAGATTGTATCCGTTCATCCCCACGCCAGACGAGTCCGCGGAGTTTCCGAGCATTTTCGGGTAAATCTTTTTCGGG
>CANBWX010000141.1 GCA_947373225.1 Flavobacteriaceae bacterium | reverse complement strand
AAGTGAACCATCGGCTTTACGATTGAATTCCATAAATACGTTGTTCCAAATTTCTACCACATGCGGATGATCGTTGTTGACCAAATCCTTACCTGAAACTAAGGCTTTTTCTTCAGCAGAACGAATATCTACGTGAATTTCTGAACAAGGGCCACAAGGACCTTGATCGCCCATTTCCCAGAAATTGTCTTTTTTATTTCCAAGAATAATTCGGTCTTCGGAAATTAAAGTTTTCCATATATCATAGGCTTCTTGATCGAAAGGCACATTTTCTTCGGCATTTCCTTCGAAAACAGAAACGTAAAGAATATCTTTTGGAATTTTATAGACTTCGGTTAATAATTCCCAAGCCCAGTTGATGGCTTCTTTTTTGAAATAATCGCCAAAAGACCAGTTTCCTAACATTTCGAACATGGTGTGGTGGTAGGTATCGATTCCTACTTCCTCAAGATCGTTGTGTTTTCCTGAAACTCGAAGACATTTCTGCGTATCGGCTATTCGTTTACTTTTTGGTGTTCCGTTACCAAGAAAAAATTCCTTGAACTGAGCCATTCCTGAGTTGTTGAACATCAAGGTTGGATCATCTTTCAGCACAATTGGAGCTGAAGGAACTATTAAATGTCCTTTGCTTTCGAAAAAATCCAGAAATTGTTTACGTACGTCTTGTGATTTCATTTTTTGTATTTAAAAATTTAAAATTTAAAGATTTAAAGATTTACTGAAATTGAATTTTTCAATTTTTCAATCATTTAATCTTTAAATTTTCTTGCCCCAGATAGAAGTGGAAAGCTTCGAAGTTTTGAAATTTATTTTTTCTTGAGCTGGCAGAGCGACCGCAGGAAGCTCCTGCTGGCTCGTAGAAAAAAAGATTTCAAGACGAGAACTTGTAACGAATAGCTGGAAAAGGCACATTACTATATTTATTATTGAAAAAAGAGTGGAACAAATGAAACATTTATTAAATTTGTTCGACTAACCTTTTTACAAGGTGCAAAAATAGGGTATTTTAAAATATGGCGAAAGTAAAATATTATTACGATTCCGAAAATCTGGCATATCGAAAAATAATAACAAAAAAAAGGAAGAAATTTGGATTCGCGCTACTGTTTTTGGTGGCTTCGGCGTTATTTGGATTTCTAGCTTTTGTGGTTTTGCTCAATACTCCTTATTTTGAAACGCCAAAAAACAGGTTACAAGCTCGTGAAATTGAAAATCTAAAATTGAATTATGCCATTTTGAACAAGAAAATGGATCAATTAGACGATGGTCTTTCGGCTGTTGAAGATAGAGATAATAATGTATATCGGGTTTATTTTAACGCAGAACCTATTCCGGATGAGGAAAGAAAAGCAGGTTATGCTGATGCAAATCGCTACAAACAATTAGAAGGTTATGACAATTCGCAGCTGGTGTTGAATACTACAAAACGAGTTGATATTATTAGTAAAGAATTAGCTGTTCAATCCAAATCATTGGATTATATTTTGAAATTAGCAAAGGCAAAAAGTAATTTATTGGCGGCAATTCCTGCCATTCAGCCAGTGAGAAATGAGAATTTAAAACGAATGGCATCAGGTTTTGGTTATCGAACCGATCCTTTTACCAAGGCTAGAAAAATGCACGAAGGAATGGATTTTACAGCAAATACAGGTACTCCTATATATGCAACTGGCGACGGAGTTATTGCTCAAGCGGATGCTAGTGCTTCGGGATTTGGAAATCATGTTGTGATTCGGCATGGTTTTGGCTACGAAACTTTGTATGCACATTTAAGCAAATACAAATGTAGAGTTGGCCAACATATAAAACGTGGCGATATTATAGGATATGTGGGAAGCACTGGAAGATCCGAAGGACCACATTGTCATTATGAAGTACATCAAAACGGAAAAGTAGTTAACCCTCTCAATTTTTATTACGGAAATATTTCGGCGGTAGAATATATTGCCATTTCGAGAATAGCAAACCAAGAAAATCAATCATTAGACTAATGCACATAGAATTATCAGCAGACAAAAGATATTACAGCATTGGCGAAGTAGCCAAAGCATTTGAGGTAAATGCTTCACTCATTCGGTTTTGGGATAGCGAATTCGATATTCTAAAGCCAAAGAAAAATGCCAAAGGCAACCGAATGTTTACTCCCGAAGACATCACAAACCTGCAACTGATTTATCATTTGGTAAAAGAAAGAGGTTTTACGCTTGAAGGTGCAAAAACGCACTTGAAAGAAGGTCAGAAGAAAACATTGGATAAGTTTGAAATTATTCGTAAACTTGAAACGATAAAAGTACAGTTGACGAATATTAAGAATGAAATTTAGATTTTCGATTGCAGATTTTTTAAAAATAAAACTAAACACTAAACTTTAAATTAAACAAAAATGGATTTTAAAAAATTTTTACCTTGGATTATTGTAGCAGTATTTGTTATTGGGATGTACAGCTGGGTTAAGGGAATTAATAATACGGCTGTAACTTTGAGCCAAACTGTAGAACAATCATGGGGTGATGTACAAACTTCTTACCAAAGAAGAAATGACCTTATTGGAAACTTAGTCAATACCGTAAAAGGAGCTGCTGATTTCGAAAAAAGTACCTTGACTGCAGTAATCGAAGCTAGAGCAAAAGCTACTTCAATAACTGTAGATCCTAAAAACATAACTCCAGAACAATTAAACCAATTTAATCAAGCACAAAGTGGAGTAAGTAGCTCATTGTCAAGATTATTAGTTACTGTAGAAAAATATCCTGATTTGAAGGCCAACGAAAATTTCTTGAAACTTCAAGACGAATTGGCAAGCACTGAAAACCAAATTCTAACTGCTAGAACTCGTTTCAATGAAGCTGTTATGCCGTATAACACACACATCAAAACATTCCCAAATTCTTTATTTGCAGGAGCATTTGGATTTAAAGAGAAAGCTTATTTTCAATCGGTTGCAGGAGCAGATAAACCTGTAGAAGTAAAATTCTAAATAATCAAAATCTAACACAGATTTCACCAATTATCACCGATTAGAATTTGTGATAATCCGTGAAATCTGTGTTTAAAAAAATAATTTCCATGTCAAAAGTCGAAGATTTTTTAACCAAAGAAGAAGAACAAGCAATTGTTGACGCTATTTGTATGGCCGAAAAAGAGACTTCTGGCGAGATTAGAGTTCATCTAGAAAAAACAACTTCCAAAGATCCTTATGATAGAGCTTTGGAAGTTTTTCATGATTTGAAGATGCACGAAACCCACCTTAAAAATGCGGTTTTAATTTATTTGGCTGTAGCCGATAAAAAATTCGTTATTTGTGGAGATCAAGGAATTCACGATTTAGTTGACGACGATTTTTGGGACAGTACAAAAGACGTTATGGCGACTCAATTTAAAAATGGGAATTTCAAACAAGGATTGATTGACGGCATTATAAAAGCGGGACATCAACTAAGTATTCATTTCCCTTGGGACGAAAATGACACCAATGAATTATCAAATGAAATATCAAAAGGGTAATGAATTTATATAAAAAACACATTTCAATATTCGTGCAACTTTTGGTTTGCTTCCTTTTTACACAAATCAGTTTTGCCCAATTTACGATTCCTGCAAAACCAGATTTACAAACATCGGTTTATGATTATGCCAATGTTTTGAGCGCAACCGAAAAATCACAACTGGAAGAAAAACTTATTAGATATTCGGATTCGACCTCAACTCAAATTGTAGTTATTACCATCGAAAGTTTGAAAGGTGAAGACATTGGAATTCTGACTCCAAAATGGGGACAAACATGGGGAATTGGCGGAAGCAAAAAAAATGACAATGGAGTTACCATTCTATTGGCAAAAGCGGAAAGAAAGATTTGGATTTCACCTGGATATGGACTTGAAGACCGGTTAACAGCCGGAATTGGTGGAGAAATCACCAGAAATATTATCATCCCTGAATTTAAAGCCGGGAGTTATTATAAAGGTCTAGATAAGGGTGCCGATGCCCTTTTTGATGTTTTTAAAGGAAAATATAAAGGAACAAGAAAACAAACGCAACAAAAAGATTTTCCTGTTTTACCAATAATTATTATAGTTGTTGTTATTCTTGTTCTAATTTCAAGAAATAAAAATAGCGGTGGAAATTCTGGAAATTCAGGTGGTGGCGGACCAAGTTTACTTGATGTAATTATTCTGAGTAGCCTCGGCAGAAATTCTGGAGGCGGTGGTTTTGGAGGTTCTTCAGGTGGAGGTTTTGGTGGTGGCGGAGGAGGCTTTGGCGGAGGTTTTGGCGGAGGAGGTTTCTCTGGTGGAGGTTCTGGTGGAAGTTGGTAAACATTACTAGTGATTTCTGTTGAAAAATAAATTTACAAATCCAATTTTAAATAAATTATAATTCTTTTATTTACTGAAAAAATATACAAATGCTTTCACACAAAACCAAATATGCTCTTAAAGCATTACTTTATTTAGCCCAACAAGAAGAAGGTTTCATCGCTAAAACAATGGATATAGCCGAAGGTGCTAATATTCCTAAAAAGTTTTTGGAACAGATTTTATTGGAGCTAAAAAGAGGTCATTTTGTAAGCAGTAAACAAGGAAAATTGGGCGGTTATTATCTTGTAAAATCTAAAAACGAGATAACATTAGCCGATATTCATAGATTATTTGATGGCGCAATTGCTTTACTTCCTTGCGCCTCTTTGAATTTTTACGAACCGTGTTCCGATTGTAAAACCGAGTCGGAATGCCTATTAAGACTAGGATTAGTAGCAATTCGAGATAAAACTTTATCTGCTATGGAAAGCATTACTATTGCTTCGTTGATAAAAAAATAAAAAAATATTTTTTAAACTCTACTTGTTTTATAGAATTAATTATATATTTGCACCAGAATTATTTATTTAAATCATTCAAGTCAGTAAAACGAAAATAATTTTAATAATTAATTCTACTAATCACATGTAATTACAATTATTATTAAATCTAAAAAAACAAAAACAAATGTCTTATACCAATTTGAAATATAGGTTTAAATCTTGCTTTATGTGCCCGCGGGCATAGTAAAACTTTATTGGGATTTTTGTTCAGCAAACAGAAACCCATCAGTATCAAAATAAACGAACTTATAATAAAATTAAAATCCAAAAAAATGAATACCAAAAAACTACTCTTAATCCTTATCGCTATTTTTACTTATGGAATATCGAATGCACAATCAGCAGATGATGTATTTAACTTACTAATTCAAAAAGGGCTTGTTAAACAAACCGAAGCCGATTCTATACGTGCAGAATACGCATTAAATCAGCAAACTATTAAAGAAAAACAAAAAACTTTTGGTGTATTATCAAGCCGAAACCTATCCATTGGTGGTTATGCACAAGTTAGATATCAATCTCTACAAGAACATGGAAAAGTAGATGGTTTTGACATTAGAAGAGCACGATTAGATATTAAAGGCAACTTTTCTCCTGAATGGGAATATCGTTTGCAAACTGATTTTGCCGTTTCTCCAAAAATTATAGATGCCTACATTACCTATAAACCTTTTGATGCTTTGAAATTTACCGCAGGACAATTTATAATTCCTTTTTCTTTAGAAAGTAC
>CANBWX010000140.1 GCA_947373225.1 Flavobacteriaceae bacterium | reverse complement strand
TCAAATGTAAAATATTTTTTTTAATTACAAATTTTTAAGTACCAAAAAGTATTTATTTAGTTTTAAAAAACAAATTAAGTTGTCATATTTTGGTTTTTACTTTAATATTTTTTTGTTGATGTCTTTTTACCGCAAATTTTCTCATAAACTTGCCACCAACTTATAGATTGGTCTGACAAAATCAGACAAAGCCACCCATTTTTGGGTAGATAGGTCTGATAAATACCAAACAGAATCTTTTTTCAAATATATAAAAATTTTCTTAAAAAAAATACCGCAAATTCGCAAATTATAGTAAGCCTTCAATGCTTATTAATTTGCGAATTTGCGGTTTAATTATATTTGAAAGAAGGATGTTTCTACCTAATATTTCCAACAAATTCCCCAATACTTTCAACACCATTATTCGTCAAATTCGTGATGAATGCGCTACCAATAATCGCACCTTTGGCAAATTGTGTGGCTTGGTCAAAAGTTTCCTTGTTGTTGATTCCAAAACCAATTACTTGAGGGTTTTTCAGGTTCATGTTGGCAATACGCTTGAAATAATCTTCTTGCGTACTCCCGAAACCGGCACTAGAACCTGTAACACTCGCCGAGCTTACCATATAAATAAATCCGTTCGAAACACTGTCTATAAAATGAATGCGCTCGTCCGATGTTTGTGGCGTAATCAAGAATACATTGATTAATCCGTATTTCTCGAAAGTAGCTTTGTATTCATCGGCATAAACATCTACAGGAAGATCTGGAATGATTAATCCGTCGATGCCAATTTCAGCACATTTCTTGCAGAAATTGTCTATGCCATATTGCAACATTGGATTGAAATAACCCATTATCACTAGCGGAATAGAAACTGTTTTACGAATGTCCTTGAGTTGGTCGAATAAAACCTGAGTTGTCATTCCGTTGTGCAAAGCTTGTGTTGAACTCGCTTGTATGGTTGGACCATCGGCCAAAGGATCACTAAAAGGCAAACCGATTTCGATCATATCGACACCGCTTTTTTCTAAATCCTCAATGATTTTTACGCTATCATTCAGACTGGGATATCCCGCCGAAAAATAGATGGAAAGTATCTTTTTTGTTTCTTGTAATTTCTGGTTTATTCTGTTCATTCTGTTTTTTATTTAACCTAAAATATTTTTCGAAATTCGTTTGTAATTGCTGTCTGAGATCGCTTATTACTACCTCAAAGTCGGAGACTTTGCGGAGCGAAATAGTATTTCTTTACTAATTAAATCGCGGCACTATACGTCCAAACCGTTTCTTTAGAATGTAGTACTACTTGAATACGTTTGTAATGTATTCCTTCATAAGTATCAGCAAGTTGTAGCTCACGCGGACTTAGTTTATAAAGAATTCCGCTAATGGTATCTTCTGGATTTTTTGTTTCTGTAATAATAGGATACCCAATTACGCCAAATTCTTCTTCAATATTGATTTCCTTGATGGCATAACCAACTAATTTGTCGGGAGTTCCTGTGAGAACACGTCCGAAAATTGTTTCTTGTACTTCTTTATCTTTTAAAGTTCCGTAAGCGAATAAATTTTCCATTTTCGAATTTTTTTAATGATGTCTACTGTTTTTGCGTTAGGGATAGAAGCGGCATCCCACGTCATTGCGAGGCACGAAGCAATCTCGTGGATACAGCGAATAGCCCGACCCTTTTCGGGTAACGCCCTATAATTTAAAATAATCTATATACGTATTCAAATCTTTGTCGCCACGACCAGATAAATTGATGACAACCACGTCCGTAGGTTTGAATTGTTTTTGGTCTAAAACTGCAAAAGCGTGCGCACTTTCGATGGCGGGAATAATGCCTTCCATTTGCGAAAGTTGCAAGCCAAATTGCATCGCCTGATCATCGGTAATCGAAATAAATTCGGCTCTACCAGTAGCAAATAAATTGGCGTGCATCGGGCCAACACCTGGATAATCTAATCCAGCAGAAATAGAATACGGTTCGGTAATTTGACCGTCTAAAGATTGCATCAACAGGGTTTTACTTCCGTGAATGACTCCAATTTTTCCCAAAGCTGAAGTTGCGGCACTTTCGCCAGAATCAACGCCTAAACCTGCTGCTTCGACAGCGATAATATTCACGTTTTCATCATCAAGAAAATGGTAATAAGCACCAGCAGCATTGCTACCGCCACCCACACAAGCGACTACATAATCGGGGTTTTCGTTGCCTTCTTTTTCGAGTAATTGTTCTTTAATTTCTTTAGAAATGACGCTCTGAAAACGCGCTACCATATCCGGATAAGGATGCGGCCCAACTACAGATCCTATGATGTAATAGGTATCTACGGGATTGTTAATCCAGTCCCGAATGGCTTCGTTTGTGGCATCTTTTAGGGTTCTAGAACCAGAAAGTGCAGGACGAACTTCGGCTCCCAACATTTTCATTCGAGCTACATTTGGTGCTTGACGTTCAATGTCGATTTCGCCCATATAAACGATACATTGCAAACCCATCAAAGCGCATACCGTGGCTGTGGCAACGCCATGTTGGCCTGCACCAGTTTCGGCAATGATTCTAGTTTTTCCCAATCGTTTGGCAAGCAAAATTTGCCCAATTGTGTTGTTGACTTTATGTGCGCCGGTATGGCATAAATCTTCTCTTTTGAGGTAGATTTTGGTGTTGTATTTTGCCGATAATCGCTCTGCAAAATAAAGCGGAGTTGGTCGGCCTACATAATCTTTTAATAGCGCATCAAATTCTTCTTGAAACGAAGGTTCTGCTGTTATTTTTAAATACTGTTGGCGTAATTCCTCTACATTTGGATATAACATTTCGGGAATGTATGCTCCACCAAATTGACCGTAATAACCTTTTTCGTTAACGTGATAACTCATTTTTTTTATTTTAAATGATGAATTTTAAATTTTAAATGCATCTATTATTTTAATTTTTAAATCCTTCAATCTTTCAATATCTTTCAACCCCGGTTCGATTTCAAATTTACTGTTTACATCAATGGCATAAACAGGTAAATTGGTTTTCAAAATTTCATTGACGGCATTCATTTCTTCGATTCCGATTCCACCGCTTAGAAAAAATGGTTTCGTCGACGGATAATTTTCTAATACTTTCCAATCGAAAGTGGTTCCGTTTCCGCCAGGTAATTTTCCTTTAGTATCAAAAAGGAAATAATCACACGCATTTTCGAACGGTTTTAATTCCTGAAAGTCAAAGGTATCTAAAATTGAAAATACTTTTATGACATCTGTCAGTTTTGGTATACTTTTTTTTAAATTTTCGCAAAATTCAACCGATTCATGACCGTGTAATTGTACCGCTTGCAAATCGTATTTTTCTATTTTCTCTAGAATTTCCTCTAAAGTTGCATCGACAAAAACACCAACTTTCTTTATTGATTGGGGTAAATTGGGCATCTCTCCATCAAAATAGCGTGCCGATTTCTCCCAGAATATAAAGCCCATATAATCGGGTAGGAGCGCGCCTACTTCGAGAATATTGTCGGGATATTTCATGCCACAGATTTTAATCCTCACCCCAGCCCTCTCCAAAGGAGAGGGAGCCGAAGTATCTTGATGGTCAATTTGTTTTTTCATGTTATGTTTTGAACATAAATTTTACAAAATTAAATCTGTGATAATTTGTGAAATCTGTGTTTTATTTTTTATTTAATTTTGAAATAAATTCTTTCGCTGCTTCGCCAGCATTTGCCGTTTTCATAAAGTTTTCTCCTATCAAAAATCCTTTGTAGCCAAAAGGTTTTAATTCGTTTATGGCTTCGATGGATGAAATACCGCTTTCGGAAACTTTTACGAAATCATTCGGTATTTGGTCTGCCAATTGCTTGCTGAAATCCAAACTCACTTCAAAAGTTTTCAAGTTTCTATTGTTTACTCCAATCATGTCGAGAGTTGGCATTATCGATTTTTCTAATTCTTCTAAATTGTGAACTTCCAATAAAACTTCCAAGCCTAAACTTTTTGCAAATTCCGATAAAGATTTGATTTCGTCACGCGTTAAAACCGCAGCAATTAGCAAAATTAAATCGGCTCCATGCGCTTTGGCTTCCAATATTTGATATTCGTCAACGATGAATTCTTTTCTCAATAACGGAATATTTACGGTGGCTCTTGCCAAAAGTAAATCGTCTAACGAACCGCCAAAATATTTGCCATCTGTTAATACTGAAATTCCGCAAGCACCAGCATTTTCGTAGCCTTTTGTTACTTCTTCGACTGTGAAACTATAATTAATTTCAGCTTTCGAAGGCGAACGGCGTTTGTGTTCGGCAATGATTCCAGAGTTGCTATTTCTTAAATTCGAACTTAAAGAAATGGTCTTTTTCTCGAAAAAAACCGAAGCTTCCAATTGCGACACAGGAATTATTGATTTCTTGAGAATGACTTCTCTGCGTTTGTCGATTATGATTCTATCTAAAATGTTCATTTATATATTAGCCCCCTAACCCCCGAAGGGGGAACTGTTGGACATGATGGGTTCTGAATTAATTCCTATTTTGATCTCCCCCTTCGGGGGTTGGGGGGCTTATTTTTTTCAATTTTTTCAAAGCTGCCAATCCTTTTCCAGCTAACAAACTTTCCTTTGCCAATTCGAAACCTTCAAGCGGCGTACATTTTGTAACTGTTGCAATCGCCATTCCGGCATTGGCACAAACCACATTATTTTGGGCTTCGGTTCCTTTTCCAGAAAGGATGTTTATAAACATTGCTGCTGATTCTTCGATGGTTTTTCCGCCTTCGATTTCACTTTGTGCCAATTGTCGAACGCCAAAATCGGCAGGATTTAAAACGCCTTCAATTCGGTCTGAAATAGTTTTCGTCGGGCAAGTCAAAGAAACTTCATCATAACCATCCAAAGAGTGAAGAATGGTGAAATTGATGTCGGTATTTTGATATAAATACGCATATTTTCTAGCCAATTCGAGATTGTAAACGCCTACTAATTGGTTTTTTGGAAAAGACGGATTTATCATTGGTCCCAACATATTAAAAAACGTTCTTACACCTAATTCTTTTCGAATAGGGCCCACGTTTTTCATCGCTGGGTGAAATAATGGCGCGTGCAAAATACAAATTCCGGCTTGGTCGATACATTTGTTCAAGAAATCATTGTCATTACTGAATTTGATTCCCAAACTTTCCATGACATTGCTCGATCCCGAAATGGAAGAAACGCCGTAATTTCCATGTTTTGCCACTTTGATTCCAGCCCCAGCAGCCACAAATGATGCCAAGGTCGATATGTTGAAAGTGTCTTTTCCATCGCCACCTGTTCCGCATAAATCGATAGTGTTGTAAGCGGATAAATCCACGCGAATGCACAATTCTAACAAGGCTTCACGAAAACCGGCTAACTCTTCAATACTAATGCTTCGCATCATATATACGGTCAAAAAGGAAGCAATTTGACTCGGATTATAATTTCCGTTGGAGATATTTACCAAAACGGCTTTCGCTTCTTCTTTCGTCAGCATTTCGTGATTGATGAGTCTATTTAATATTGTTTTCATTTGTTTTGTCTTAAGGTCCAATGTCTAAGGTCTTAAAGTCTTTCGACATTATGACATTTGACATTATGACTGTTTTTTATGATTTCTTTTTATTTTCAGACATATATTTTAAATAATCAACAATTTCTTGCGATTGCTTTTTTGAAATTCCGAGTGTTGGCATTTTGACTTTATTTCTAAAAGAAGCCGGATTCACGATATAATC
>CANBWX010000139.1 GCA_947373225.1 Flavobacteriaceae bacterium | reverse complement strand
AAAAATGGAAGAAAGAGATTATTTTAAAAGACAGATTGATTTAATAGGCAAAGTTCTAGGAAAATTATTGTCTGATTTAATTGGTAAAAAAAATAGCGGAGGATTTACTGGAGGAATTGAGATCACCAATCAGGTTTTGAAAGAGGAACTAGATTTAGATATTGAATTTCTAATTGCTATTCCAAAAGATAACATTATTGATTTCTTAAAAATAGAAAAAGCATTAAGCGATGAAAATTTAGAATTAATTGCAGAAATACTTATTGCAAATCTTAGAAATTCAGATAATAAAATTGTAGCAATTGATCGTATAAATTTATACGAAAAATGTTTAAAAATATATGAATATATCGAGAAATTCGACAAAACATATTCTTTCGAAAGAAACACGAAAATACAAAATATTAGATCTTTATTATTATAAATAAAGTCTAAAAAAATATAAACTATAGATGAAAATAGCAGTCGTAATTCTCAATTGGAATGGTGAAAAATTATTAGAACAGTTTTTACCTTCTATTGTAAAATATTCTCCTGAAGCCGATATTTATCTTGCCGATAATGCTTCGACGGATGATTCTGTTTCGTATGTAAAAGCTTTTTTCCCTTCAGTTAAAATTATCAAAAATGATTCGAATTTAGGTTTTGCTGGCGGTTATAATGAAGCGTTGAAAAGTGTTGATGCCGCCATTTTTGCTTTGGTGAATTCGGATATTGAAGTAACGGAAAATTGGCTAAAACCCATCATCGAAACTTTCGAAAACGAACCAAAGACAGCTATTATCCAACCGAAAATATTAGATTATAAACGCAAAGAATACTTTGAATATGCAGGCGCTGCTGGTGGTTTTATTGATAAATTTGGTTATCCGTATTGTCGAGGTCGCATTTTTGATACTTTAGAAAAAGACAACGGACAATACAATGACAATTGCGAAATATTTTGGGCTTCGGGTGCGTGTTTTTTTATCCGAAGTTCGGTTTATAAGGAGTTGAAAGGCTTCGATGCTGATTTTTTTGCCCATCAGGAAGAAATAGATTTGTGCTGGCGTGCCATTAATAACGGACATACGATAAAATACAATTCGCAATCGGTGGTTTATCATGTGGGCGGAGCAACATTGCAACAAGGAAATCCGATGAAAACCTTTCTAAATTTTAGAAATTCATTATTGATGTTGACCAAAAACCTACTTCGGAAAAATATGTATTGGATTCTTTTCTGCCGATTAGTTTTAGACGGAATCGCTGGAATTCAATTTTTATTTCAAGGGAAATTCAAGCATTTATTGGCAATAATAAAGGCTCACTTTGCATTTTACTCTCTCTTCACGGTTCATTTTAAGAAAAGAGGAAAGTTTCAAACTACCAATTATTATGGAACTAAAAGCATCGTTTTTCAATATTATCTAAAAGCTGGCAAGGTATTTGTAAAATGATTTTAACATAAATTTATGCCCAAATTCTAATCTTAAAAAACTAAATTTGTAAATCAAATCCAATTAAATTTAAATTTCTATGAAAAAAATTGTCGTTGCATTATCCGTACTAATACTTTTGACTTCATGTGTTTCGAAAAAGAAATACACTGATCTTGAAGCTAGAAATAAAGAAACTCAAGATTTATTGAATACTTGTACTGTAAAATTGAATTCTTGCCTTGAAGACAAATCAGGTCTTAGCGCATCATTAGCAGCTTTAAGAGATCAAAATGACCATCTGAAATCGACCAATCAAGATTTGATTACTACCTCAAAAGATATGACAATTTTATCTACAAAAGGAGCTCAAAATGTTGAGAAAGCTTTAGAATCGATCAAAGAGAAAGATTTGAAAATCAGCAGAATGCAAGATGCTTTGACTAAAAAAGACAGTGTTACTCTTGCAATTGTTACCAGTTTGAAAAGCGCTGTAGGAATATCTGATCCCGATATTGATATTAATGTTGAAAAAGGAGTTGTATTTATTCAAATTGCCGATAAATTATTATTCAAAAGCGGTAGCTATATCGTAACTGATAAAGCAAAAGCCGTATTGGCTAAAGTGGCCAAAGTAGTGAATGACAAACCAGATTTTGAATGTATGGTTGAGGGTAATACAGACAATGTACCTTTCGTAGGAAACGGTATATTACTTGACAACTGGGATTTAAGTGTAAAACGTTCTACATCGATTATTCGTGTTTTGACCAATGATTTGAAAGTAAATCCAGCTCAATTAATTGCAGCAGGAAGAAGTTCTTATATTCCTTTAGTTGGTAATGATTCTGCCGAAAACAGAGCAAGAAACAGAAGAACTCGTATTGTTGTTTTACCAAAAATTGATCAGTTTTATGATATGATCGAAAAAGAAATGAAGAAACAACAAAAATAATCTGATAGCAGATTTCAGGTTGCAGAAACCAAATTACAGTTTGAAAAAAATAAAAACGTCTTGAGAATCAAGACGTTTTTTTTGTGGTATTAACTGAAATCTTTCACTTATAACTCATAATTCATAACTTATAACTTTCTAAAGAATATCCAAACTCCCCTTACCTACTCTAACAACTATTGGTTCATCACCTGATAAATCGATGATTGTCGAACCCTTATTTGCTCCATAACCACCATCAATAACCATATCGACAAGGTTTTGCCATTTCTCAAAAATGAGCTCTGGATCTGTGGTATATTCAATTACATCATCGTCATCGTGAATCGAAGTCGAAACTATAGGATTACCTAACTGGCGAACAATTTCTAAGGCAATATTATTATCCGGAATACGAATTCCGACAGTGGTTTTCTTCTTGAATTCCTTTGGAAGATTATTATTTCCTGGCAAAATGAAAGTGTATGCGCCCGGTAAAGCTCTTTTTAATAGTTTAAAAGTAGCCGTATTTACTTGCTTTACATAATCCGAAAGATTACTTAAATCGTAACAAATAAAAGAAAAATTAGCTTTCTCCAATTTTACTCCTTTGATTTTAGCAATGCGTTCCAAAGCTTTGGTATTGGTTATATCACAACCCAAACCATAAACAGTATCCGTCGGATAAATTACCAAACCACCCTCTTTGAGAACCTTTACGACTTTGGCAATAGCCGCTTCGTTGGGTTTGTCTTCGTATATTTTTATAAATTCACTCATTTTTTTAGTCTTTTATTTTTTTCATTTACCCAATCACATCCAATTTTGCAAAACGCAACAACAATTTCTTGATTCCGCCAACTTCAAATTTGATTTCTGCTTTTTTGTCTGCACCGGAACCTTCAAGATTTAAAACTTCACCTTTGCCAAAACGTTCGTGCATCACGATATTTCCAGCGACCAATTGATTGTCGAATAAATTGGCTGCTCCCGAAGAATTGTTATTCGAAAGGGGTTTCAGTTTCCTAACATTTAATTCGCTTCTTGCTCCCCCTTCGGGGGTTGGGGGGCTTGGTGGAGTTCCCGCAACTGGTTTTGCAATTCGCAATTTCGATTTATCAATATCTCCAAAAATATCACTGTCAATCATTGGTTTATACCGATAATTCGTTTCTTCGGATGTAAGATATTCTAAATATTGTCCGTCGATTTCCTCAATAAAACGAGAAGGTTCACTATCGGTCAATTTTCCCCAGCGATAACGCGATTGCGCATACGTTAAATATGCCTGATGTTCCGCTCTGGTTAGCGCCACGTAAAACAAACGGCGTTCTTCTTCGAGTTCGCTTCGGGTGCTCATACTCATGGCACTCGGAAACAAATCTTCTTCCATTCCCACCACAAAAACGTAGGGGAATTCTAATCCTTTGGCCAAATGTATCGTCATCAACGCCACACGATCTTCATCGCTGGTGTCTTTGTCTAAATCGGTTGCAAGAGCCACATCTTCCATAAATTCGGATAAAGCACCACGAGCGCCATCAATTTCTTGTTGACCTTCGGTAAAATCCTTGATTCCGTTTAAAAGTTCCTCAATATTTTGGATTTTTGCCATTCCTTCCGGAGTCGCATCTTTCTTTAATTCTTGTACTAATCCCGTTTTTTTAGAAACATGATCGGTAATATAAAAAGCATCTTGATTTTCGTTTATTACCTGAAAACTCTGAATCATCGTCACAAAATCATTTAGTTTTTGCTTCGTTCCTGAGTTCAGTTTCAAGTCGATTTTATCAATATTTTGCATGACTTCAAAGATGGAACGCTTGTAATGATTGGCTGCAACTGTGAGTTTTTCGACCGTTGTATCCCCTATTCCACGCGCCGGATAATTGATAACCCGAACCAAAGCTTCTTCATCTTTCGGATTAATAACCAATCGCAAATAACACAAAACATCCTTGATTTCTTTTCTTTGGTAAAAAGATAAACCACCATAAATTCGATACGGAATATCGCGTTTTCTCAGCGCGTCTTCCATCGCACGCGACTGTGCATTGGTCCGATACAAAATGGCAAATTGCCCATTGAGCATTTGATGTTGCATCTTTTGTTCGAAAATTGTGCTGGCAACAAAACGCCCTTCTTCGGCATCCGTCATACTGCGATGCACTTTTATTTTGGCACCGTCATTATTGGCTGTCCAAACAATTTTGTCGAGTTTGGTTTTATTTTTGTCGATAATCGAATTCGCCGCTTCCACAATATTTTTCGTCGAACGGTAATTTTGTTCTAATCGAAAGGTTTTCACGCCTTCATAATCTTTCTGGAAATTCAGAATATTGTTGATATTGGCACCACGAAACGCATAAATACTTTGCGCATCATCACCAACTACACATATATTTTGGAATTTATCCGATAAAGCGCGAACAATTAAATACTGCGAATGATTCGTATCTTGGTACTCATCAACTAGAATGTAGCGGAAACGGTTTTGATATTTGGCTAAAACTTCCGGAAAACGGGTCAGTAATTCATTGGTTTTCAATAATAAATCATCAAAATCCATAGCGCCAGATTTGAAACAACGCTCCACATAATTTTGATAAATTTCACCCAAACGAGGCTTTTTGCTCATCGCATCTTGCTCTTGTAATTCGGGATTATTGAAATACGCTTTTACGGTAATTAAACTATTTTTATAACTGGAAATCCGACTTAAAACTTGTTTGGGTTTATACACATCTCGATCCAATTGCATTTCCTTAATAATAGCCGAAATGGCTCGAACCGAATCTTGTGAATCGTAAATTGTAAAGTTCGAAGGATATCCTAATTTGTCTGCTTCAGAACGAAGAATACGTGCAAAAACGGAGTGAAAAGTTCCCATCCAAAGATTTTTAGCTTCGTTAGAACCTACAATATCCGAGATCCGTTTTTTCATTTCACGCGCCGCTTTATTGGTAAAAGTCAACGATAAAATACTAAAAGCATCCACGCCCAAACTCATTAAATATGCAATACGAATGGTCAATACACGCGTTTTCCCTGAACCGGCACCGGCAATAATAATCATTGGCCCGTCTTTTTGGAGAACAGGTTCGCGTTGGGCTTCGTTAAGTTGGTCGATGTATTTTTGCATAAAATTTTTCTCTTGATTGCAAAAATAAGGATTTAAGAATTAAAAAAAGGATAATTTTAAACCAAACGACAAGTCATTTTAACCAAATATTTTCTGGTTTTGGACGCTGATAAAACGGATTCGCCAAAGCGAAAACACGGATAAAAACGGATTTATTTAAAACAATTTAAAAATCAGTTTTTATCCGCGTCTTTACGAAGTAAATCCGTTTTATCCGTGTACCATATTCTATTTATAAAAAACGTCATA
>CANBWX010000138.1 GCA_947373225.1 Flavobacteriaceae bacterium | reverse complement strand
TATAAAGTTTGTGGATAATATGACTCCAGAGATTTCTAAGTATTTATCTACTAACCCTTCCGAAACTAAGGTAAGAGAATTTTTAATTTACAAAGGGATAAAGAATATTGGGCTTGAAAATTTTAAAGTTTTTCTTGAAAAGAAGTGTCCAAAAGCTAAAAAACCGAGAGCGCAGTCGAAGTATTTGGAAATATTTGGGGGCTTTAGGAAAATGGATAAAAAGCAATACAATGTTATTTTTCTAAACGAAATAAAGGCTATGGTTGAAAAGCTAAAAATTGAAGCTAGTTAACCCTTTATATAATAGGGGGTAATACTACCCACTACTAATACTATAACTAATAAGCTATATATAGTTACGGCGCAAAGTCAAGTAAAAGGACATAAATAAATTTGAGTACTTAAGTTAAGCTTACTAGATATATAAAATCTAGTAGGCTTTTCTTTTTATGGTTGTTTTAGCTGGTTTCCTGCCTTTTTATTGATTTGCGGTAATAGTTTTAGTCATATAGTTTTTGATTGATGGCAAATGCCTAATTTAATGCTGTTGTAGATTTTTGTTTAAAATGGATATTTTTATTGTTTTGATTGGATAAATGCATAAAACTTAAATAGGAAAAGTTTAATTAAAAAGGGATGTATTTATTTTGGAAGAATTGATGAGATTTGGGATATGTTTATACGACCTTAAAACCTGAATATGGATGATAGTTTCCCCTAGAATTTCCCCTTATGAAATTAAAACCTTTGTATGAGCTTTACTCTGTGGAAAGTTTTGAAAAAGTTCTAACCCTGCCGAGGTCACAAATTGGTTATAGTAATAAAAAAGGGTTTTAGTCAACGACTAAAACCCTTTTTTATTTTTCTATTTAAAGAACATTTTCAAAATACTTGTTCCTATTTTTCTTTCCATTCCAGACTTTGTCGTTGGGATTCCGGTGGCTCGAGCAATTTTTTGTTTTGCTTGCGCAATTCCTAATAATCTACTTAACGAAAAGGAAAATCCAAACTTGCTCATAGCTATATGTATTAAATGGTTACAACAAATGTATAACAGTTACAAGAAATTTGTTCTAAAACGTTGTCAATTTCTTCAAATCGGCAATAGTTTCTATTGGGTTTTCAGCTTTGAAAACATAACTTCCAGCAACAAGAACATCGGCTCCAGCTTCTGCAAGTTGTTTAGCATTTTTATTAGTCACACCGCCATCAATTTCTATAATTGTGTTAGCTCCTTTTTTATTTATTAGAGCTTTAACTTTTCGTACTTTTTCATAGGTATTTTCGATGAATGATTGTCCGCCAAAACCAGGATTTACACTCATAATCAAAACCATGTCAATATCATTAATTAGATCTTCTAATAAATCGACATTTGTGTGAGGATTTAATGCAACTCCAGCTTTCATACCTTCAGCTTTAATAGCTTGCAAGGTTCTGTGAAGATGCGGACAAGCTTCGTAGTGAACACATAATACATTAGCTCCTAATTCGGCAAAAGTTTTAATGTAACGATCAGGATCAACAATCATCAAGTGTACATCGATTGTTTTCTTAGCGTGTTTTGAAATGGCGGCTAAAACTGGCATTCCAAAAGAAATATTGGGAACAAAAACGCCATCCATGATGTCAATATGAAACCAATCAGCTTCGGAATTATTAATCATTTCGATGTCGCGTTGTAAGTTGGCAAAATCTGCAGCAAGAACCGAAGGTGCGATAAGTGTATTTTTCATTGTGTAGTTGTGTTGTTTTTGCAAAATTAGTTTTTTTAACCACAAAGACACAAAGTTTTTTCGCGAAGTTCACAAAGAAAAAAAAATGTTGAGGATATTGGGGATTTGCGTGAAGGGTAGGAGTGGAAATCTTTTTTTATACCTGACAGGTTTCAAAAACCTGTCAGGTATAAAAAAAGATTGTAGCGGATAGCCTGACCCTTTTTGGGTCACGCCCAAAGAAAGAAGTTTATTTTCTAAAAAAGAAAAAACTCCGGTAATCAGCCGGAGTTTCAATCATCAATCAAAAAACGAACAGTTAATCAGACCGTCGTTACTTGTCACCCTGAGCGAAGTCGAAGGGTTATCCTAAATAGGTTTTTAATATTTTGCTTCTTGAAGTGTGTTTCAATCTGCGGATTGCTTTTTCTTTAATCTGACGAACACGTTCGCGAGTTAGGTCGAAAGTTTCTCCTATTTCTTCTAATGTCATTGGGTGTTGATCTCCAAGACCAAAATACAAACGAACTACATCCGCTTCTCTTGGTGTCAATGTTTCCAATGAACGCTCGATTTCGGTACGTAATGATTCTTGAATTAAGTTTCGGTCTGGATTTGGTGATTCACCAGAACGCAATACATCGTAAAGGTTTGAATCTTCTCCTTCAACAAGTGGCGCATCCATAGAAAGATGGCGACCTGAGTTTTTCATAGATTCTCTTACGTCGTTTACGGTCATGTCCAATTCTTTGGCAATTTCCTCGGCTGTTGGTGGTCTTTCGTTAGATTGCTCTAACAAAGCATACATTTTGTTGATTTTATTGATAGAACCAATTTTGTTCAATGGCAAACGAACGATACGAGATTGTTCTGCCAAAGCTTGCAAAATCGATTGACGAATCCACCATACGGCGTACGAAATGAATTTGAAACCACGTGTTTCATCAAAACGTTGTGCTGCTTTTATAAGACCTAAATTTCCTTCATTAATTAAATCGGGAAGTGTTAAGCCTTGATTTTGATATTGTTTAGCCACCGAAACTACGAAACGTAAATTGGCTTTTGTCAATTTTTCTAACGCTGCTTGATCACCGGCTTTAATCTTTTGTGCTAATTCTACCTCTTCATCGGCAGTAATCAAATCTACCTTTCCAATTTCCTGTAAATACTTGTCTAACGATGCAGTTTCACGATTGGTTACCTGCTTGGTGATTTTAAGTTGTCTCATTTTTTGTCTCCTCAATTTTTAAGTGTACAAGTTATTATACGTACGGGGTTTCAAAAAAGTTACAATAAAGAGGAAATAAATTTAAATAAATCGAAAAACCCCGTTTCAAAGGATTGAAACGGGGTTTTATATAAAGAACCTTTAGTAAACTAAGATTTGATTACTCTTGTTTAAGACTCACGTGGAGGTCTTGGCAAAAGTGCTTTTCTTGACACTTTTTCTTTACGTGTTTTTGGATCAAGACCTAAGTATTTCACCATAAACACGTCACCCATATTCACTACGTCAGAAACATTTTCTGTACGTTCCCAAGCTAGCTCAGATACGTGAAGTAATACTTCGTTTCCAGGAACTGCTGTATATTCTACAACTGCACCAAAATCAAGCATTTTGATTACTTTCACTTCGTAAGCTTCGTTCATTTGTGGTTTGAAAGTGATCGATTCAATTTTAGCTAATACCGCTGCAATTCCAGCAGGATCAGTTCCTAAAATTTCGATAACTCCTTGCTCATTCACTTCGTTGATAACGATAGTTGTTCCAGTAGCTTTTTGTAATTCTTGAATTACTTTTCCTCCAGGTCCAATCAACGCTCCGATAAAGTTACCAGGAATTGTTCTAGTGATAATTTTTGGAGCATAAGTTTTAACATCCTCTTTTGGATTAGCAAGTGTGCTAGTAAGTATGTTAAGAATATGCAAACGTCCGTCACGGGCTTGAGCCAATGCAGCTTCCATAATCTCATATTTCAATCCGTCAATTTTAATATCCATTTGACAGGCTGTAATTCCTTCTGAAGTTCCAGTTACTTTGAAATCCATATCTCCTAAATGATCTTCATCACCTAAAATATCAGATAAAACAGCAAAACGATCTCCGTCTGTAATTAATCCCATTGCAATTCCAGAAACAGGACGAATCATTTGAATACCAGCATCCATTAATGATAATGTACCCGCACAAACAGTAGCCATTGAAGACGAACCATTAGATTCTAAAATTTCAGAAACCACACGAATTGTATAAGGACAATCTGCAGGAATCATATTTTTCAACGCTCTTTGCGCCAAGTTTCCGTGACCAACTTCTCTTCTTGAAGTTCCTCTTAAAGGACGAGCTTCTCCTGTAGAAAATGGAGGAAAATTATAGTGCAAGTAGAATTTTTCTTCTCCTTGTTGTGATGGAGAATCAATTTGATTGGCTTCTCTTGAAGTTCCCAATGTGGCTGTTGCCAATGCTTGAGTTTCTCCACGTGTAAACAATGCTGATCCGTGAACAGATGGTAAATAATCTACTTCACACCAAATTGGTCTGATTTCTGTAGTTTTTCTACCGTCTAAACGTGTTCCTAAATCTAAGGTTACGTTACGAACCGCTTCTTTGTTAGTTTTGTAAAAATATTTACCAACTAAATCTCCGTTTTCTGCTAATTCTTCTGCGGTAAACAATGCTTTAACTTCTTCTTTTACAGCGTCAAATGAAGCAGTACGTTCTTGTTTAGAAGAACCTTTGCTTGCAATAGCATATATTTTGTCGTAAGCTGCTGCTTTTACTTTAGCATAAATAGCATCATCCGTTTTTTCAGTTTCGTAAGTACGAACTTCTTTTTTCCCAAAAGCATTTGCTAATCTTTCTTGTGCTGCAATTTGGTTTTTGATATGTTCGTGAGCAAATTTAATTGCTTCAACCATTTCTGCTTCTGAAATTTCTTTCATTTCACCTTCTACCATTGCGATAGAATCTGTGGAAGCTCCAATCATCATATCAATATCAGATAATTCTAATTGAGCACGACTTGGATTAATGATGAATTTTCCATCAATTCTTCCAACTCTAGCTTCAGAAATTAAAGTTTCAAACGGAATGTCAGACAAAGCAAGTGCTGCCGAAGCCGCTAATCCTGCTAATGCATCTGGCATAATATCATCATCATGAGACATTAACTGAATCATAACTTGAACTTCTGCATGGTAATCAGATGGGAAAAGCGGACGTAAAACACGGTCAACTAATCGCATTGTTAGCACTTCGTTATCACTTGGACGTGCTTCTCTTTTGAAGAAACCTCCAGGAAAACGTCCTGCTGCAGCAAATTTTTCACGATAATCTACCGTAAGTGGTAAAAAATCGATTCCAGGACTTGCTTTTCTTGACGATACAACTGTTCCTAAGATTACAGTTTTACCAATTCTTACTACAACAGCACCGTCTGCTTGTTTGGCTAAACGACCTGTCTCGATTGTGATGCTTCTTCCATCACCTAAATCGATACTTTCTACAAATAATTGTGGAATCATAAATTTAATTATATAAGTTAAACATGGGTGTTAGTTGTGTTGTTGTTGCGTAGTTAATGCCTAAAACCCAATGAAAAACCAAACTTTTTTTAGTAAAAACGTATGAATAAAAAAAGAGGCACTTTCGCACCTCTTTTATATTGATTATTTTCTGATATTCAATACTTTGATAATCTCACGATATCTGTTGATTTCGGTTTTCTTCAAGTAATCAAGCAAAGATCTTCTTTTACCTACTAGTAATACTAGTGAACGCTCTGTGTTATAATCATGACGATTTTTTTTCAAGTGCTCTGTCAAGTGGCTGATTCTGAAAGTAAACAAAGCAATTTGTGCTTCTGATTTCCCTGTGTTTGTAACTTCTCCGTGTTTAGCGAAGATTTCTTCTTTAACTTCTTTAGTTAAGTACATTCCAATATTATTTAAATGATTATTATGTAGCCTGCATCTATTGCAAGATGGCTGCAAAAGTATAAAATAATTATGAATTATAAATTATGAATTATGAATTATTTTTAAT
>CANBWX010000137.1 GCA_947373225.1 Flavobacteriaceae bacterium | reverse complement strand
GAATCTTTCACTTGGTCTAATTGAAGAAAAGGAAGCGATAATAAATCCTCTGTAGGAGTTGTAGCCAATGCTTTATCTTGTTCTGCGGGTAGTGACGGTAGGCGATGACCAGATTGTGAAGCGATTACCACTCCAGAACCACCGCTTTCGATGACATTTCCAAATTCTTCCAATATCAAAGCCGTACCATATAAATCTACTTTTAGTATTGTTGCAGGACTTGCTTGCGAAGGCGAAACTCCTGCAGCGTGAATTAGTCCAGTTATACCACCAATTGCCATGGCGGTTTCAACAAGAGCATGAACGGATTCTCTTGAAGATACGTCAACGATTGTGGTACTGACTTCAAAGCCAGCTTCGCTAAGCACTTTTGCTGCTGAATCATTATTTTCTTGGCGAAGATCTGCCAGAAGTATATGTTTTCCTGCGCTCACACGACGAGCGATTGCTTGACCGATTGATCCCGCTCCAATGACTACGATTACGTTTTCTTTTTTCATTTAATAGGTACTTGTATGATATTTAATCTTTTAAAGAAGCCATGTCTATTACAAATCGGTAACGCACATCGCTTTTCAGCATTCTTTCAAAGGCATTATTTATGTCTTGCATTTTGATGATTTCTACTTCGGATACAATGTTGTGTTCTCCACAAAAATCCAATAATTCTTGTGTTTCTGCAATGCCACCAATCAAAGAACCTGCAACCGATTTTCTTCCCAAAATCATAGGAACTGTATTGAGCATTGGATTAATATCGCCCAAATATCCTACCAATACAAGTGTTCCGCTAATTCCCAAAGTTTGAATGTAGGGGTTAATATCGTGTGTATAAGGTACGGTATCGATAATTAAATCAAATTTTCCGTTTACGGATTGCATTTGCTCATTATTAGTAGAAATAATTACAGCATCTGCACCAAGTTTCTTTGCGTCTTTTTCTTTATCGGGTGTTCTTGAAAACAAAGTCACTTCTGCTCCAAGTCCTTTTGCTAATTTGATTGCCATATGCCCCAATCCACCTAAACCAACTACTGCAACTTTGCTGTCTTTGGTTACCTTCCAATGCTTTAATGGCGACCAAGTAGTTATTCCTGCACAAAGTAATGGTGCTACTGCTGCTAAATTGAGATTGGCAGGTACTTTTAAGACAAAATGTTCATCGGCTACTATTTTTTGGGAATAACCTCCATGTGTAGTTCCTCCCAAATATTTGTCATTACCTCCATAAGTCCCTGTATATCCATTGAGACAATGTTGCTCTAAATCTTGTTGGCAACTTTTACAAGTTCTACAGCTGTCTACCAAACAACCAATGGCTACAATATCACCAATTTTATGTTTTGTAACTCCGCTACCTATGTTGGTAACTTTGCCTACAATTTCGTGACCCGGAACAACAGGATAGGTGGTAAAACCCCAATCATTTTTTGCACTGTGCAAATCAGAATGGCAAACACCGCAGTAGAGAATTTCTATTTCAATATCTTTTTCAGTTACTTCGCGTCTGTTGATATTCATTTGTGATAAAGGTGTATCTGATGTAGATGTACCAAATGCTTTTACAATTGTTGTTTTCATTTGTTTTTATATATTAAATTATTTTTTTAAATAAACACGAGTTTATTTTTCGAGAATATTGGCTTTCATAGCGATAACTTGCCACGGATTTTTCGAATAGGTTCTTGTAAATACTTCCATATAAGAAAGATGTAATTTGATTTTATTCCCAGATGCTGTAACCGAAAATATCCCTTTTCCTGAAACAATGGCTGTGTTGTCCGAAACGATAGCCGAATTCTCCTCTACGATTATAGCGTCATGAACAAATGCACCACTTTTTAACCTGTTGAGGTATGCGTTTTTTAACTGACTATTTCCATCGGAACCCACGACTACAAATTTTTCATGGAAGACTTTTTCCAAAGAATCAATTTTGTTATCCACTTCCCATTTAAAAATAGCATTCGATAATTGAAGTATTTCTTTCTCGGGAGAAGTTTGCGAAAAGGATTGTAAGCCAGAAAAAAGTAAAGTTAGTAAAAGAATCGTTTTTTTCATGATTAATAATTTATTAGTTAATAATTTTGATACTGCAAATTTCCTTCAATGATGATTTCTTTTGGTATACATATTACTGATGTTAGTACCATTTTTACTGATTCGAATAATTGGCCTAACTTAGTTACAATCGGAGTATTATATTTGCATAATAAATCTAAAGAATAGGGTTATGGAACAGATAATAAAACTTGAAAAAATCTCTCAATATAATGCACTTAAAGAGATAGAGACGAAGCATCCTTTGATAAGTGTTTTTGATAATAATAACACTAAAACACTTCCTAATCATTGCCGAATGCATTTTGGGTTTTATGCCATTTTTTTAAAAGCAGATAAATGCGGAGAATTAAAATATGGTCGAAATACCTATGATTATGACGAAGGAACACTTGTTTTTATTAGCCCTGGACAAGTTTTAGAAATCAATAATGAGGATAATTATCAACCTACTGGTTTAGCATTACTTTTTCATCCTGATTTGATAAAAGGCACAGCACTTGGCAAACAAATGAATCAGTATTCTTTCTTTTCGTATGATTCAAACGAAGCCTTACATTTGTCTTTAAAAGAGCAAGAAATCATAAAAGACTTATATAGTAAATTAGAATATGAACTCGATCAATCTATTGATAAACACAGCAAAAGTATCGTGACCAATACTATTGAGTTGTTGCTAAATTACTGTGTTCGGTTTTATGACAGGCAGTTTATTACGCGTGAAAACGTTAATACCAATATCTTATCCAAATTTGAAAATTTATTGAATGAGTACTTTCAATCCGAAACCACACAGGATTTAGGACTTCCGTCTGTTGGATATTTTGCGGATTGTTTGCATCTTTCTTCCAATTATTTTGGGGATTTGATCAAAAAAGAAACGGGAAAAACGGCTCAAGAACACATTCAATTAAAATTAATTGATATAGCTAAAGAAAGAATTTTCGATACCGAAAAATCGATAAGCCAAATAGCCTTTGAACTCGGTTTTAAATACCCGCAACATTTCAACCGAATGTTTAAAAAGAGTACAGGGCATACGCCAAATGAATATAGAATGTTGAATTAGGAAAAACGATTTTCTAAATTCTTAAAATAAAAGGCACAAAAAAAGCTGAACATTTCTGTTCAGCTTTTTGTCGGGGTGGCAGGATTCGAACCTGCGGCCTTCACGCCATGCGTGACGCGATAACCTATCGATATCAAAAAATAAATTCCACAAAAAAAGCCGAACATTTCTGTTCAGCTTTTTGTCGGGGTGGCAGGATTCGAACCTGCGGCCTCCTGCTCCCAAAGCAGGCGCGATAACCGAGCTACGCTACACCCCGAATTTAAAAGAAACCAATATCCTCAAGATATCTTTTGGCTCCTCTTTTTTTTATTTTTTGTTCTAAAAGCATTGCTTCTGAACGTGTTGAAAATTGAATTTGGTAAATCAATTCCCAAGGTTTTCCTGATTTAGTCGACAAGCTCAATCCTGAATTGTGTCGATATAATCTATTTTCAAGATTATCAGTTTGACCTGTATAATATTTTAAAGAACTTTTGCTAAACAAAACATATACTGTGTACATATTTATTAAGGTATTTTAGTTGCGGTCTTCACGCTTTGCGTAACGCGATAACCGAGCTACGCTACACCCCGATAGCGGATGCAAAGATAATACTAATTTTGAGTTTTACAAGTAATACTATTAAATTGAGTATTATTATTTTTAGATAATTAAAAGTGATGGTTTTTTGCACTCAATTTTTTAATAAAAAACATACATTTGCACTTATAAAAAAAGAAATAAATACATTCATTATGTCTACTACTATCGAAAAAATAAAATGTCTTATTATAGGTTCTGGTCCAGCAGGTTATACCGCTGCAATATATGCTGCAAGAGCTAATATGAATCCAATATTATACCAAGGAATGCAACCCGGAGGCCAACTAACAACCACTAACGAAGTCGAAAACTTCCCTGGTTATGTTGATGGAGTTTCGGGGCCAGAAATGATGGTGCAATTACAAAGTCAAGCACAACGTTTTGGAGCTGATATACGTGATGGCTGGGCAACTAAGGTAGATTTTAGCGGAGATATTCATAAAGTTTGGATTAACGATACGATCGAATTGCATTGCGAAACCGTAATTATTTCGACTGGAGCATCAGCTAAATATTTAGGGTTGCCATCCGAGCAACATTACTTAAAAATGGGTGGTGGCGTTTCGGCTTGTGCTGTTTGCGATGGTTTTTTCTATAGAAACCAAGAAGTTGTAATTGTTGGAGCAGGTGATTCTGCTTGCGAAGAAGCGCATTATTTGTCTAAATTATGTTCTAAAGTTACCATGCTTGTTCGAAGCGAAAAGTTTAGAGCTTCAAAAATTATGGAAGAACGTGTCCGCAAAACCGAAAATATTACCATTTTGATGAACCACGACACGGTTGAGATTTTAGGAGATGGTCAAGTTGTAACTGGCGTAAAAGCAAAAAACAAAACAACTGATGCTATTTTCGATATTCCTGCAACGGGTTTCTTCGCCGCTATTGGTCATAAACCAAATACCGAAATTTTTCAAGACTTTCTTACTCTTGACGAAACAGGTTATATTATCAATATTCCGGGAACTTCAAAAACGAATGTTAATGGTGTTTTTGTAGCGGGAGATGCTGCAGACCATGTGTATCGTCAGGCTATTACGGCTGCAGGAACAGGATGTATGGCTGCTTTGGATGCCGAAAGATATTTGGCTGCAAAAGAATAATTTGTAGCATAATTAGATATAAAAAAGTCTCAATTCCTATGAATTGAGACTTTTTTATTGGATTTATTTTTTGATCAAAGTAGCTGAATCTTTAAATTTTTTCATTTCGATTTTTTGATTACCATAGAGCTTAATTTCTGAATTCCCTGAAGCTTCAATACTCATATTTGTATTTACATTTATGGAACAATTCGAATAGCTTTCGGCAACTAATTCAGCGTTTTTTATAACGAGTTTGTTTCCTGTAAATTCCGAATTGTTATCCAATCGAATAACCGCATTTTTCACATCGCCTTCTAGCGTTGTTTTTGCTTTTTGATACAAATCACATTTTAAATTATCTGAGGCAATCAGAGCTTTTAAGGTGCTGTTTTTACTTAATGTAATAGAGGCATTTTCAGACTTTAAGTTAAGCTCAATTTTAGATTTATCATCCGCTTGTAATGCAAAATTCTTTGAATCAACATTCAAATTGAGTTTGGAAGTGTCAAAAGATTTTAAGCTAATGTCTTCCAATTTAATTTCCTGAATGGCATTTATAATGGCTTCGTTTTTTGAAGTTATCATTTTCAAATCATTCGTATAAGTGATTCTTACAATTAGTTTTTTAGAATTTGTCACTTCTTTCGAGGTGTTTATACGAAGTGTTTTTTCGTTCAAATCAATCCCAATAATACTATGAAGATTATCGTCGGCTTCTATTTTTAGGTCTGGTTTCTCGCCTTTTTCTAGATAAACTTCAATATTGTTTCCTACTTCAAGCGTATTGAAATTGCCAATTTCTTTTTGTTCGATAGTTACCGTTTTTGAACCTTTTATCTTTTCTAATTTTTGTGCCAATGCCAATGTAGAAACGAATAGGAGTAGAAGTAGGGCAGAATAATTTTTCATTTTTGATGTAATTAAGTATTATACAAATATAAAAAAATCATCCACTTTTGATGAATGATTT
>CANBWX010000136.1 GCA_947373225.1 Flavobacteriaceae bacterium | reverse complement strand
ATTTTCCTCTTTTTTGCCTTTTTCTTCCCAAGCATCTTTAAGTCCAACTGTTTTGTTAAACACTAATTTTGAAGCGGTTGAATCTTTATCAACATTGAAATAACCCAAACGTTGAAACTGTAATTTTTCACCTGATTGAACGGTAGATAAACTTGGTTCAACAAATCCTTTTATGATTTGCAAAGAATTAGCATTCATAAAATCAAGGAAGTTTTTCTCTTTATGACTGTCTGGTGCTTCGTCAATAAACAAGCGATCATACATTCTAACTTCGGCTTCGATGGCGTGTTTAATAGAAACCCAATGAAGAGTTCCAGCAACTTTTCTTTGACTCGCTTCACTCCCACTTCCGCTTCGTGAATCTTCATCATAAGTAACATGAATTTCGGTAATATTTCCAGATGTATCTTTTATAACACTTTCTCCTTTAATGATATAAGCATTTTTTAAACGAACTTCTTTACCAATAGATAAACGGAAAAACTTGGCTGGAGCTTCTTCTAAAAAGTCTTCTCTTTCTATATATAATTCTTTAGA
Source organism: Flavobacteriaceae bacterium (assembly GCA_947373225.1). Lineage (GTDB taxonomy): Bacteria > Bacteroidota > Bacteroidia > Flavobacteriales > Flavobacteriaceae > Flavobacterium. Next base: position 5,379 of record CANBWX010000136.1, on the reverse strand, counting down.
AAATGGCACTTTCCGGAAACCAGCGCTTTCATCTTCTTGATTATTTTCGGCGTCAAGCCATTCTTCTTTTTCTTGCGGATAATTAGAAATTACGACTTTTATTGGATCTAAAACCGCCATAACTCTAGGCGCCGTTTTGTTTAAATCTTCGCGTAAACAAAATTCCAAAAGCGAAACATCAATTACATTTTCACGTTTAGCCACTCCAATAATATCACAAAATTTTCGGATAGAATTAGCCGTATAACCTCTTCTTCTTAATCCCGAAATGGTTGGCATTCTTGGATCATCCCAACCATTAACTATATTTTCTTGAACCAATTGCAATAGTTTTCGCTTGCTCATTACGGTGTAATTCAAGTTCAAACGCGCGAATTCAAATTGGCTTGGTTTTACTTTTTTATCATCATAAATTTGGTCTAAAAACCAATTGTATAATTCTTTGTGCATCACAAATTCTAAGGTACATATAGAATGCGAAATTTGCTCGATATAATCGCTTTCGCCATGAGCGAAATCATACATTGGATAGATTTTCCAATCGTCACCCGTTCTATGATGATGACGGTGCAAAACACGGTACATCAATGGATCACGCATCAACATATTGGTTGATGTCATATCAATTTTGGCACGTAAAACATGGCTTCCTTCCTGAAAATCACCGTTTTTCATCGCTTCGAATAAAGTCAAATTTTCTTCAACAGAACGTTTTCTATACGGCCCGTCAACACCTGGTTGCGTTGGAGTTCCTTTTTGAGCCGCCATATCTTCTGAAGATTGACTATCTACATAGGCTTTTCCGTTTTTAATCATTAGAACTGCCCAATCGTATAACTGTTGAAAATAATCAGAAGCGTAACGTTCTTCGTCCCATTTGAAACCTAACCATTGCAAATCTTCTTTGATGGCATCTACATATTCTTGCTCTTCTTTGGCAGGATTTGTATCGTCAAAACGCAAATTTACTGGCGCATTGTAACGTAATCCCAAACCAAAATTCAAGCAAATAGATTTGGCATGGCCAATGTGTAAATAACCATTTGGCTCTGGCGGAAAACGAAAACGTAATTTATCTTGAGGAAAACCGCTTGTTAAGCTGTCTTCTATGATTTGTTCTATAAAATGAAGTGATTTCTCTTCGGTTGACATAATTTTGTTTAATTTTAGCAAAGATAAAAATTTAGACGATAGATTATAGACAGATAGCTAATAGATGCTGTTTTATTTAACTAATTACAAACTGAATACTAAAATTATGGGCACAATAAAACTAAAAAATATTAGAACTTATTCTTATCATGGTTGTTTAATTGAGGAAGGAAAAATTGGTTCTGATTATTCGGTCGATTTAGAAGTTAAGACCAATTTGCAACAATCTTCTATCTCCGATGATTTGAAAGATACGGTAGATTATGTGCTTTTAAACAACATTGTTGTAGAAGAAATGGCAATAAGATCCAATTTATTAGAACATGTTGCCCAAAGAATCATCACTAGAGTTTTTAAAGAAAGTAAGGCTGTTTCGGCTTTAAAGCTAGGTGTTTCAAAAATAAATCCTCCTATTGGCGGTGATGTTGAAGCGGTTACAATCGAAATGGAAGAATCTAGAAAATAGAAAATTAGGACTTTGAAATTACGAATTACGAATTTTTAAAACTTTTTGAACTTTAAGCTTTTAAACTTTAAAGTTTTTAGTTACTTTTGCCATCCGTTCAATAATGGCGTCGTGGCCGAGCGGCTAGGCTGGGCTCTGCAAAAGCTCCTACTCCGGTTCGAATCCGGACGATGCCTCAAGAAGAGATACAGAAATGTGTCTCTTTTTTTTATGTCATTTTTAAAAAAAATGAATTAAAGTTATGTTCGAATCCGGATGATGCGGCTAAAACATTCAAAGCAAATTGGAGGTTTTTTATTTTGAGAGTAATTCTTTTATCATTTGTGGCACTTCTTTTTCAGGAGTAGGAAAGTTGTGTAGTTCCTTATTTTTATAAATGTTATAAGTTGATTTTGCTATAACTTTATTTCCTTCAGGTGTTATAAAAACAATTTCAAGCTTGTCAAGTATTTTTTTAAAATCCCATCTCCAAGTATCATAATATTGTACTATAAAATCAAAACCTTCGGGTGTATCTTCTTTTTTACCAATTTCAGCTATAATACCATTTTTTTCAAGCTCTTTTTTTATTACTTCAGCTGTAGTTCCAATTATGTCATGCTTTGCTGCAGGGTCATCTGAAGGTATTATGTATGCGAAAGGAGTAATAATTCCAAATTTAAATCGAATATATTGAGAATTATCTGTAGAAATTATATAAGCTTTTTTAAAATTTGTAAAGTTTTGTTCTGAAGATTTTACTGTGTTTATGGTTCCTGCACAACCACAAACCATAAATAATATAATTACCAAAAGAGATATTCTTTGTATTCCTTTTTTCATTTTTAAAATTTTTTAATTATTATAAAATCACTTACGACTCGTTTATAAATATTAGCAAAGTTTATAATCCATTTATAAAACCCTACTTATCAATCCTTTCCAACACATTTTTAATCTTTTCTTTTTCATTTGGAAACCAACCTTGAGATATTAAAACCACTCCAAAAACCATTAAAACAATACTGATAACTTTTTTAATTTTAAGAATATTAGTTGGTGTTAGCGACGTTTTTAATTGTTTTGCCAATACTATTTTGACGCAATCAACTAACACATAAGAAATGATTACGGTAGCAAAAAAGGTCATCATTCGTGAGGTTTGCATATCTAATTTTGGTCCAACCGAAATAATAATAGCTAACCAAAATCCAAGAACTCCAATGTTGATGATGTTTAAGAAAAACCCTTTCATAAAAAGACTTCCATAGTTTTTTTTGATAATTTCAGTATCAATACTATCGGTATCTATTTTTTGTTCTTTTCTTAAACCAATATAAGAAATAACACCGTAAGCCAGCATTAATATTCCGCCAAACATGAACAGCGCCGAATTATCTTTTAAACTTTGAATGAGTCTGTAACTTCCTAAATAAGCAATTGCAATAAAAACTATATCGCCTAAAACAACACCTAAATCAAATACTAAAGCGGCTCTAAATCCTTTTATAATACTAGTTTCTAGTAATATAAAAAAAACAGGTCCGATCATGAAACTTAAAAAAATTCCCCATGGAATTCCTGATAAAATATCGTTTATCATTAAAAATAAATTTTATTAAAAAATTGAAATATTATTTTATTTCTTTAATTGTTCCGCCTAAAATTGTTTTCTGATTAATCTGTTTTGGTTTCCCATAAATAGAAATAGAACCACCCGCTTTCACTTTTGCATCAGCTAATAAAGTAGCAAAAACTTCGGCTTGACCACCAGCTGAAACTGTTATTTGTGTTTGAGAAGTATGTAAATCTTTTCCGTTATAAACACCGCCAGAAGCAATAATACAGTTCTGGTTGGTCGCATTACCCGATAATTCAATTATTCCTCCGGAAACAGCCCTTACATTCGCTTTTTCGACATCTAAATCTATATTTATCTGAGAACCTTCTTTAGAATTTAAATCAATTGATGTTTGTTTAAAAACTCGATCACTTGATACATAACTACCTTCACTCGCATCAATGCTTTCTATATTTTTAAAATATAATTTAATGGTAATATCATCGCCAGATAATAATTTTGGAAAAGGCATTCTTAACTTCAATTCTCCATTATTATTAACAACTTCTACTTCATTTTCTCTATTTCCTGTGATAATTATTTTGTTTTCATCTGATGGAATTAGTTTTACGTTAAGTTTATCAAATACTTTAACGGCATTAAATTCACCTAATTTTCTTGTAACTTGAGCTGCAGCAATTTGTGCTACTAATACAAATGCTAGAATGATTCCTTTTTTCATTTTTTATCCTTTTTCGTTTCTTCTAATAAAATTAAAATCCAATTGTTTTTTTACTAAATCGGCATTTTTTACTTTAACGTAAATTTCATCACCTAATTGTAATAAAGCCTTTGTTGTGGCGCCTACAAGGGCATATTGTTTTTCGTCGAACGTGTAGTAATCGTCTTTTATCTCTCTAATTCGAACCATTCCTTCGCATTTATTTTCGATAATTTCAACAAAAATACCCCATTCGGTAACACCAGAAATTACTCCTAAAAACTCCTGATCATTGTGATTTTGCATGTATTTTACCTGCATATATTTGATAGAATCACGTTCCGCATTTGTTGCCAAACCTTCCATTGTTGAAGAATGCAAACATTTTACTTCATATGTTTCTTGATCAACCGATTTTCCTCCATCAAGATAATATTGCAATAATCGATGCACCATAACATCGGGATAACGACGAATTGGCGATGTAAAATGACTATAATAATCAAATGCTAATCCGTAATGCCCAATATTATCGGTCGAATATTTAGCTTTACTCATGGTTCTAATCGCAAGAGTATCAATTAAATTCTGTTCCTTTTTACCATTAACTTCCGCCATCAACTGATTCAAAGATTTTGAAATATCTCCTTTATTTCTAAAATCTATTTTATAACCAAATTTAGCAATTACAGTTTGCATGGCAATTAGTTTATCAATATTTGGTTCATCGTGAATACGATAAATGAATGTTTTCTTCTGTTTACCAATGTATTCTGCCACTTTTTTATTAGCTAAAAGCATGAATTCTTCAATCAAATGATTCGCATCTTTTGATATTTTAAAATAAACACCTTCTGGTTCTCCTTCATTATCTAAATTGAATTTTACTTCTACTTTATCAAAAGAAATAGCACCATTATTCAATCTATCTCTTCGGAAAATCTTCGCTAATTGATCTAATTTCAAGGTTGCAGAAACAATTTCCTCCGAAACTTGGTATGAACTTCCAGTAATAGAAATTTCCTCAGGAATAATATCTCCTTGTGTTTCTATAATATGCTGTGTTTCTTCATAAGAAAATCGTTGATCCGAAAAAATCACTGTTCTACCAAACCATTGGTTTACCACTTGCGTTTTTTCAGTGATTTCGAATATTGCCGAAAAGGTATATTTCTCTTCTCTTGGTCGTAAGGAACAAGCAAAATTAGATAAAACTTCGGGTAACATGGGCACTACTCTATCTACTAAATAAACCGAAGTCGCACGTTGATACGCTTCATCATCTAGGATTGTTCCTTCTTCTAAATAATAAGAAACATCGGCAATATGAACCCCTATTTCGTAATTTCCATTTTCTAATTTCTTAAAAGATAAGGCATCATCAAAATCTTTTGCATCTTTGGGATCAATGGTAAAAGTCAAAGTATCCCGCATATCCCGACGGTTTTTAATCTCCTCTTCATGGATTGTTGTATCAATTTTTTGAGCATAAACCTCTAC
>CANBWX010000135.1 GCA_947373225.1 Flavobacteriaceae bacterium | reverse complement strand
TCGGCTTATACCATCGATGATTTTATCGAAGATTTAAAGAAAAAAGGATACATTCGAGACGAACTTAAAGACGATGGAACTACAGGAATTGGTATTACTGCCAAAACCGAAAGAGCGATTCGTCAACAAGCATTAGACACTATTTTTGGGAATTTAAAACGCAGCGGAACCGGAAATCACAAAACAAAACACGCCGGAAACGGGGATGAACATACCGGTGAATTTCGGGAATTTCATTTTGGAGATGGTTTAGAACGCATCTCTTTAACCGAAAGTTTACGAAATGCCCAAATCAATAACGGAGTCGATGATTTTATGCTGACCGAAAATGATTTGGTTGTCGAAGAAACTCAATATAAATCGCAAATGAGTACGGTTTTGATGATCGACATCAGCCATAGCATGATTTTATATGGCGAAGATCGAATCACGCCAGCCAAGAAAGTAGCGATGGCTTTGGCCGAATTAATCACCACACGTTATCCAAAAGACACTTTGGATATTCTTGTTTTTGGTAACGATGCCTGGACGATTGAAATTCGGGATTTACCGTATTTAAAAGTAGGTCCTTTTCATACCAATACCGTGGCAGGATTGCAACTAGCAATGGATTTGCTTCGAAGAAAAAGAAATACCAACAAGCAAATTTTCATGATTACCGATGGAAAACCGAGTTGTGTTCGCGAAAAAGACGGTTCGTATTATATGAATAGCAATGGTCTTGACGAATATATTGTTGACAAATGCTATAACGAAGCGCAACAAGCCCGAAAACTACATATTCCGATTACGACTTTTATGATTGCCAAAGATCCGTATTTGCAAAAATTTGTAAACCGTTTTACCGAAGCTAATCAGGGAAAAGCTTTTTACACTGGATTGAAAGGACTGGGCGAAATGATTTTCGAAGATTATGAAACAAATCGAAAAAAAAGAATAAAATAATTTTGGGCGTTTCCCTTCGGGTCGGGCTATTCGTTTCAATCTTTTTTTTCGGCGAAAAGCCTCAAAAAAGGATTTCCACTGCTATCCCTAACGCAAAATGTAACAATCAATAACAATATTTCAATAAAAATAATAATCAATGAACAACATAAATACACTTGGCGAATTAAAAAAATCAGGATACGTTAGCAAAAGTATTAAAGATGAATTGCGTCATAATTTAAGAGAGAAAATAAAGTCGGGACAACCAACATTTGAAGGCGTTCACGGATTTGAAAACACTGTTATTCCAGAACTAGAACGCGCTATTTTATCCCGTCATAATATCAATTTGTTGGGACTTCGTGGTCAAGCCAAAACCAGATTGGCGCGCAAAATGATTGAATTATTAGATGAATACATTCCATTTGTTAGCGGTTCCGAAATAAATGACGATCCTTTTAGTCCAATTTCTCGTTTTGCCAAAGATATAATTGCAGCCAAAGGCGATGAAACTCCCATTTCTTGGTTACACCGAAGTGATCGCTTTTTCGAAAAATTGGCCACGCCAGATGTTACTGTTGCCGATTTAATAGGTGATGTTGATCCTATAAAAGCCGCTAATTTAAAATTATCTTATGCTGATGATCGTGTGATTCATTTTGGGATGATTCCAAGAGCGAATCGTTGCATTTTTGTCATCAACGAATTACCTGATTTGCAGGCTAGAATTCAAGTGGCATTATTCAATATTTTACAGGAAGGCGATATCCAGATTCGTGGTTTCAAGTTGAGAATGCCATTGGATATGCAATTTGTTTTTACCGCAAATCCCGAAGATTATACCAACCGCGGTAGTATTGTAACACCATTAAAAGATAGAATTGGTTCTCAAATCTTGACCCATTACCCCGAAACCATCCAAATTGCAAGAACGATAACCGAACAAGAAGCTAAGCTAGATGCGACTCAAAGTGACTTAGTTTATGTGCCATCTTTAGCAAGAGATTTATTGGAACAAATTAGTTTTGAAGCTCGCGAAAGTGAATATATTGATAATAAAAGTGGTGTAAGTGCACGATTGAGTATCACAGCTTTCGAGAATTTATTGAGTACCGCCGAACGTCGCGCACTAAAATCAGGTGCGGATAAAACTACCTTACGCTTGTCCGATTTTATGGGAATTATTCCTGCCATTACCGGAAAAGTAGAATTAGTTTATGAAGGAGAGCAGGAGGGAGCAGCAGTTGTGGCGCAGCATTTATTGGGAGATGCCATACATACTTTTTTCCCAGCTTATTTTCCCAAAATTGAAAAACTTGAAAAGCAACAAGAAAAAACACCTTATTCCGATTTATTAGAATGGTTTTTTGCAGAAAGCGGTTTCGAATTATTAGATGATTGTTCGGATGAGGAATACAAAACTATTCTGGACAGTATTGCTCCATTGGAAATATTGATTAAAAAATACCAACCACAGCTAGAAAAACAAGAGGTGCATTTTATGAAAGAATTTGTGCTTTGGGGATTGGTAGAATATAAAAAATTGAACAAAGATCGCTTTTCCGAAGGCTATCAGTTTAAGGATTTGTATGGTAGTTATATCAGTAAATTATAAAAACAAACAAGGGTTTAGATTATTTTCTAAACCCTTGTTTTATATGAAAATCCGTGATTCTAATTTTGAGAAATCACAATTAAAATGACGGCAACCAAAGCCAAAAACAGCCCCACAAAATTCATTTTAGTTAGTTTTTCTTTGAAAATAAAAAGCCCTACGAGACTACCAATAATGATAACTCCCATATTCATTCCTGCAAAAACTGTCGATGGATTTTTGGCGAAAGCCTGATGCGCTTTGAGATAAAAAAGAATATTTCCGAAATTGAAAATACCTATCAAACCACCAAAAAGTAGGTTTCTAGAAGTTATTTTTACTTTTTTGAAGTTGACTTCATAACCAACAGCAATCATGGTGATAAGTAAAGCTATTCCGAAAATCACAAATAACGAAGAAGTATAAGGTAGCACCGTATAAGTAGCAATTTGCTTAAAAAGGATGTCAATAACTCCAAAACCAATAAGAACCGCTGCAGGATAAATCCATTTATTTTCGGTATTATCGGACGGTTTTGCGAGTAAAAGAACCAGTGCCGGAAATGCCACTAATAAAGCACTTATTTTAAGCATATTAAAATCTTCACCAAAGAGCAACCAAGCTGCAAGTATTGGGATAAACAAGGATAAACGTTGAGCAGCATCGGTTTTTACAATTCCCATGTATTTTATAGAAGTGGCCAATAATAGAAAAATAGTGGGTAACAAAATACCAATTATGGCATAAATTCCCCATGGTGCTGCTATTCCTACTGCCTTAATATCTGGACTGTAGGTCAGAAAACAAAGCACAAGGGCAAACAGATAATTGAAGGCAATAATTTGGGTGTTACTATTTGTATAAGCTCTTGAAGTCTTGAATAAAACGCCCACGGTTACACTGCATATAATGCTTAAAATAAGAAATAGCATAGATTATTTGTTTTTCGGTTGTGTTGGTAAGACTATTTTATTTTGTCTAATTCCAATTTCAATTCTTCGGATTCTTTTTCTAATTTGTCTTTTTCAGTGTTGTAATCGCTGATTTCTTTTTGCAACAAACTAATTTGTTCGTTTTTTTCGGTGGCAGATCTTAGAAGCTTAAAACTAGAGGTATCTTCTAGCTTCTTTTTTGCTGATTCTAAATTAGTTGAATTGGTGGTAAGCAAATTTTTGATTTCCAAAATCCTATTAGTGACGGTTTGTTTTCTTTCTTTTGAAATTCTCTCGGCTTCTGCTTTTTCAGCTTCTACAACGAGGATTTCTTGTTCACTTTTTTCTTTTTGTTGGAGATCATATTGATGATTTTCAATTTCTGTTTTATGATTTCGAAGGTCTAATTCTCGGCTTCTATTGTCTTCTAAAGTATTCAAAACAGTTATTCCAATTATTAGGACTAAGCCTGCTAAAACGATAAAAAACGTCTTTTTAGACAAACCAAAAATCTTTCGTTCTTCTTTCTCTTCTTCGATTTTTTCTAATTTAGGTTTTGGCGGAACAGCCGAAAAAGTGGGGATTGGTGGCGGAATCACAACGAAAATAGTTCTTAATTCAGGAATTTCTCCAGCCGTTTTCCAGTTTTCTATTCCTTCGAACCATACCGGAGAAGCTTTTGTGATTTTTTTTGCTTTCAATTCTTCAAAATCAAACGGGCCGCTGCTTTCGGTACCATTATGTAGGAAGTATTTTTTCATATTGGAGTATTCTATAAGACTGTTAAATCCGTTATTTTCCTATTACCGGAGGTTTCGTTCAAATTTACAATCATTTTTTGATAATGCAAATTATATAATTCAATGTCGGATCACTTTTTTTGGCAAACTTAGCCTATTCACTTTCAATTTATTCGAAAAATGAAAAATAAAATTTGGTGGCTAATTTTTTAAATAATACTTTCGTAAGCCTTTGCAGTAGTGTAAAATGCTTATTTATGTTTCCAAATTATTAAAGTTAATTAAAATCATTTCAAATGACTTACCAACCTTCTTTAGATCGTTATAAAAATATGGAATACCGCCGTTGTGGTAATTCGGGCATCAAATTATCAGCTTTATCACTTGGTTTATGGCATAATTTCGGTGATGTAAATGATTTTGATAATAGCCGAAACCTTATCAAAACAGCTTTCGATAATGGTATAACTCATTTTGATTTGGCTAATAATTATGGTCCGCCACCAGGTTCTGCCGAAGCTAATTTTGGTAAGATATTAAAAAAGGATTTTAAGGGTTACAGAGACGAAATGATTATTTCTTCAAAAGCTGGTTATACTATGTGGGACGGTCCTTATGGAGATTGGGGATCCAAGAAATATTTAGTTTCGAGTTTGGATCAAAGTCTAAAAAGAATGAAATTAGATTATGTAGATATTTTTTATCATCATAGACCAGATCCCGAAACACCCCTTGAAGAAACTATGGCAGCTTTGGATCTTATTGTGCGTCAAGGCAAAGCATTGTATGTGGGAATTTCGAATTATAATGCCGAAGAAACGCTAAAAGCAATAACAATTCTAAAGCAATTAGGAACACCTTGCTTGATTCATCAACCTAAATATTCGATGTTTGTTCGTGATCCCGAAAATGGATTATTGGATGTTTTAGAGAAAGAACGTGTAGGTTGTATTCCTTTTTCGCCTTTGGCACAAGGATTACTTTCTGATAAATATTTGAATGGAATTCCCAATGATTCTAGAGTTGCTACAAGCGGAATATTCCTGAATGAGAATCATATTACTGCAGAAAAAATAGCGAAGATTTCAAAGCTTAATGATTTGGCTAGACAACGCGGACAAAAGTTGGCACACATGGCGCTAGCTTGGTTATTACGCGATGCCCGAATCACTTCAGTTTTAATAGGGTCGAGTAAATCGGAACAAATTATAGACTCCATTCAAGCCATAAAAAACACTCATTTTTCTACTGAGGAATTGGTGTTAATCAACAATATATTAATTAACTAAACCACAAAAAATGAAAAACGGAATTTTAGTACCAGCGTTGCTTTTAGTTTTTGGATCGCAGGCTTACGCCCAAAAAAAATGGGTAGAAATATCTAAAGGATCTTATACAATTGTTCAAAACCAAGGCGGACAAACCCTAGGATATTCTCCAAATTCAGGAGTTAAAATCATACACGTTGATGGTTTAGCATTTAAAGATTTAAACAAAAATGGCATTTTAGATACTTATGAAGATTGGAGAAAACCTGTAGCGGAACGTGCCAAAGATCTAGCGTCTAAAATGACTGTAGAACAAATCGCAGGTTTAATGTTGTACAGCCGCCATCAATCGATTCCAGCTCAGGAAGTGGGAATGTTTACCGGAACGTATAACGGAAAACCATTTTCTAAAAGTGGGGCTAAATCATCGGATTTATCCGATCAGCAAATTGCTTTTTTAACTAAAGATAATTTGCGTCATGT
>CANBWX010000134.1 GCA_947373225.1 Flavobacteriaceae bacterium | reverse complement strand
CACGTGGATTTTTCGTATGAGGTTTCTCGTTCGATTGCGGCTTGTGAAGGGGCACTTTTGATTGTGGATGCAGCGCAAAGTATTCAGGCACAAACAATTTCGAATTTGTATTTGGCTCTTGAAAATGACTTGGAAATTATTCCGGTTTTGAATAAAGTGGATTTACCAAGTGCGAATCCAGAAGAAGTGAGCGACGATATTGTTGATTTATTGGGTTGCAAACTGGATGAAATTATTCATGCTTCGGGAAAAACAGGCTTGGGTGTCGAAAATATTTTGGCGGCCATTATCGAAAGAATTCCTCCTCCAAAAGGAAACATTGACGAACCCTTGCAAGCTCTAATTTTTGATTCACATTACAATCCGTTTCGTGGAATTGAGGTTATTTTCCGTGTGAAAAACGGGCAAATAAAAAAAGGTCAGAAAATAAAATTCATGGCTACCGGAAATGAATATTTTGCAGACGAAATTGGTACTTTGAAATTGAACCAAGTTCCGAAACAAGTGATTTCTGCCGGTGATGTTGGTTATTTGATTTCTGGAATTAAAGAAGCCAAAGAAGTAAAAGTGGGCGATACGCTGACGGATGCCAAGAATCCAACAACCAACATAATACACGGTTTTGAAGATGTGAAACCAATGGTTTTTGCAGGGATTTATCCTGTTGACACTGAAGATTACGAGGAGTTGAGAAACTCGATGGAAAAATTACAGCTGAACGATGCTTCGCTGGTATTTCTTCCTGAAAGTTCGGCGGCTTTAGGTTTTGGTTTCCGTTGCGGATTCTTAGGAATGTTGCACATGGAAATCATCCAAGAACGTTTGGAGCGTGAGTTTAATATGACTGTAATTACTACAGTTCCAAACGTTTCGTATTTGGCTTACACCAAAAAACATCCCGAAACCCCGCTTGTGGTAAATAACCCTTCGGATTTGCCAGAACCTTCTCGTTTAGAAAGAGTTGAGGAGCCTTTTATAAAAGCTACGATTATTACTAAAGCTGATTTTGTGGGGAATGTGATGAGTTTATGTATCGAAAAACGAGGCTTGATTACGAACCAAACTTACCTTACAACTGAACGTGTCGAGTTGACTTTTGATATGCCATTGGCCGAGATTGTATTCGATTTTTATGACCGATTAAAAACAGTTTCGAAAGGATACGCTTCATTTGATTATACACCAATTGGAATGCGAACTTCGAATTTGGTTAAAGTCGACATCTTGTTAAATGCTAATATTGTGGATGCTTTGTCGTCCTTGATGCACACTGATAACGCGTATTCGATTGGTAAAAAAATGTGTGAAAAGTTGAAAGAATTAATTCCACGTCAGCAATTTGACATTCCTGTACAAGCTGCGATTGGGGTGAAAGTAATTTCTCGTGAAACGATAAAAGCCTTGCGTAAAGACGTTACTGCCAAATGTTATGGTGGTGATATTTCGCGTAAACGTAAATTATTGGAAAAACAGAAAAAAGGGAAGAAACGTATGCGATTAGTGGGAAATGTTGAGATTCCGCAAGAAGCATTTATGGCAGTTTTGAAGTTGAATGATTAAAGCCCCCTAACCCCCGAAGGGGGAATGAGAATATAGAGAAAACCTGATGATGAAAATTGTCAGGTTTTTTTATTGCATTCCCTCAAACAATCGTTTCGCATCTTCTAATTTGAACAATTGCGTGCCTTCATTCATAGTTGCTGCCGATCCGCAGGCAACACCCAACTGCACTACTTCTTTCAGATTTTTGTTTTGAGATAAAGCCCAAACCATTGCGCCCACCATGCTATCCCCTGCTCCAACGGTGCTTTTCTTGATTACATTGGGCGCGGCAACAAATTCAGTTTGAGTTTCCGTTACCAAAACCGCTCCTTGCGCACCTAATGAAACCACCACAATTTCGGCACTTCCTTTTTCGATTAATTTTCGGGCTGCGGCTTCCACTTCATTGGTTTCTAATCTTTCGACTCCGATGAGTTTTGCCAACTCGCCAATATTTGGTTTTACTAAATACACTCCTTTTTCCAACACTTTTTGCAAAGCTTCGCCCGAAGTATCAACAATTAGTTTGGTACCGGAAGCTTTCGCCAAATCAGCAATATATTGGTAAAAATCGGTCGATAAACCTTCGTTTAAACTTCCGCTTGCCACTAAATATTTAGGTTTTAATTCTTGAAGGGTTCGAATAATTGTCTCTTTCTCCACTTCTGAAATGGAAGCTCCGGGAAAACAAAAACGATATTGCGCATTCGTTTTAGAGTCTAAAGCCACAAGGTTCTCCCGTGTCCAGTTTTGTATTGGAATTGTTTTTATGTCAATTCCTTCTTGCTTTACCAATTCTTCTAATTTAATTCCTGGTGAACCACCCGAAGTAAATACGCATAATGATTCACCTCCTAAGCGAAAAATTGCTTTAGAGACATTGATTCCGCCTCCGCCTGCGTCATAACGAGGCGTTCCACAACGGATTTTTTGTTCGGCAACTAAGCCTGTAAATTGAGTGCTTTTATCAAGAGACGGATTCACCGTTAGCGTAATAATATCGAATGTTTTCATTTTATAAATTTAATAAAAATATGTGCAATTTGAGGCAATAAATTCTTCGTACCTTTGCAACTTCAAAATATAAAATATAATGATCGAAGATAAATCACCACAACGCACTAGTATTGCTCAACTCGGAGAATTTGGATTGATAGACCACTTGACAAAAAATTTCACAATAAATCAGCCTTCGACCTTAAAAGGAATTGGTGATGACGCTGCTGTTCTAGATTTCAAGGATAAAAAAGTAGTTGTTTCTACTGATTTATTGATCGAAGGTGTTCATTTTGACTTAGGTTATATGCCTTTGAGACATTTGGGTTACAAAGCCGTCGTGGTCAACGTTTCTGATATTTGTGCGATGAATGCCAAAGCGACTCAAATCACGGTTTCGGTTGCCGTTTCTAATCGATTTCCGCTTGAAGCTTTAGACGAATTATTTGAAGGAATTGCCCTTGCAGCCGATGAATATAAGGTTGATGTTATAGGTGGTGACACCACTTCTTCCCAAAAAGGATTGATTATCAGTATTACAGCTATTGGCGAAGCTGATGAAAATGAAATTGTTTATAGAAATGGCGCTGGTCAATCTGATTTATTAGTGGTAACTGGCGATATTGGTGCAGCTTATATGGGATTACAAGTTTTAGAACGCGAGAAACAAGTTTTTCAGGTGAACCCAAATTCTCAACCCGACTTAGATGCCTACACATATATCATTGAACGCCAATTAAAACCCGAAGCTCGAAAAGACGTGCGCACTTTATTGCATGCTTTGGAAATAAAACCAACATCGATGATCGATATTTCGGATGGTTTGTCATCAGAAATTATGCATTTATGCAAACAATCGAAAGTGGGTTGTAATTTGTATGAGGACAAATTACCGCTTGATCCACAGTTTATGAATGTATGCGAAGAATTTAATTTGGATGCAACAACAGTAGCAATAAATGGCGGCGAAGATTATGAATTACTTTTTACCATTGCGATGGAAGATTTCGACAAGATAAAAGGGAATCCAAATTTCACAATTATTGGGCACATGACTCAGGAAAGTGAAGGAATACATTTGGTAACACGCGCCAATACTAGAATTCCGTTAAAAGCTCGTGGATGGAATGCTTTGGGCGAAGAATAAATAGAGACAAAAAATACGGCATTATTAAAATGCCGTATTTTGTATCCGTTTAAAATCTAAAAAAGTAGCCCTTTATTTTTGGCTTCTTTTACCAACTCAATATCGCTATCCTCTTTTATATCCAATAATTTTTTTAGATTTTGTATTCTTTTTTCGACTGCTTCTAAACCTATTGGGACATATTGTGGAATGTCTTCAGTTTTTGTCCCTTTTGAAATATGAAAAAGAATTTGCTTGTCAAAAAGATCTATTTCTACAGGTTCATATAGATCTAGATCCATCATTTTCTGAATTGACTGACTATAATAAACTTCGTTATTTATTACTTTATCAAACCCAAAAAGCAATTCATCAAATGTTAAATCATTTTTTATAACTAGTCCACTAGGATTTATTGAGCTAATAATATTCTTTATTTTCAATAATTCCGTGTACATCGTAAGCAAAATAATTTTGCAGTTTGGCATATATTCATTCAACAATTTTGCTAAATCTTCACCAGACATGATACCTTTTTCTTCATAAGTTGGCATACTAATATCTAAAAAAGCAATATCAAAAACCTCTGTCTCTGGATTGGTAATAAGTTCATAAGCCGATTTACAATCTTTAGCAGATGAAATAGAAAACTCAAATTCTTTTGGGTTATATCTTGTGATAGCATTCTTGTAGCCTTGAATAATAAAGGGGTGGTCATCAACGATTAATATGTTATTTTTTATCGTTGATTGGTCATTTGAATCATCAATTATCATTTTTCATTATTTTTTAAATTGGAACCGTAACTGTAATAGTTGTTCCTTCCCCTATTTTAGATTTCACTTCAAAAGTGCCTTCGCATTCATTAATTCTAGAAAGCATATTTTGCAAGCCAATTCCTTTTTTACCTTTGTTAACATTAAATCCAATTCCGTCATCGGTAATTACTAATCGTAAATCATCAAGTTCTTTTTTGAATTCGACCTTAATTGCATTAGCATTAGCATACTTGTTAATGTTTTGCAATGATTCCTGTATTATTCGGTATAAATTGATTTTGACAGCATTGGTCATTGATTCCCATTTTATGGCAGAATCAATAGTTGAAACTAATTTGGGCTTGAAGGTCTTTTTTTGGTCTTCAAATAGGTTGTCAACAATGGCTACGAAGTTATTAATTAATTCTGATTTTTCCCTATTCAAATCATGAGAAATTTCACGAATATCTTGTTCTATACTTTTCAACTCCGATAAATAACCATTTCTTTGAAATGCACCTTCTTCGTCATTGATTTTATTCAAACTATCTAAGTTCATCCTGACTCCAAACATTCTTCCAAGAACCCCATCATGCAATTCTTGGGCCACTCGTTTTTTTTCTTTTATTCTTATAGTTTCAACATCGCCCTGCTGAGAAATCATTAGATTATAAATTTCCTCGTTGGCTTTTTGTTGTTCTTGTTTATACAACAGTTCTCTATTTTTAGCTTTTTGCGCTTTAATAATGTACAAAAACATACCTAATATTAAAATAGAACCAAAAATATAAACCAAGTTCCTGTTCTGGGTGGTTAAATCTGTGTTTTCTTGTTTAATTGTATCTGTTTCATATTCTATCCGAGTAAACTTATCTGCAATATTACGATCTGCTTTTTGCAAACTATCATTAATATGGATGTATTCTTTGTTATATATGGATGCTTTCTTAGGTTCTATAACCGCCAATTGTTTCAAAGGCAACAACAAATTTCTGTAATTTTTTGAATTTCTTGCTGTGGCAACTGCCTCGTTAGAATACTGTAGCGCTTTTACTGTATCCTTCTTGGATGCAAAATATTCCGACAAATGTATTTGACTGATAATAATTCCTGACGTAAGCTTCAGACTATCCTTCAGTTTTAAGGATTGGTAAAATAATTCTGGAAGCCCATCTGTTTGTTTTAGTTTAAATCTAGAATACCCTAAGTTGTCCAATAACATAGCATATATAAAAGGCTTATATAAAAGTAAATCTTTTTTATGCTCCAAACCTTTTTGAAAATAAGGAATTGCCTTTTTGTATTGGTTCGAATTCTGATAGACTAACCCTAAATTATTTAACGATGTAGCTTTGAACTGAAATTCTACTGGCGATGTTTCTTCATCTATAGTCACTAAACCTTTGTTGTGAAACTCTAGTGCTTTACTATAGTCCCCAAGCTCATTGTACAACAATCCTAAAAGGTTATATAATTCATAAACAGTTTCATTTGCCTTTTCTCCTTTTAATACACGTAACCCTTTGAGCGCCGAAATTTCACCACCTAAAAAATCACTTTCATTATATTGCAATTGGGCT
>CANBWX010000133.1 GCA_947373225.1 Flavobacteriaceae bacterium | reverse complement strand
TAAATATGCAGATTATTGGGCATTGACACAAAATCACGCCAAAATCATAAACAAATATTGTATCGATAACCCAAAACAATGGAAAGGATATTCTGATAAATGTTGGGGACTCACAGCAAGTTATTCCCGTAATAGTGACGGAACTACTGGTTATTCGGCGCATCAACCGCTAAACGATTTGGGTGTAATTTCGCCTACAGCCGCGCTGTCATCGTTTCCTTATACGCCTGCGGAGTCTATGAAGTTTCTTCATTATTTGTATGATGAAAACAAAACAACTTATGTAGGTGTTGCAGGACCTTACGATGCTTTTTCACTTCAATATAATTGGGTAACACCTCGTTATTTGGCAATCGATCAAGGAACAATTACGCCAATGATCGAGAATTATCGTTCGGGGTTAATATGGAAATTATTTATGAATGCACCAGAAATTAAACCTGGTTTAGTTAGTCTTGGTTTTCATTCTAGTAAATACGGATTTTAAAAAACAATAAATCATGAAAAATTTACTATTATTTTTTGCATTATCATTATTGATTTCTTCTTGTTCAAAAAGTAATGATAGCACTGCTTCTCCACAAAATTTTAAAAATGTTAATGGAACTGAAATAAGTATTAGTAATGAAAATTGGTATACTAAAAAAACGAACACAATGGGAGAAGTGCATTTAATTTTGCAAGGAAATACAAATGCAGATAGTTTAAAAATAACAAATAGTGGAGATGGATTAGTTTCGTTGAATAAAATTGCATTAGATGTTAATAAAAAATTTGATAAGGATTTATATACTTCTTTTACAGCTTCAATTCCATTACCAACTTCAGTTTTTCAAAATTCAGTTGTTATGACTGCATATAAAGGAACAGATATTTTTGAAGTTACACTAACAAGTGGTAATCTTAAATATTAACTTTTTTTATTCCTTATTAAATCATCAAAAAAATATAAACAATGCAAAATAAACTAATAATTATATTTTTAATGGGTTCTGTTTTTGGCTTCAGCCAAAACAAAGAAGCCAATAAAATACTTAAAATCAAACCAAAAGCCGAGTTTGTTGCGGATTTAATGTCTAAAATGACGGTGGAAGAAAAAATCTATCAAACGGTTCAATTCACTTCGGACGGAACGGTTACTGGACCTAAATCTGGGGATAATTTCATCACTAGAATTAAGCAAGGAAAAGTCGGTTCGATCTTAAATGCAACTGGTGCGAAAGAAACTAGAGAAATACAACGTATTAATTTAGAAAATTCGCGCTTGAAAATCCCGTTGATTTTTGGTCACGATGTCATTCACGGTTACAAAACTATATTTCCTATCAATCTAGGAATGGCTTCTTCTTGGGATCCAAAAGCAGTAGAATTGGCGGCTCGAGTAGCTGCAACCGAAGCTTCATCAGCGGGCGTTCAATGGACGTTTGCACCAATGGTAGATATTGCTCGTGACCCAAGATGGGGAAGGGTTTCCGAAGGTTCTGGTGAAGATGGTTACTTGGGAACCCAAATGGCAATTGCCAATGTAAAAGGTTTTCAAGGCGATGATTTGTCAAAAAACAATACCATTCTTGCCTGTACCAAACATTTTGCCGCTTATGGCGCTGCCGAAGCCGGTCGAGATTACAACACGGTAGATATGTCTGAAAGAGTGTTGCGAGAAACGTATTTACCTGCTTTTAAAGCGACGGTCGATGCGGGTGTGAAAACTTTTATGACTTCGTTTAACGAAATTGGAGGAATTCCTTCAACTGCTAATAAATTTTTGATTCGGGATGTGCTAAAAGGCGAATGGAAATTTGACGGAATGGTGGTTACGGATTATACGGGAATACCAGAAATGGTAGCTCATGGTTTTGCAACTGACGAAAAAAATGCCGGTGAATTAGCCATGAATGCTGGCGTCGATATGGATATGGTTGCTGGAGTTTATATGAATTATTTGAAAAAATCCTACGACGAAGGAAAAGTTTCTCTCGCTACTATTGATGATGCTTGTAAACGAATTTTAGACGTAAAATATGATTTAGGATTGTTTGAAGATCCATATCGCTATTCGGATGAAAAACGTGAAAAAGCTACTATTTACAAGCCTGAATTTTTAGAAGCAAGTCTTGAAGTTGCAAAAAAATCAATGGTTTTGTTGAAAAACAACAATCATATTTTACCGTTAAAAAACAACCAAAAAATTGCTTTTGTTGGGCCATTGGTAAGTGACGAATACAATATTATAGGTTCTTGGGCAGCTCTTGGTGACCGAAAAGGTTTTGCCACAAGCGTAAAAGAAGGCGTTACTAATTACTTGAAAAATGTTTCGAATGTAACTTTTGATGATGGTGTAGAAATTAAAAGCACCAAAAGAGATTGGATTCAAAAAGCCATTGATGATGCTAAAAATGCCGATGTAATTGTTGCCGTTATGGGCGAAGCAGAAAATATGTCTGGTGAAGCTGGTTCTCAAACGAACATTGATTTGCCGGGAATTCAAAAAGAGTTTTTAGCCGAATTGAAAAAATTGGGTAAACCAGTAGTTTTGGTTTTAATGAATGGAAGACCGCTTACACTATCTTGGGAAAATGAAAATATGGATGCCATTCTTGAAACATGGTGGACAGGAACTCGTGGCGGTGATGCTATTGCCCAAACGCTTTTTGGAGCTAATAATCCAAACGGGAAATTGCCTATGTCGTTTCCTAGAAATGTAGGTCAAGTGCCTATTTATTACAATCATAAAAGTACTGGAAGACCTTATTTAGGCTTGTCTGATCCGGAACAAAAATACAAATCTCGTTATACCGATGTTGATAATAGTCCATTATTTTCTTTTGGTTTTGGATTAAGTTATACCAATTTCGATTATTCGAAAATCACCCTTTCATCGGATAAAATCAAGTTTAACGAAAAGCTAAAAATTAGCGTTGATGTAAAAAATACTGGCGATTTTGACGGCCAGGAAGTCGTTCAACTTTACATTCGTGATTTGGTAGGCTCTGTGACCAGACCAGTAAAAGAGCTTAAAGGTTTCGAAAAAGTAAGTTTGAAAAAAGGAGAAACGAAAACAGTTTCTTTCGAAATCTCATCTGATGATTTAAAGTTTTATAACCTTGATATGAAATATGCCGCCGAAGCTGGAAAATTTGATGTTTTCGTAGGCGGAAATTCGGATACGAATAGAAAAGTAAGTTTTGAATTAGTTGAATAAGTTTGGTTTTTTTAGTAATTACCCTTCAATATTTATATTGAAGGGTTCTTTTTAATAAACTTTAGATTGGTATAGATCTAATTTCCAGATAATTGATTTTAAATCATTGGATTAAAATATAATTGAACATAAAAAGTATTTAAACGGAGGTTTATTTTTTGTGTTAATACCAATCTAATCTCCAAAAACTATTAACTAAATATTATTTATTATGAAAAAAATTACTTTTAAATTAGTGCTTTTAGCTGGTTTTACTCTTCTTGGAGTAACATCACAGGCACAAACCTATTTAGATGCCGAAAATGGTACTACGGGTACTTTGACTTTGCATGAAATGGCAAATGGACCAGGTGAATCAGATGCACAATTTACTGTTGTGGCTAACCCAAATCCAAGCGGAATTAACACGAGTTCTAAAGTGGTTCAATTTCAACGTAACACTGCAGGAGACCCTTGGGGTGGTTTTTGGGGGTCAGGAGCGACACCAACTCCAGATTTCACAACAAACAAATACATTCACGTTAAAGTTTTGAAAACAAGAGTAACACCTGTTCATTTTAAAATTGAAGGGGGAGTAGCTGGTAATCAGGAAATTCAACCAATGCAACCTTATGCGGTTGCAAATGTTTGGCAAGATTTAGTTTTTGATTTTTCGGCAATAACCGGAACCTATCCAACATTGGATCTTTTTCCTGATTTTCTAGATCCATCTGTAGATACAGGATTTATCATGGTTTATTTTGATGATATTAAATTGAATAATAGTCCAGTAGCAGAAACATTGGGTGTACAAACTAATGTTTTGGCTACAAAAATTCAAGTATATCCTAATCCAACTACTGATGTATTGAAAGTAGAATCTTCTGAAGCTTTAAGTTCAGCAACAATATATTCATCTGATGGGCGTAAAGTCTTGTCAATCAGTAAATTTGGAAGTAGTACAACATCTATCAATACTTCAAGTTTTAGTAAAGGTGTTTATTTGATTAGTTTTATAACTACTTCTGGAGCTAAATTTACTCAACAATTTATTAAAAATTAATTAATTGTTTTTTACAACATTAAGAAACTTCTCGAAAGAGAAGTTTTTTTTAATTAAAAAATGAAAGTCATGAAGAAAATCTTTCTAAGCCTGCTTATTTGCTTTGTTTTTAATGCCAATGCACAACAAAAAACCTATTGCAATCCCATCAATATTGATTATGGTTATTGCCCAATTCCTAATTTTGTAACTCAAGGAAAACACCGCACAACTGCCGATCCCGTAATTACTTTTTTCAAAGGCGAATATTATTTGTTTTCCACCAATCAATGGGGATATTGGCATAGCAAAGACATGCTCGATTGGCAATTTATCCCTCGAAAATTCCTCCGACCTGAACACAAAGTGTATGATGAATTGTGCGCTCCATCGGTGTCATTTGTACACGACTCCTTGTTGGTTGTGGGGTCAACCCAAGGCAAAGAATTCCCTATCTGGATGAGCAAAAATCCATCAAAAGATGATTGGAAAGAGCTCGTTCATAAATCGGAAACGGGTGCTTGGGATCCTTATATTTTTTGGGACAAAGACAAAGATGAAGTCTATGAATATTATGGTTCTAGCAATTTATATCCGTTATATGGTGTCAAATTAAATCGCAAAACTTTTCAGCCCGAAGGCGAAGTTATGCCATTGATTTCGCTAAATGATGATGAACACGGCTGGGAACGCTTTGGCGAAAACAATGACAATACGTTTATGCAACCGTTTATGGAAGGTGCATTTATGACCAAACATAATGGCAAATATTACCTGCAATATGGCGGACCAGGCACCGAATTTAGTGGTTATGGAGACGGAGTTTATGTTGGTAAAAATCCGCTAGGCCCTTTCGAATATCAATCGCACAATCCGTTTTCATACAAGCCGGGTGGTTTTGCCAGAGGCGCGGGACACGGCGCGACCTATCAGGATGCCAATGAAGATTATTGGCACGTTTCAAGTATTTCGATCTGTACCAAAAACAATTTCGAACGCCGTTTGGGAATTTGGCCAGCGGGTTTCGACAAAGATGGAATCCTTTATTCGAATACCGCTTACGGAGATTATCCCACGTTTTTGCCTTCGCAAAAGAAGCACCATTTGAACGAAAATTTCTCGGGTTGGATGTTACTTAATTATAATAAACCCGTTCAGGTTTCCTCAACTCTTGGCGGTTTTCAGCCCAATTATGCCGTAAATGAAGATATAAAAACCTATTGGTCGGCAAAAACGGGGAACAAAGGCGAATATCTAATTTCGGATTTAGGTGAAAAAAGTACTATCAATGCGGTACAAATAAATTTTGCCGATCAGGACGTCGAATTAATGGGAAAACCTGCAACAACAACTGGTCATAAATATATTTTATATTATTCGGATAATGGTAAAAATTGGAAAATCCTTGTGGATAAAAGTAAAAATACCAAAGATGTTCCGCATGATTATATCGAGCTCGAAAAACCAGTTCAGGCGCGCTATGTGAAAATGGAGAATATCCAAATGCCAACAGGTAAATTTGCTTTGTGTGGTTTTAGAATTTTCGGAAAAGGAAGTGGAAATCCGCCTGCAATTGTCAATAATTTTGCTCCTTTGAGAACTGAACCAAAGAAAAAAGGAGAACGACGCAATGTTTGGTTCAAGTGGCAACAAGAACCTAATGCGGATGGTTATGTGATTTACTTTGGAAAATCGCCAGACAAAATGTATGGTTCGATAATGGTTTACGGAAAAAACGAATATTATTTTAACGGATTGGATAAATTGGATGCGTATTATTTTCAAATTGAAGCATTTAATAATAACGGAATTGGTCCCCGAACCGAAATAAAAAAATCAGAATAAAACGAATTTTAACGATTGATGATATGAAAAAAA
>CANBWX010000132.1 GCA_947373225.1 Flavobacteriaceae bacterium | reverse complement strand
TGTTGGATAATTCGGGTTCGATTGCAATTAAATATTTCGCCAAAAACGGCAATAAAAACTGATCGTTTGAAGATGTTTTTATTAATACGCTATTACCGGAAATTAGCACCGAAAGAAAGTCGTGAAACCCAACAAGGGGAATGTTTCCGGCTAGAATTAGCCCAACGTTTTTCCCCTTTTTATTGTCATTCTGAGCGCAGTCGAAGGAATAAGCACTCAACCATTTGTTTAAATTCTCTTTGGTCAAGGCTTTTGCCCATGATTGAATAGAAAAATAAACATTTTCTGGCGTGTACCAGCCGTTATGGGATTGCGAAAGTTGTATTAGATTTACAAAATCTTCAAAAAACGGTTCGTTGAATAAAACATCGGGATTTATGCGGTTTTTTTCTTTAGAAAATTGACTTAAAAATTTTCCTAATTCAATAAAACATCTTTTTTTATCGTTTTCGAACATAAGTAATTTGTATATGAATAGTTTTGATTGTAGTTTTGTGCAAAAATAAGCTATAATAAGTTATAGACAATAGATATTAAAAATTGACTTTAGACAAAATATTTTTTATACATTTATACGAAGTAAAAAATGTTGAAGCTAATATCACAAACACCTAATTAAAATGGCGATAATAATAACAGATGAATGCATCAATTGTGGTGCTTGTGAACCAGAATGTCCAAATACTGCAATCTACGAAGGAGCAGATGATTGGAGATATAAAGATGGAACGAGAGTTAAAGGGAAAATAATTTTGCCTTCGGGAGAAGAAGTTGATGCAGATGCTGCTCAAACTCCAATTTCGGATGATATTTATTATATTGTACCAGGAAAATGTACGGAATGTAAAGGATTCCACGATGAGCCACAATGTGCTGCTGTATGTCCTGTTGATTGTTGTATTCCTGATGTAGCTCACGTAGAAAGCGAAGAAACATTGAGAAACAGACAAGCTTTTTTACATAATGAATAGATTCTAAAATGAATCATAAAAAATCCTGAGCTTTTTGAAAACTCAGGATTTTTTTTGGTTTTTTTAGACCTTTATTTTTGTATGAGATTGTATTTTGTATAGGTTACCTTATCGGTTTTATCATCATAAGTCTCTAAAATAAGATTTCCATTGGTATCAAAGTAGCCATAAGATGTATTGTTTTTTGTTCTATAAATATAATTGTTATTGGAAGTTTTTCGTAAAACTGCAGCTTTTGTACCTTTAGGAAAAAACACAGTATATCCCGTTTTATCTGCTGCAACTTGATATTTTACACCATTTAAATTGTAATAGGCAGACCGGTCAACATCGATTACTTTAGTGATTCCGTTTTCTGTGATTTTTGTTGTTTTGATTACCTCGACGGGTGTTTCTTTTGTTTCTTTATTCAAAAGATTAGTATTGGTATCCTTGAATTCGATGTTTTGAACTTCCTGAACTTCTTGGGTTTTTATTGTTTTTTTTTCTCCATCAGAATCCTTAACGGTTGTTACTGTAGTTTTGACTTCTGATTTTACATTTTTATTTTGTGCTTGACTATTTATAGAAAATAGTATTGCTAGTATTACTAAGGCTAAAGTCTTCATTTTATATTTGTTTAAATATTAATACATTACAAATTTAAGCTTTAGAGTTTGTAGAATTATTTGCAATAGTTTCATAATTCACATATATAAAAAGTGGAAATAGCTAACCGGATTTATTTTACAAAGTATTGATTTAATTAAATTGCAAAAAAAAAGAGCCATCTTTCGATAGCTCTTTTTGATATTATAGGGGGATTGATTTAGAAATTAAATCCAAGTCTTGCATAGTAATAAGCTCCGTTGAATCCCATTTGAACGGCATCCCAATAGCCACCAGCTTCAGTATTTTGTTCGTCTTGTTTAGTAGGATAAATATTGAATAGGTTATTGCTTCCTACAGTTAATTTTAATTGTTTAGAGATTTGATATCCTAATGTTAAATCAGTATTTACTCTTGGAGTATATACATTGTCTACACCAGCATAATTAATTAAAACTACTTTGCTGAAACGGGTGAAAGCTAATCCGGTATCGAATTTTTTATGCGAATAGTTAAGATTTAAACCAAATTTGTTTTTTGGAGCCGAAGCTAATAAAAAAGCTTGTTCTCTAGCTCCAAAAAAGATGTCTTGTGGTAATGCACCGTTGTGTATTTTTCCAATTGTCATATCATTGATGTTTCCAACAAGAGTGGCACTAACATTTGAGTTATCATATCTTTTTTTCCAAGCAAGAACGATATCTAAACCTAGGGTTTTTGTATTTGCGGCATTAGCAAAAAATTGTGCTTGGTCAACTCCTAATCCTTTGGCTGAAGCATCAAAATAACTTGTTAAAACAATTCTGTCTTTTACGTCGATCATATATCCATCAACGGTAGCGGTAAAATTGCTAAAATTGGCTGTTATTCCTAACGAAGCATTAACTGCAGTTTCTTGTTTTAGTTTTTGAATTCCAAAAGATCTTGTAACTGGGCTGTCATTAGGAGAAAGTAAAATCTCGGTTGCGCCAGCTGCGTTAATATTAGTGAAATGTAAACCATAGTAAGCCTGTGCCAATGAAGGAGCACGGAATCCTGTACTAAGTGAACCTCTTAAGTTAATATTATCGGCTAGTTTAAGTCTTGAAGCTAATTTACCATTGATGGTACTACCAAAATCACTGTATTTTTCAAAACGAACTGCTCCACTTACCATAAAGCTTTTTGTAATATCAAATTCGGTATCAGTATATAATGAAAGGTTGCTACGATTTTTGTCAACAGCATTGCTTGGGCTATAACCTGGGAAACCTTGAGAACTTCCTGGTCTTGGCAAGACAGTTGGATTGGTATTAGGATCGATTGGTTTGCTAGGATCATAATCTGGATTAGGGATTGTAGGAGCAAACTGTGTAGCAGGATTTGTAATAGGCTGTCCGTTTACGTCATACGTTGTGTAAGAACCTTGCTGACCTGCAAAAATAGAGTATTCTTCAATTCTATATTCTGCTCCAAAAGCGATGTTCATTCCTTCTAATACGGTGTCATAATTTTTTGAGAAGTCAAAATTAGTTACATTTTGAGATAAACTATGTCCACCAGCATCAAATTGTGTTGGAGAAGCGTCTAATAAAGAAGGGTTCTCAGTTCCTTTTATGGTATAATGAAAAAGGTTTTTACCGTAGGTATTGCTAATGTCAACTTTCCAACCGCTATCAGTTGTTGTTTTGATACCTGCAGTCATATTGTTATCATTGATGATAGAAGTGATTCTTGGCGTATATCCTCCAGGATAAACAGACTCTACTACGTTTGGAGCTGGGCTGTTTCTAGTGAAAGCATAAGCATCAGTATCTCTATAATTTTTTCCAGCAAAAGCATAAATTTTAGTTTTTTCAGAAACTGGAAGTTCCATATTTGCAGTAAAATTAAAACTATCCATAGATGCTTCTCCAAAACCTTTTCTGTAGTCAGCACCAGGACGAAGTACTTTTTCTTTAGTAAAAAACTCCGTAGTAAAATTTACAAAACCTCCATCTTTACCAAGAGCAACGCCATAATTAGCACCCACTTTTACAGTATTTCCGTCAAGAGCTCTGTTTTTTCCATAAGAATTTCCATTACCGTTTTGATCCAATCTAAATCCAGGAGTATTTGCAGTTCCTGCAGGAAAATCTCCTTTTGCAGCGGTATTAAAAGCACCATAAGTAATAGCACCCGTTAATTCATTTACATTGTCATTCAATACAATATTGATAACACCTGCAATCGCATCCGAACCATATTGTGCTGCTGCACCATCTCTCAAAATTTCGATTCTTTTGATTGCCGAAGCTGGAATTGCATTCAAATCGGTTCCTGTATTTCCTCTACCACGTGTTCCGTAAAGTGTTACAAGTGATGATTGATGTCTTCTTTTTCCGTTGATTAAAACCAAAGTTTGATCAGGTCCCATTCCTCTTAAAGAAGCTGGATCTACGTGATCGGCTCCGTCCGAACCAGATTGTTTGTTAGCATTAAATGAAGGAGCAACATATTGCAGTAATTGATTGATTTCAATTTTACCACTTTGTGTTGTTAGCTCTTTCATACTAATAATATCAATAGGAACTGCTGAGTTTACAACGGTTCTTTTGGTATTTCTAGATCCTACAATTTGAATTTCTTTTAATTCTTGACCACCAGAAGTAAGGACAACATCAATTTTGTTTGAATTACCTACTTTTTTTTCTACATTTAAAAATCCAACAGAGCTAATAACTAAAGTCGCTCCATCTTTAACTTTTATTTTATAGGATCCGTCAACGTCAGTAGACACCCCGTTTGAAGTTCCTTTTTCTTTAATGTTTACACCAGGTAAAGTAGCGCCAGTATTATCTTTTACAACACCAGAAATTTCTTTTTGTGCAAAAAGGAAACTAACGTTTAGCAATAATAGCAATAACGTGATTTTTTTCATAATAAGTTTGGTTAGGTTTTTAATTTCATTTAAAATCGACCGCAATATAATAATTATTTAACACTTCGTTAATATTCAGTTATAATATCGTGTATTTTTGCCATAATAACGTTTTAGATTGGTATAATTTTAACATTACTAATTTATTTTGGAATTAATTTATATTTCTGTATTTTCAAATCTTGCTTTAATAGGATGTTTTTTGTTTTCTAGGTTTATTAAATATTATATTTGCAGACTTTTAAAAAGGAATTACTAAAACTTATGGCAAAAATGGCTATTTGTAAACTAAAATAATATGAAAGCAGGAATTGTAGGATTACCAAATGTTGGAAAATCAACATTATTTAATTGTTTATCCAATGCAAAAGCGCAAAGTGCTAACTTTCCGTTTTGTACCATCGAACCGAATATAGGAGTTGTAAATGTTCCCGATTCGAGAATGGCAAAACTGGAAGAATTAGTAAATCCAGAACGCGTTCAAATGGCAACGGTAGATATCGTTGACATTGCAGGATTGGTAAAAGGAGCTAGCAAAGGCGAAGGTTTAGGAAATCAATTTCTTGGAAATATTAGAGAATGTAATGCAATTATTCACGTTTTGCGTTGTTTTGACAATGATAATATTGTTCATGTTGACGGAAATGTAAATCCAATTCGTGATAAAGAAACTATCGATATCGAATTGCAATTGAAAGATTTAGAAAACGTAGAAAAACGTTTAGAAAAAGTAAATCGTGCCGCCAAAACAGGAAATAAAGAAGCGCAAACCGAAAAAGCACTTTTAGATAGAATTAGAGAAAATTTACTTCAAGCAAAATCCGCAAGAACAGTAACTCCTCAAAATAATGATGAAGAAGTTTTGATGGAAAGTTTTCAACTGATAACTGCAAAACCTGTTTTGTACGTTTGTAATGTAGATGAAAATTCGGCTGTAAACGGTAATAAATATGTAGACCAAGTTCGCGAATTAGTTAAGGATGAAGATGCCGAAGTTATTATTCTTTCAGTAGGAGCAGAGGCAGATATTACCGAATTAGAAAGTTACGAAGAACGCCAAGTTTTCCTTGAAGATATGGGATTAACTGAGCCAGGAGCATCGGTTTTGATTCGCGCTGCTTATAAATTATTGAAACAACAAACTTATTTTACCGCAGGTGTTAAGGAAGTTCGTGCTTGGACCATCAATATTGGAGCAACTGCGCCACAAGCTGCCGGAGTTATACACACTGATTTCGAAAAAGGTTTCATCCGTGCCGAAGTAATTGCTTACGAAGATTTCGTTCATTATGGTTCGGAAGCTAAATGTAAAGAAGCTGGAAAATTCAAGGTAGAAGGAAAAGAATATATTGTAAAAGATGGTGATGTAATGCACTTTAGATTTAACGTATAAAAAGAAAATAGAGTAAAGAATAAAGAAAATAGACAGAACTGTTCAAGAAATTGAGCAGTTTTTTTTTGAATAATAAATGATATTATGTCTTTTGAATATATTTTGGAAGTAAAATCATGAGTTTTGTTATTTGTTGATAATTATCTTTGTTTAAATTAATTGCATATTTTTTTGCAATATTTTTTTTTAATTATAAGTCTATTTTTTTAATTTATTAATCATTATTATTATTAAAAATTCAAGTTATTATATATTTGTTTATTGTAAAAATTATTGAGATTTCAATTGTAAATATTGAATTAGTAAAAATAAATTAATTTTAATTAGAATGAAACTTCAACAAATTTTAATTGATAATAGGGAAGAGGAAGAAATAGTTTTTTCTTCGTCTAATTTTTCGTCAAAAAAAGCAAATCTTGT
>CANBWX010000131.1 GCA_947373225.1 Flavobacteriaceae bacterium | reverse complement strand
AAATAATTTATAGAAAATGTAAATCTAATATTATTTTATTGATATTTTCAAGGGTTAAAATCCTACTTCTTAGTGCTGTCGTGGGATTGTGTTTGAATACCGTTATTCCATAAAGTAAGAATATCGGTAGCTACAGCAGCACCACTTCCGGCGGCAATTGCTACTTGACTTCTCCAGCCAGCCAGTGTTCCTGTTACATAAATACCTTCGGTAACTTTATGATCTGTATTTTTAAGTTGGATTCTTTGTTTTTCGGCGAGTGTTTTTTGATGGTTTTCTACATAATGCAATAAGCCTTCGATTGCGAAAGTATTAGAGTAGCCAATTGCTACAACAATGATTTTGGTCTTATAAATATTTTTGTTTGTTGTAACTGTAAATTCAGAAAATTTGCCTTCGATTTTTAAAACTTTTTCAGTTGAAATTTGTTCGATATGCGAATAAGTTTCGGATAAGTGTTGAAGGCTTTCGGCTAATAAATCGGTACCTAATTTTCCGGGAGCAATTCCGTATGCGTTATTGATAATGGCTTCTTGAAGCGAGGAAGTTTTTTGATGGGTAATTATGCCAATTTTTTTGTTTGTAACAAAAGGTTTGTTTTTTGCAGAACCCAAAACAAGTGCGCAGGAAATTCCAGAAACGCCACCGCCAAGTATTAAAACATCAAACATTAATTAGAATTTATCGTTCATTTTTTCTGCAATATTCTTCGACATTTTAAAAATTAGAAGAATTAACACCGCACAAATTGAAGCAGCAATTCCAATAAAGGCAATCATGCTGTTTCCTTCAAAAGGATGTTTGAAATCGACAAGAGTAATGTTAAATAGGATTAGCCCTAATGCCAATGCCACCAATATAGAAGTAAAGATTTTCATAAATTTATTTTGTAAAAGATAATGCAGTAAAAATATAAAAATTTATTTTAGACAAACAAACCTTTAACATTAGCGGCGAATAATTTAACAGCAATTGCCAAAAGAACAACTCCAAAAGCTTTACGAATTACTCCTAAACCATTTTTACCTAATATTTTTTCGATTTTTCCAGATGATTTCAAAACGATATAAACCACAATAATATTCAAAATTATTGCAATTACAATATTTACCGAATGAAATTGGGAACGTAGTGAAAGTAAAGTTGTCATGGTTCCAGCCCCAGCAATTAAAGGAAAAGCGATAGGAACGATCGATGCAGAACTAGCTTCCTCATCGCGGTAAATGCGAATGCCAAGAATCATTTCGAGAGCCAAAAAGAACAAGACAAATGAACCAGCAACTGCAAAGGAATGAACATCAATTCCGATTAAATTTAATAATTCCTCACCAATAAAAAGGAAAACAATCATGATAATTCCAGCCACTAACGAAGCTTTTTCCGATTCGATATGACCGTGTTTTGCTCTCAAATCGACAACAATAGGAATGGTTCCCACAATATCAATTACGGCAAAAAGCACCATGCCAACGGTAATTATTTCTTTAAAGTCTAGTTCCATAAGGGGTTTATTTAAAGGACAAAAGTATTAAATTCTAAATGGTTGACTATGAAATTATGGTTATTATTTATGAAAAATCTCTTATGTATGACTATTTTTTGTTTTTCAAATTGTGCTAAAAAGGAATATTACATTTCTAAAAACCCATTAATTTGTTTAGGAATTGACCTTGGAAAGGTCAAATATTTATAGAAAAAAATATTTATAGAAAAAGGATTTTTAGTTTATGTTCGACTCCGGAGGAGTCGAGCAACATTGCGTGATTATTTTATAAATATGAAAATCCTCTGGATTTCATAATTGGGTTATTTATTAAGTAGCCTTAAATGATTGTATAGACAATTCTCATTCTAAAAAACTCAAAAATTAACTTTCGAAATTCAGAATTGCAAAGTATCTTTGCAAAATGTTTCAAATAGGAAAAACCATCATATCGGAAGATATTCTCGAAAAAGAATTTGTTTGTAATTTATCGGCCTGCAATGGCGCGTGTTGTGTCGATGGCGACGCGGGCGCTCCATTAAGCGAAGCCGAAACTAAAATTATGGAGACCATTTATCCAAAAGTAAAACCTTTTTTACGAAAAGAAGGGATTGCCGCTATTGAGGCGCAAGGAACTTGGACAAAAGGTGCCGATGGTGATCTTGAAACGCCTTTAATAGATAATAAAGATTGCGCTTACGTTATTTATGACGGAAAAACGGCACTTTGCGGTATTGAGCAAGCTTATAATCAAGGGGAAGTCGACTGGAAAAAACCTGTTTCTTGTCATTTATATCCTATTCGTATTAAAGATTTTACGGAGTTTGCTGCTGTTAATTATGACAAGTGGGAAATTTGCGACGACGCCTGTTCTTTAGGCAAAGAACTCGAAGTTCCGGTTTACAAATTTGTCAAGGAAGCCCTTGTTCGTAGATTTGGTGAAGACTGGTATTTAGAGCTTGAAAAAGTTGCGCAAGAGTTGAAAAAATAATTCTATAAAATCTGATAATTTTCTTGTTTTCTATTTTTAAAAACCTATATTTTACGGTGGTTTAACGTGTTTTTTATTTTTTAAAACATTGAAAATCAATTTTTTAAAATTTGTATGAAAAATATTCTAATCACTTCTATTTGTTAAAAACTCAAGCCGATTGTGAATAAGTTTGGCTTTTAATAACCGCAAGAATTCACAATCTTTGTAATCTACGAAAAATTAAAAAAATCGTTGAAAATTTCAAAAAAACAAACAATCGCAATGCCACAAATTGAACCTATTTTACAAGAGAACAAAAATCGTTTCGTAATTTTTCCAATCAAACACCAAGATATTTGGGAATTTTACAAGAGAACAGAAGCTAGTATTTGGACTGCCGAAGAAATCGATTTGGCTCAAGATTTGAACGATTGGAACAATAAACTAAGTGAAGATGAAAGATATTTTGTAAAACATATTCTTGCTTTTTTCGCCGCTTCGGACGGGATTGTAAATGAGAATTTGGCTCAAAACTTCATCAACGAAGTGCAATATGCTGAAGCTAAATTTTTCTATGGTTTCCAAATTATGATGGAAAACATTCATAGCGAAACGTATTCGCTTTTGATTGATACTTATGTGAAAGACGAAGTCGAAAAAGATCAATTATTTACTGCGATCGAAGTTTTTCCGGCGATTAAGAAAAAAGCGGAATGGGCTTTGAAATGGATTGAATCTGAATCTTTTGCCGAAAGATTAATTGCTTTTGCAGCCGTAGAAGGTATTTTCTTTTCAGGAAGTTTTTGCTCTATTTTTTGGTTAAAAAAACGTGGTTTATTGCCAGGTTTAACTTTTTCGAACGAATTAATTTCTCGTGACGAAGGTGTTCATTGTGATTTTGCCGTGCATTTGCATAATCATCACTTGAAACATAAAGTGCCAAAAGCACGTATTAGAGAAATTATCGTTGACGCATTAAACATCGAAAGAGAATTTATTACAGAATCGATTCCGGTGAGTTTAATTGGAATGAATGCCGTTTTGATGACCCAATATTTAGAGTTTGTAACCGATAGATTATTGGTTGAATTAGGTTGCAAAAGAGAATACAATACGCCAAATCCATTTGATTTTATGGATATGATTTCGCTTCAAGGGAAAACAAATTTCTTTGAAAAGAAAGTAGGCGAATACCAAAAAACAGGTGTTATGAATACTGATTCTGACGCTCAGAAAATTAGTTTTGACGCTGATTTTTGATATTTAAAAAAATAACTATTTAGGAATTAAGGTTTATGAAGTCTTAATTTCTTAAGTAGTTTGAAAATATAAATTTCCAATTATTGCCATTTTGTTAGCCCCAATAGAAGGGAAAATCCCATGCTTTTTCAGCATGGATTGGAATGATTGCTTCGCCAGTTCGGCTTTCAGCCTCGGGTGCGGGATAAAGCTCAAAAAAAATATTTACAATTACCCGGGATTAGTTTCCCAAAGCAAACACAAATAAACCAAAATAGAGAAGGGATTGTCTATTTTAAAAAAACAAGAAACCGTATGTATGTAGTAAAAAGAGATGGCCATAAAGAGCCTGTAATGTTCGATAAGATTACGGATAGAATAAAAAAATTGTGTTACGGATTGAACGGTTTGGTAGAGCCGGTAAAAGTAGCGATGCGTGTGATTGAAGGTTTATATGACGGAGTTTCGACTTCGGAATTAGATAATCTTGCTGCCGAAACTGCAGCTTCAATGACGATTGCGCATCCAGATTATGCGCAATTGGCAGCGCGAATTGCAATTTCTAATTTGCATTCGAATACTAAAAAATCATTCTCGGAAACAATGAACGAAATGTTTCATTATGTGAATCCGAGAAACGGTCAGGAAGCACCTTTGCTTTCGGAAGAAGTGCATAAAGTGATTATGGAAAATGCGGAATTCTTAGATTCGCATGTAATTTATACTCGTGATTTCAACTACGATTATTTTGGTTTTAAAACCTTGGAACGATCTTATTTGTTGAGAATAAACGGAAAAATAGCAGAACGTCCGCAACACATGTTGATGCGTGTTTCGGTTGGAATTCACTTAGGCGATTTAGAATCGGTGATTGAAACGTACGACTTAATGTCGAAAAAATTCTTCACTCACGCTACGCCAACATTATTCAACGCGGGAACTCCAAAGCCACAGATGTCGTCTTGTTTTCTTTTGGCAATGCAAGACGACAGCATTGATGGGATTTATGACACGTTAAAACAAACGGCAAAAATCTCACAATCGGCTGGTGGAGTAGGACTTTCTATTCACAATGTTCGTGCAACAGGATCCTATATTCGTGGTACAAACGGGACTTCGAACGGTATTGTGCCCATGTTGAGAGTTTTTAATGATACGGCTCGTTATGTAGATCAAGGTGGTGGAAAACGTAAAGGTAGTTTTGCGATTTACATCGAAACTTGGCATGCTGATATTTTCGAATTCTTAGATTTGAAAAAAAATACCGGAAAAGAAGAAATGCGCGCCAGAGATTTATTTTTTGCCATGTGGACATCGGATTTATTCATGAAACGAGTGCAGGAAGACACGACCTGGACGCTTATGTGCCCGAACGAATGTCCAGGTTTGTATGACGTTTATGGTGAAGAATTTGAAGCCATGTACATCGATTATGAAACTCGTGGAAAAGGTCGTAAAACTATTAAAGCGCGTGAATTATGGGAGAAAATTCTGGAATCTCAAATCGAGACCGGAACTCCATATATGTTGTATAAAGATGCCGCAAACAGAAAATCGAACCAGAAAAATCTAGGAACTATTCGTTCATCGAATTTGTGTACCGAGATTATGGAATTTACGTCTAAAGATGAAATTGCAGTTTGTAATCTTGCTTCTATTTCGTTGCCAATGTTTGTTGAAAACGGAAAATTTGACCACAAATTATTATACAATGTGACCAAACGAGTAACGAGAAACTTGAATAAAGTAATCGACAGAAATTATTATCCAGTTATTGAAGCTGAAAACTCAAATATGCGTCATCGTCCTGTAGGTCTTGGAGTTCAAGGTTTGGCCGATGCTTTTATCTTATTGCGTTTGCCTTTTACAAGCGACGAAGCCAAAAAATTGAACCAAGAAATTTTTGAAACTTTATACTTTGCAGCCGTAACCGCTTCGATGGAAATGGCCAAAGAAGAAGGGCCTTATTCTACCTTTAAAGGTTCGCCAATTTCGCAAGGAGAATTCCAACACAATCTTTGGGGATTGAAAGACGAAGAGCTTTCTGGTCGCTGGGATTGGGGTTCATTGCGAAAAGAAGTGATGAAAAATGGTGTTCGTAATTCACTTTTGGTGGCACCAATGCCAACCGCTTCGACTTCACAAATTTTAGGAAACAACGAGGCTTTCGAACCTTACACTTCAAATATTTACACAAGACGCGTACTTTCAGGCGAATTTATCGTGGTAAACAAACATTTACTCGAAGATTTAGTGAAATTGGGTTTATGGAATGAAACTTTGAAACAGGAATTAATGAGAAATAATGGTTCGGTTCAAGATCTTAATATTCCCCAGGATCTGAAGGAATTGTACAAAACTGTTTGGGAAATGTCAATGAAAGATATTATTGATATGTCGCGTCAAAGAGGTTATTTTGTAGATCAATCGCAATCCTTGAACTTGTTTATGCAAGATGCCAATTATTCGAAATTAACGTCAATGCACTTCTACGCCTGGCAATCTGGGTTGAAAACTGGAATGTATTATTTGAGAACAAAATCAGCAGTTGACGCCATAAAATTTACCTTGAATAACGACAAAAAAGCAGATCCAATTGAAGTGAAAGAGCAAGTTGTCCAACAATTACAACCCATTGCTGTTTTGGATGATGCTGC
>CANBWX010000130.1 GCA_947373225.1 Flavobacteriaceae bacterium | reverse complement strand
TTTTTGTTTTTATCAAAAAACGCCAACTTTTGCCTTTTGGCTAAAATCTAATGCCTAGAAAATGTACTTAATATTCGATACCGAAACCACAGGATTACCAAAGCGTTGGGGCGCACCTATTTCTGACACGGACAACTGGCCACGATGTATTCAAATCGCTTGGCAGCTCCACGATGATATGGGAAGAGTTATCGAACATCAGGATTATTTGGTTAAACCTGAAGGATTCAATATTCCGTATGATGCCGAAAGAATTCACGGTATTTCGACTGAATTAGCGCAAGCCGAAGGAGTTTCTTTAGCTGAAGTTTTAGAAAAATTCAATATTGCTTTATCGAAAACCAAATTTATTGTGGGTCAAAATTTAGGTTTTGACATCAATATCATGGGTTGCGAATTTTATAGATTGGGCATTGAAAGTCCGATGAGTTCCATGCCAATTCTTGATACGTGTACCGAAATTACGGCGTCGTTATTGAAACTTCCCGGAGGTCGTGGCGGTAAATTTAAATTACCAACGTTAACCGAATTACATCAATATCTTTTCAACAAGCCTTTTGGCGAAGCGCACAACGCCACCGCCGATGTTGAGGCAACAACACGTTGCTTTTTCGAATTAATTCGTACCGAAGTTTTTACGAAAAAGGAACTCGAAGTAGAACAGGAATATTTCGAGGATTTTCAATTAAAAAACCCAAGAGAAATTCAGCTTATAGGGTTGCAGCACATCAATTTAAAGGAAGCTTCTGATAAAATTCGTCAACAATTGGGCGGCCAACAAGCGGCACCCATCTCGAAACAGGAACTTTCAGAGAATAAACAAATCTTAATCGATTCGGATTTTGTGCATTTGCATAATCATACGCAGTTTTCGGTTTTGCAATCTACCATTAGTGTTGCGGCCTTGGTTAAAGCAGCTTCGCAACAAAAAATGCCAGCTGTGGCAATGACCGATCACGCCAATTTAATGGGGGCTTTTCACTTTGTTCGTGATATTTTATACCATAATAAAGCGGCTGAAGCCAAAAATAAGGAAGCAATAGAAAAAGGCGAAGAACCAACTGAAGTTGCGATGAAACCCATCGTAGGTTGCGAGTTTTTTGTTTGTGAAGATCATAAAAATAAGTCGGTTAAAGACAACGGTTACCAAATCGTGCTTTTGGCGAAGACCAAAAAAGGCTATCATAATTTGGCAAAAATGTCTTCCATTGGTTACACCGAAGGCTTTTATTATGTGCCCAGAATAGACCGTAAAATCATTCAACAATACAAGGAAGACATCATTGTTTTGTCGGGAAATCTCAATGGAGAAATCCCCAATAAAATCTTGAATTTGGGTGAAAACCAAGCCGAAGAAGCTTTGCTTTGGTGGAAACAGGAATTTGGCGAAGATTTCTATATTGAGGTGATGCGTCACAATCAAGAAGACGAAAATCGCGTGAATGAAGGCTTAATTTCTTTGGCTAGAAAGCACGATGTGAAGCTGATTGCGACCAATAATACCTTTTATATTGAGAAAGACAATGCCAATGCGCACGATATTTTATTGTGTGTAAAAGAGGGCGAAAAGCAATCTACACCAATAGGGCGGGGACGTGGTTACCGTTATGGATTGCCTAATCAGGAATATTATTTCAAGTCGGGTGAGGAAATGAAGAAAAACTTCAGCGATTTGCCGGAAGCGATTTCGAACATTTCCGAAATTGTGGATAAGATTGAAATCTACAATTTGGCGCGTGAAGTTTTGCTGCCAAAGTTTGAAATTCCAGATGAATTTGTTGTTCCAGAAGATGCCGTCGATGGAGGTGTCCGCGGAGAAAATGCTTATTTGAGACATCTTACTTTTGAAGGAGCAAAACGTAGGTATCCTGAAATTACAGAGGAAGTTCGGGAGCGATTGGATTTTGAGTTATTAACGATTCAAAATTCAGGTTATCCGGGGTATTTCTTAATTGTTCAGGATTTCATCGCCGAAGCCCGAAATATGGGCGTTTCCGTTGGGCCTGGTCGGGGTTCTGCGGCAGGTTCGGTGGTGGCGTATTGTTTGAAAATTACCAATATCGACCCGCTTTTATACAATTTGCTTTTTGAAAGATTTTTGAATCCAGATAGGGTTTCACTTCCCGATATTGATATCGATTTTGATGATGAAGGTCGAAGTAGTGTCATGGATTATGTGATTCGAAAATACGGTTCGAAACAAGTGGCGCAGATTATCACTTATGGAAAAATGGCAACGAAATCGGCGATTCGGGATACCGCTCGTGTGCTGGATTTGCCTTTATTCGAAGCGGATAAAATCGCGAAACTGATTCCAGGAATGATGCCATCCAAATGGAATTTAGCTCGTTTTCTGAATGAGAAAGAAGATGTAATCAAGAAAGCCGTTCGACCGGAAGAATACGATAAAATCAAGGAATTAATTGGTTTGGCCAATGAAGATGATTTGGGTGGAGAAACCATTCAACAAGCCAAAGTATTAGAAGGAAACCTTAGAAATACTGGGATTCACGCTTGCGGTGTGATTATTACGCCAAGCGATATTACGGATTTTGTTCCTGTGGCTACGGCCAAAGATTCAGATTTGTATGTTACCCAATTTGATAACTCGGTCGTAGAAAGTGCTGGTTTATTGAAGATGGACTTCTTGGGTTTGAAAACCCTAACGTTGATAAAAGATACTGTTAAATTAGTAAAATACAGAAACGGAATCGATCTGAATCCAGACGAATTTCCTATTGATGATTTAAAGACCTACGAGCTTTTTCAGCGTGGTGAAACGGTCGGAATTTTTCAGTATGAAAGTGCCGGAATGCAAAAATACATGAAGGAATTGAAGCCGACGGTTTTTCCGGATTTGATTGCCATGAATGCTTTGTATCGTCCTGGGCCAATTGCTTATATTCCGAGTTTCGTGAAACGGAAAAACGGCGAAGAAGAAATTGTTTATGACCTTGATGCTTGCGAAGAATTACTAAAAGATACTTACGGAATCACCGTTTACCAAGAACAAGTAATGCTTTTGTCCCAAAAACTGGCGGATTTCTCCAAAGGGGATGCCGACGTTTTGCGTAAAGCAATGGGGAAAAAACAGAAAGATGTTTTGGATAAAATGAAACCTAAATTTATCAGTCAGGCTGCTGCCAAAGGGCATCCCGAAGATAAATTGGAGAAAATATGGAAAGACTGGGAAGCCTTTGCGGAATATGCGTTCAACAAATCGCATTCGACTTGTTATGCTTGGATTGCGTATCAAACAGCGTATTTGAAAGCCAATTATCCAGCCGAATATATGGCGGCGGTTTTGTCGAATAATATGAGTGATATCAAGCAAGTTTCGTTCTTTATGGAAGAATGCAAACGCATGGGATTGCAGGTTTTGGGTCCCGATGTAAATGAGTCATTTTATAAATTCACGGTAAATGCTGATTATGCGGTTCGTTTTGGGATGGGTGCTGTAAAAGGGGTTGGTTCTGGAGCTGTGGCAACGATTGTCGAAAGCCGAAAAGACGGAAAATACAAATCGATTTTTGATTTAACGAAGCGTATCGATTTGCGTGCCGCCAACAAAAAAGCATTAGAAAATCTAGCTTTGGCGGGTGGTTTTGATTCGTTTTTGGGAACGACAAGAGCGCAATATTTTCACGATGATGGCGATGGAATCACTTTCTATGAAAAAGCCATTCGCTATGGTGCGAAATTTCAAGAAAACGAAAATTCCTCGCAGGTGAGTTTGTTTGGCGAAAGCAGTGATGTTCAAATTGCCGAGCCTGTTGTACCACCTTGCGAGGATTGGAGCACGATGGAAAAATTGGCCAAAGAGAAAGAAGTTGTTGGGATTTATATTTCGGGACATCCGTTGGACGATTACAAATTTGAGATGCATTATTACTGTAATTCGAAATTAGATTCTTTGAAAAGCTTAGAATTACACGTGAATAAAAATCTGACTTTTGGCGGAATTATCAACAATGTGCAACATCGTGTTGCCAAGAATGGCAAGGGCTGGGGAATGTTTACACTCGAAGGCTATGATGAAAGTTATGAGTTTAGAATTTTTGGCGAAGAGTATTTAAAATTCCGTCATTTCTTGATTCAGAATAATTTTACGTTCATGAAAGTAATGGTGAAAGAAGGTTGGGCAGATAAAGATACCGGCAAAAAAGGCGAGCCAAGATTGCAGTTTATGATGATTCAATATTTGCAAGATGTGTTGCCGACTTTTGCCAAAAAACTAATTATTCATTTGAATATAAAAGATTTAAAAACGGATTTTATACATCAATTGAGTACGATTCTTCAGGCGAATAAAGGTGATAATCAAGTTGAATTTGAAGTTATGGAACTAGAAACTATCAAAAAACAAATTGAAGCAACACCAATAGAAATCGATATTGACGAAATTGTTGTGGATGAAGACGGAAACATTTTGGAAACCGAAACATCCGAAACCATTGTTGCTACAGAAATCGAAGAAATTAAAATTGTCACGCGATTATCGATGCCAAGCCGGAAATTGAAAATCAAGATTTCGAATGAGTTGTTGGTAGAATTGGAAAAATTGCAGATTAACTTTAAGTTGAATTAGAACTGTGATTCCCTAGCCCTGATGGGAACGGCATCCTTTTCTTGCCTTCTTTAGGCAAGGAAAGATAGAGTGTACAGCAGGAAATAGCTCCTAATAAGAATTGACAATACATTCATAATCAAAACTAATTTGAGAATGGTGTTGGATTGATTTTAAAGTTATAAATTTGTATTCACGTTTGAAGTTTTAAACATTCGAATGATAATCTTTAAAAATATAAAATATGGCATTAGCAATAACAGATGCTACTTTTGAAGAAGTAGTTTTGAAATCAGACAAACCGGTAATGGTGGATTTTTGGGCAGCATGGTGCGGACCTTGTAGAATGGTTGGGCCAATCATTGACCAACTTGGTGAGGAATATGCTGGAAAAGTAGTAGTAGGAAAAGTGGATGTAGACGCAAATCAGGAATTTGCAGCAAAATACGGCGTAAGAAATATTCCAACAGTTTTGGTGTTTCATAACGGTGAAGTAGTAGGAAAACAAGTAGGTGTTGCACCGAAACAAACGTATGCTGATAGTTTAGACGCATTGTTGTAGTCGAAACTTTTTGATTTATAGAATTAAGGTTTGGCGAAAGTCAAGCCTTTTTTGTTTTAAACCATTAAGAAATTAAGAAAAATTAAGTTTTGGGTTTAATGAACCTTAATTTCTTAATGGTTTAAAATTTGTAATCGATAGAGTGAGATTTTTTATAATCTTTTAATTTTTAATCATTCAATCTTTTAATACATTTGAAATATGAAGATTGAATCACAAATAGAGAAGATTTCGAGTTTCCAGCATCTTGAATTGTTGGCGAACCAAATTGTGGAAGGATTTATTTCGGGTATGCACAAAAGCCCTTTTCATGGATTTTCGGCTGAATTTGCGGAGCATAAAGTTTATAATGTTGGCGAAAGCACGAAGCATATCGATTGGAAATTGTTCGCTAAAACAGATCGGTTGTTTACCAAAAAATTTGAGGAAGAAACGAATTTGCGTTGTCACTTGATTATCGATAATTCGTCGTCGATGCATTATCCGAAATTGGAAGATAAAGATAATTTTTTTCAAAATAAGATTGGGTTTTCGGTATTAGCTTCGGCAGTTTTGATAAATATTCTAAAAAAGCAGCGCGATGCGGTTGGATTAAGTGTTTTCTCGGACACCTACGAGTATTATGCGCCCGAAAAAGGGAGTGATCGTCATCATCGAATGATTTTGAATGCGCTCGAAAACCTTTTGGTGAAACCTAAAGTTCAAAAAAGTACCGACACAATTACTTTCTTGCATCAAATAGCCGAAAAACTGCACCGTCGTTCGATGATAATCCTTTTTACGGATATGTTTCAGTCGGACAATGAAGTGGCTTTATTTAACGCCTTACAGCATCTAAAGCACAATAAGCACAAAGTAGTTCTATTTCATGTTATTGATGCTAAAACAGAGCTAAATTTCGACTTTGATAATGCTCCAAGGAAGTTTATTGACATGGAAACGGGTGAAGAGGTAACTGTTTTTGCAGATAATGTGAAGTTAGCATATGAAAAAGGAGTTAGTAGTTACTTCAAAAAACTAGCGCTGACCTGTGCTCAAAACAAAATTAAGTACGTTCCTGTTGGGGTTTCGGATAATTTTGAAAAAATATTAACTACATATTTGGCTGAAAAACAAAACTTTGGCTAATGATGTGAAATTTTATTAAATATTTTTCGTCTAAACCCTTGTAGAAACGAAAATCTATAGTATCTTTGCCACCGCAATAAAGCAGAGGTTTGGTAGTTCAGTTGGTTAGAATACATGCCTGTCACGCATGGGGTCGCGGGTTCGAGTCCCGTCCAGACCGCTAATATTGGGAGAAGCCTTTCGTAACTGAAAGGCTTTTTTGCCCAAATAAGGTATCTAAAGCTAGTTGTGTTGTTTGGTCGGCCTTGTAAGCTGACCCGGTTTAGTAGTTAGACCAATGAAAAGCTTTCCACTTTTGTGGATGGCTTTTTTGATTTTAAGGGGGGTTGTATATTAAAATAATTTTGATTTAAATCAATCCTATAACCTGTGGTGAACTAA
>CANBWX010000129.1 GCA_947373225.1 Flavobacteriaceae bacterium | reverse complement strand
GCTATTTCTTCAGATTTGCCTCCAAAAACGGTTGCAATAATTATTATTCCGAAAACGAACATCATTATAAATACAAATAAACCAACAATGGTTGCTAATACATTTCCTAAAAACTTCATAATTATATTTTTTTAATAAGTAGCAAAATGCGTCAATATGTTACAAAATTAAGTTTTGAAACTATAAAAATTGTTATCAACTCGCTGGCAAATATAGTTCAATTCTAAAATTGTTTTACTTAATTTGTGGTCAAGTATCTGTTTCAAAATAAACACTACATTTTGACTCGTACTTTTGCTCTTTTTCAAGGCAAAAATTATTTCAATAGCGATGCTATTCAAATAATTTTTGCCTTGAAAAAAAACAAAATAACTTCGCAAAATTTGCAGGGTTTATTTCAAATCAGATACTAATATGAAATCACAACATCAGGTCGTTTTATCCATAGGAACCAATCAAGGCAATCGTCTAGAAAATATTAAAAATTGTTTGCAATTGATTCACCAGGAAATTGGAACTATAATCAAAGTTTCAAATTTATACGAATCTCCATCTTGGGGTTTTGAGAGTGATGCATTCTATAATTGTGCTTTGGTTTTACATACCTATAATTCGGCACATGCTGTTTTGAATGCTTTTTTAAAGATTGAAAAACAAATGGGTCGAGTTCGTGGTGAAACTTTAGGCTATCAATCCCGAATTATTGACATTGATTTGA
The DNA here is from genome assembly GCA_947373225.1 of Flavobacteriaceae bacterium. Lineage (GTDB taxonomy): Bacteria > Bacteroidota > Bacteroidia > Flavobacteriales > Flavobacteriaceae > Flavobacterium. Next base: position 6,126 of record CANBWX010000129.1, on the reverse strand, counting down.
TCACTTTTGATTCAGCAATTATAGATTCTGAAAATCTACAAGTTCCGCATCCTTTAATGCAAAACAGAAAATTTGTTTTGTTGCCCATGCAAGATTTGAATTTAGATTGGAAGCATCCTATTTTTCAAAAGAAAATAACCGAATTACTTGCCATTTCTCCCGATGAAAGCGTTTGTACGATTGTTCAAAAATTAGAAACGCCGTTAGATAAAATTCCGTTAGAAAAGTTTAATTATATTGCTTTTGAAGGAAATATTGGAGCCGGAAAAACAAGCTTAGCCACAAGATTCGCCGAAGATTTTAATGCTAAAACTGTTTTGGAACGCTTTGCCGATAATCCTTTTCTTCCCAAGTTTTATGAAGATCAAAACCGGTATGCTTTTCCGCTTGAAATGTCATTTCTTGCCGATAGATACAAACAATTATCCGATGATTTGGCACAATTTGACTTGTTTAAGGATTTTATAGTTGCCGATTATCATATTTTTAAATCCTTGATTTTTGCCAAAATTACGCTTGCCGAAGATGAATATCGATTGTATAGAACGCTGTTTGACATTATTTATCAAGAAATGCCAAAACCGGATTTGTATATTTATTTATACCAAAATTCCGAACGTTTGTTAGCCAATATCAAGAAAAGAGGCAGAAGTTATGAGCAAAATATTCCAGCTTCTTATTTGGAAAAAATTAATACTGGTTATCTCGATTATATCAAATCGCAAATTGGATTGAATGTATTGATGATTGACGTTTCCGATCGTGATTTCGTAAAAAATCAGGAAGACTATCTTTATATTTTGGATGAAATTCAAAATAAAATTACTTAAATTTTATCTTTTTAGCGAAAAATGACCTTTTATTTCAGGTTCTCCATTTCCTAAATTTAATACAAACCAATAATCATCGGCAGGCAAAAGAGAATTGTTATAGGTGCCATCCCATTTTGGTTTCGAAGCATTTAGCTCAGTGATTAGCTTTCCATATCGATCAAAAATAGTAACAATAGCATCGGGATAATTAGTTAACCCTTCTACTTCCCAAAAATCATTGTAGTTGTCGTTATTTGGAGTAAAAAATCGGGGAGCAATTATCACTACAAAATTTTCTGCTACATAGTTGCAACTATTTATTTCTCTTACTGATGCAGTTTGTAGTCCAGCTGGCGAATTTTCAAAAACATTTGATGATTGATAGTTTATACCATCAATAGAAAATTCATAATAAATTGCTGGATTTTTTAAATTTATAGTTACGGTTGTTCCCTCAACGGAAACTGTTTCTATTATAGGCGCTGGATTTTCTATGACTGTTATTGTTTTTCTAACAGTACAACTTTCAGGTGCCGCACGGGTAATATCTACAGTATAAATGCCAGCTTTAGAAATTTCGATTGTTTGAGATTGCTCTCCAGTAGACCATAAATAAGTCATTCCTATTTCTGAAATTTTAGCATCAATAATTAGTTTTTTCGATTTACAAATAACTAGTTTTTCGTCTGGAATAATAGGAAGTTTATATACAACTACTTCTATAGGAACACGTGCTCCCGTCGTGCAATTATTGTTTACAGCTTCTACATAGAATGTTGTGTTTACTGCAACATCTCTTGATATACTTGCTCCAACTGCAATCAGGTTACCGCCAGTTGGTTCACTATACCAATATATTGTTCCTTCGGTTGTTTTTGCATCGAGAGTTATACTTCCTGGACCACATAAAGTAAATATTGAATTTGTTGTTGTGATTACCGGGACATTATATATGGTGGCAGTAACGGGGGTTCTTGTTGAATATTTTTCACAAAAACCATATTCTGTATCTATATAATAAGTTGTTGTTTCTGAAATATTGGGTGTTGTAAATGAAGTTCCTGTTGTAATGGGGTCACCCCCTGTTTCATTTTCAAACCAATTAATTGTTCCTAAATTAGAGGTTGCTTGTAAAGTTAAACTTCCCGATCCGCAGGTTGCAGCTTCAGTTGTACTTGTAATTTGTGGAATTGTAATTGAAGTGCTTGTTGCTATATGTATTTCGGGATCACCAGGCATTCCTCCATATTCTACTATAAATCCGTTAGCTTGCTGAGAACCTTTGTATGAATTTCCGGTGCCATTTATATCGTTCCAAGTTCCTTTAATTCCGGTGCCATTATTTTCGATAATAATGGCGTAATTTTCATTATTTCCCAAGTTATCTGGTTCGTAATAGGGAATTCCTTGATACCAATTTGTACTGCTTCTATTCCAATTGGCATAATTTGGTGTTGAGCCAGTGCTACGTGGATTTGATATATAAAGACCCACAGTCATAGTAGATTGAAGATTATAAAAAAATTGAGTTCCTTTTTCGGGACCAGTCATCCAATTCCAAACTCCTTCTTTTATTAAATCGGATCCGCCAATCCAACCGCCTCCAATTTTTGTTTGTTGTGTTGCTGCTAGTTGGTTTTCATCTTCGGATAATATAGTTACCAAGTAGCCTTGTAAACCATTATATTTTCTTGCGTTTGCTAAGTTATTTGCATTACTCCAACTAATTACTATATCTGGAGAATCTCCACTTGGCACATATTCATAATAATGTTGATTTGATGGCAAGTAACTAAGTTTATCTGTACTAATTGAAAACGTCCTATTTCCTGTTGGTTTATTTGATGAATTTGTATAAACGACATCTTTTATTGCTTTAATAAAATCAATGTAAGTAACGAGTTGTCCTGGTATTGAGCTTGTGAGTGTAAGTCTTCCTGTGTCTAAATCCCAGAGAGAATTTATTGTAGGGTGTGACCCCGTTAACGTTAATAAGTCTTGTGAATCATTATAACCAGTAGAAATTTGGATATAAATGGCATCGGTACTTATATTATTTGGATCTGTGATTGTGATATCGGTCACAATATTCATGGAAGTATGTGGACAATACACTTGATCTCCTGTAGCGACAATTACTGGGAGAATAGTATCAGTTGATGCCGTTTTGTTTTTTTTTGACGAAGCAAAAATTGTATCGTTTAAATAAGAAATAGAATTTTTTTTAGAAGATCGAATACTATTAGCTGAGTGTCCAATTTTAAAACATAAAATTAGTATTAATAGTATTAATCTATAAAAAAAAGTTTTTTTCATTTTGTAAAAGAGATAATTTTTATTGTAATAGTACCACTTTTAGGATGCTTAAATTATAAAAAAAACTTAAAACTTACCTTTTTAACGAAAAATGACCCTTGGCTTCTCTGCCGTCTTCTAGTTTTAGAGTAAACCAATAATCATCTGCGGGTAAAGGATTTCCGTTATAGGTACCATCCCAACCTTGATTTAAATAAGGAACCCATTGTTTTATAAGTTTTCCGTAACGGTCAAAAATATAGATTATCGATTTTGAATTGAAAGTTTCATTTACTCCTTTTATACTCCAATAATCATTATAACCATCATTGTTCGGAGTGAAAAATTTTGGCGCGCCTATAACGGCAATCGTTTGGCTAATAACGCCACAGCCATTTTTGTCATTGACGAAAACTTCATGAATTCCTGCTGGGACATTATTAAAGAAATTAGAATCTTGCCAATATCCACTAGGTTCATCCAAGCTGTATTCGTAATTTCCAGGTCCTGTTACATTTACGGTAATTGTATTTATGTCAGTCAAATCTACAATTTCGACTGTGTCAATTGTTGCCTTATTCGAAGCGGTAACTTTTATGGTTCTTATTCGGCTACAGCCAAAGGAATTTGTTACTTCAACAGTGTAAATTCCTTCTGCATTTACTGGCAATGTTGGCGCTATTTTTCCAATTAAAATAGCTCCGTCTTTTGACCAAACATATGAGTAATTGATTGTTGGTGATCCGTCTTGAATTCCTGCATCAAGTGTTACAAAAAAGGTAGGAAGATTAGAACAAACCAATTCATTTTCGCTGCCATTAGTGTTCATATTAATTTTTGGAAGCGGATGAACAACAAAATTCAAAGTTGATGTTGCCGTACAAGAAGTATTCATTGGATTTATTACTGTTGCTAAAACATTTTGAGTTCCTGTTATGAAAGTAGGAGAAAAATTTGAAAGTACAGTCCCGTTTTGTAAAGTGTAAGTAACTTTCATCCCTGCTTGTCCTCCTAAAATAGTAGCTTCAAATGTCGATGTGTCGAAAGCAAATTTTCCGTCTTGATTCAAAGGATCTAGCTCGTCATCACATACTGTTGTTAAAGCTGGAGCTACTGCAAATGCTTTGGGAGAAACATCTACAATAAATTGAATACTCGTTTCGTCATAACATTTTAGAGTTGTATTGTTTGTTACAACGGCTTTTATTGTTTGTGATTTTGTTGCAAAAGTAGCAGGAAACGGGCTTGGTAATGTAAAACCATTTTGGTCAAAATAAGTGACAGTGACATCTGAAAGCTTTTGCCCGTTTAATAATTTAGATTCAAGAGTACTTGTGTCAAAAGTGAACATTCCATCTTGATTACCATCACATTGTCTTGGGATTATAACCGGATTTGCAAAAGGTAAAGCTTCAACTTTTAAAGTAATATATGGACCTAAACCAACACAAGTATTGTCTAAACTACTTTCTACCCGAACCCAAATATCTTGAGAGTTGGGGTAACCAATATTTCTATAATTTGAAATATCGTTAATTACATTAAGTTGAGCTAAGGCATCAGCTTGATTTCTATAATAATTTATAGTGTAATTTTGATTTGGTAGCTGACCTAGAATTGTCGCTTTTGTCCAAGAAAAATCAAAAGTTGCAATTCCGTCTCTATTATTGTTAATAGCGTCTAAATAATCATCACAAACAGGCGGAACTGTAAGTTTATAGGAAGGAAGAAGATTAGTTGCCGGAACTTTTAATGTTAATTTAGCAACACTAAAACAGCCGGTAATTTTATTGGCAACTCTCGACCAAACATCCATTGTCGATGGTGTTGTATTTTCGAAAGCTATATCATTTAAAATTAAATCAGTCGAAAGTCCACTATTTGCTCCTGATTGTGAAGTGTAATAAGTAAAGTTTTCATTAGCAAAATTTGTAGAAATTGCATTGTTATTTACTGTCAAATTAAAAAGAGTCTTCCCGTCCGAAATCAAGTCGCTATCACATTGAATAATGGTAACGTCGTTTACGATTGGCAAAGGATTAACAATAAAATTTAAAACTGTAGTTGCGGTGCAGTTTGTGTTTAATGGATTTGTTACAGTTACCAAAACATTTTGTGTTCCTGTAACAAAAGGATTTGGTAGCGGACTTGATAATGAATTTCCATTTTGGTCAAGATATTTTACTGTCATTCCCGTTTGTCCTTTTAAAATAGCGGCTTCGAATGTAGAAGTGTCGAAGGCAAATTTTCCGTCTTGGTTTATTGGGTTTGGTTCGTCATCACAAGCTGTCGTTAAGGATGATGAAACTACAAAAGCTTCGGGTAAGGCATCTACAATAAATTGAATATTGGTTTGGTCGGAACATTTTAAAGGTAAATTATTTGTTACAACGGCTTTTATTGTTTGTGATGTTGTTGTGAAAGTGGAAGGAAACGGACTAGTTATCAAATTTCCATTTCCATCTTTTAAAGGATTATTGCTTTGGTCAAAATAGGTTACGGTTACATTTGTTTGTCCATTTAATAAAGTAGATTCCAAAACAGAAGTGTTAAAAGTGAATTTGCCATCCTGATTGTCATCACATTGTCTTGGAATAGCGACAGGATTTGCAACAGGCAAAGGGTTTACAGTTACTGTAAGCGGATATCTTGTACTACAACCGTAATCAACATAATAAGTAGTAGTTACATTCAGCGGTGGAGTTGTAAAGTTGTTTCCAGTTCCAAGCAAAACACCATTTGTTGCGGCATTATACCAGTTTAATGTTCCAGTTGTAGCTGTTGCTTGAAGCATAGAGGTTGAAGAAGCACAAATAGTACTTAAATTTATTGAGGTACTGGTTATTTCTGCCATTGTAATTGAGGTACTCGCCGAAATTTTAATGGCATCAACATCACCAGGAACCATTCCGCCATATTCAACAATGTATCCTTTGGGTTCATAATTTCCACTGCTATTTCCTGAGTTTGTTAAATTATTCCAAGTACCCGCTGTTGTGCCAGGTGTTCCCGGAGCTAC
>CANBWX010000128.1 GCA_947373225.1 Flavobacteriaceae bacterium | reverse complement strand
GTGGGCAAAGAACTAAAAGCCATCAAGCAAGTGACCGATTTACAAGCTGTTGCCGCCGATGATGGAAATTCCTTGAAAGGCTATGTGATTTACATTGACCATTTTGGGAATGTGGTGACTAATATTTCGAAAAAACAATTCTTGGAAGTCGCCAAAGGCAGACCTTACGAAATTGTATTGCGAACCAAAAATATCAAAACCATTTTGCCCAATTATTCGGCGATTGCGAGTTCTGATAAATATCCGATAAAGTATTATGAAGGCGAAAAATTAGCGATTTTCAACACGGCTGGTTTTCTGGAGATTGCCATTTTTAGGAGTAATCCATCCAAAGTGGGTTCGGCAAATAGCTTGCTGGGATTGAATTATAGGGATGTTATAAATATAGTATTCAGTTAGCAGTGTTCAGTAATCAGTTTAAAAATCTGAAATTAAAAATCGTTAATCTTCAATCAAAAATCAAATGTTTGTACGAATAGTAAAAATGTCCTTTCACGAAGAAAATATTCCTGCTTTTTTAGAAAATTTTGAAATTGTTAAAGACAAAATACGAAATGCGCCCGGAAACCGTTTCTTAGAATTGTATCAAGACAAAAACAACAAATGTATTTTCTTTACTTACAGTTATTGGGAAACCGAAGAAGACTTGGAAAATTATAGAAAATCGGAACTTTTTACCGAAGTTTGGGATTTTACCAAGAAATTATTCAACGATAAACCCGAAGCTTGGAGTGTGGATAAATTAGTTAGTTTGGAATAATTACGAATTAAAAATTACGAATTACGAATTAAAAAAACTTTGCGCCTTAGCGTCTTAGTGGCAAAAAAAACAATAAAAACTGGAATGAGATTGCTTCGTTCCTCGCAATGACAGTATGAAATCAATAGTATTAAGAGAAATAAAATCCTTTTTTGGTTCGCCAATAGGTTATTTGGTAATTGCCGTTTTCCTGATTGGAAATGGCGTATTCCTTTGGGTTTTCGAAGGAGAATATAATATTTTGAACAGCGGTTTTGCCGATTTAAGTCCGTTTTTTACGTTGGCACCTTGGATTCTGATTTTTCTGATTCCTGCCGTTACCATGCGCAGTTTTTCGGATGAAAAAAAACAAGGAACACTCGAATTATTATTGACAAAACCATTGAGTATTTGGCAAATCGTAAACGGAAAATTCCTCGGTTCATTGCTATTAATTTTTATGGCGATTATCCCCACATTGATTTATGTTAAAGTTATTTCTAGTTTAGGAATGCCCGAAGGAAATATCGATATGGGCAGCACAATAGGTTCATACTTTGGATTATTGTTCTTGATTTCGGCATATTCCGCCATCGGAATATTCACTTCTACCCTATCCGAAAATCAAATTGTGGCGTTTATTGTTGCCGTCTTTCTGTGTTTCTTTTTTTACTTTGGATTCGAAAAATTAGCAACAACTATCCCCGATTTAAGAAATTTTATTTCGGCTTTAGGAATGCAAGATCATTTCAAAAGTATGAGTCGTGGCGTAATCGACACGCGTGATGTGCTTTATTTCGTGAGCATTACGGTCTTGTTCCTTTCATTTACTGTTTATAATCTAAAATCTATTAAATCGTAATGACAACTTTCAACAAAAAAAATACAAAATCCCTGCTGATTGTCGTTGCCATTCTATTGCTTTTGAATGTAGCGAGCAACAGCTTTTTTCATCGTTTTGATTTAACCAAAGACAAAAGATATACGCTTTCGACCGCTTCCTTAAATATCGTCAAGCAAGTGCAAAATCCGTTGTATATAAAAATCTATTTGCAAGGTGATTTACCGGCCGAATTCAAGCGTTTGCAAAGCGAAACTCAAGATTTATTGGAAGAATTTCAAGCGTATAACAAAAATGTAGTTTTCGAATTTGTAGATCCTTTGGAAAACAAAGACGAAAGCATGGACAACATCAAGGAATTGTATCGAAAAGGGCTCACGCCAATAAACATCACCGTTGACGACAAAGGAAAACAATCTCAAGCAATGGTTTTTCCGTGGGCAATTGCGGTTTACAATAACAAAGAAGTCAATATTCCTTTGTTGAAAAACATTATGGGTGCTTCGACCACTCAAAAAGTGATTGGATCCGTGCAACATCTGGAATATTCGATTGCCGACGCCATCAATAAAATCACGAAAGAAAAGCAGAAAAAGGTTGCTGTTATCAAAGGAAACGGGGAACTTAAGGAAATTTACATGGCTAAATTCCTGATGCAAGTTCGCGAAAGTTATCATATCGGGCCATTTACTTTAGATTCGGTGGCGAAAAATCCACTGGGGAGTTTGGCGGCTTTAGAAAAATATGACTTGGCGATTATTGCAAAACCAACCGAGACTTTCACCGATGCCGAAAAACAAGTTTTAGATCAATATATTATTCATGGAGGAAAAACTTTGTGGCTTGTAGACCAAGTGGCGATGGAAATGGACAGTTTATACAATTCGGCAGGAACAACTTTGGCGTATCCGCGCGATTTGAATTTGAATGATATGTTCTTCAAATACGGATTCAGGATTAACCCTGATTTGGTAAAAGACGAACGAGGAAGCCCAATAAAATTGGCAACTGGCGAACCAGGAAGTGCTACACAATACCAACAATTCAACTGGAAATTTGCGCCGCAGGTTTATCCTGAAAGTAAACATCCGATTGTGAAAAATTTGGGTGGAATTAGATTCGATTTTGCCAGTCCGATTGATACTTTAAAAAACGGAATCAAGAAAACTGTTTTACTACAATCATCTCAATATTCAAGAAAAATAGGTTCACCGGCAGAAATTAATTTGAATATGGTTTCTGAAGAAACTTCTCCCAAAGAGTATTTAAATAAGGGAAATATGCCCCTTTCGGTTTTATTGGAAGGTTCTTTTCATTCGATGTTTGAAAATAGAGTTTTACCATTCGCCCTGAAAAACTTCGAAAATAAAGGTACAGCCAATAAAATGATTGTAATTTCGGATGGGGATTTAATTCGAAATCAATTGGATAAAAACGGTCAACCAGTAGAATTAGGCTACGACCAAAGATCAGGAAACCTGTATGACAACAAAGATTTTCTGCTGAATTGCGTCAATTATTTATTAGACGATAACGGACTTATTAACATTCGAAGCAAGGATCTCGATTTGCCTTTATTGGATAAAGAAAAAGTATATTCGAATTATAGCTTTATACAAATCCTAACTATCGGGCTTCCAATCTTAATTTTGCTGGTTTTCGGTGGTTTATTTACCTTTCTGAGAAAAAGAAAATATGCAAAGTAATGTTAATAAAAAAATTGAGAAAATAAAATAGTTTACGATATATTTGTAGCTAGTATAATTTAGAAAATAGACTAAAAAACATACCACAAAAAACAAATATAATCTTCATATGAAATTTATAGTATCCAGTTCTTATTTATTAAAACAATTGCAAGTTTTAGGAAGCGTTATCAACAGTAGTAATACTTTGCCTATTTTAGACAACTTTCTTTTCGAATTAGACAACAATGCCTTAACGGTTTCGGCTTCTGATTTAGAAACTACAATGTCTGCTACTTTAGCTATCGATTCTACAAGCAAAGGAAGCGTTGCAGTTCCTGCAAAATTGCTTTTAGAAATCTTGAAAACTTTTCCAGAACAACCGTTGACTTTCACTGTTGAAGAAAATAGCACAATCGAAATTAGCTCTAATTCAGGAAAATATGCTTTGGCTTATGCGCCTGGTGAGGAGTTTCCAAAAGCGGTAAATCTTGATGAACCTTCGGTGACTTTAGTTCCTGCTGATGTTTTGGCAACAGCCATCAGCAAAACTATTTTTGCAGCAGGAAACGATGATTTACGCCCAGTAATGTCTGGGGTTTTCTTCCAATTTTCGCCGCAAGGATTAATATTTGTAGCCACTGATGCTCACAAATTAGTAAAATATGCTCGTACCGATGTAACTGCTTCGGAAGTGGCGGATTTCATCATGCCAAAGAAACCTTTGACTATCTTGAAAAATATTCTTGGTGCTTCGGATGCGGAAGTAAAAATTGAATATAACGATTCCAATGCGACTTTTTCTTTCGACAATTATGTTTTAATGTGCCGATTGATTGATGGAAAATATCCAAATTATGAAGCGGTAATTCCAAAAGAAAATCCAAATAAATTAATGATTGACCGTTCTCAATTTTTGAGTTCTGTTCGTCGTGTTGCGATTTTCTCTAACAAAACAACACACCAAATTAGATTAAAAATTGCTGGTGCTGAATTGAATATTTCTGCCGAAGATATTGATTATTCGAACAAAGCTGAAGAGAGATTGACATGTGATTATCAAGGGGACGATATGCAAATTGGGTACAATTCACGTTTCTTGACCGAAATGTTGACCAACTTACAATCGGATATGATTATGCTTGAAATGTCATTGCCAAATAGAGCCGGAATCTTGACTCCTGTTGACGGATTAGAAGAAGGTGAAACGGTGACAATGCTTGTTATGCCTGTAATGTTGAATAATTAATTCAACATTTAAAACCAAAATTAACCAAACCAATTTTATATTTAAAAAACCGTTTCATTGAATAAATGAAGCGGTTTTTTTGTATTATTTTAGTGCCAGATATTATTCGTGCATTGCCAGAATTGGAATATCTAATCTATTTGAGAATTTTTGAACTAAACTTGGTCTAAATAATTCAACAAAAAAGTTTCTTTTATAAGTTAACATCGCCAAAACATCTATTTCTTGAAATAGAATAAAATCTCTAATCGTTTCCTGAACATCATCGCTTAGAATTACAGAAAAGACAATTGGTTCGTCTGAGAATTCTTCTTCCCAATCTTTTATTGTGTTTTCAGAAACGTCCGAATTATTAGTTTTTGCATATAAACATCGCACTTTGGCATCCGTTTTTTTTGCAATTTTCAGCACCTCTTTTAGCGCTTTTTTATCTTTTGTTCTGAAGCGTGTCGTAAAACCAATAGTTTCAATTTTTTTGAATTTTGCTTCTAACGGAATACTTAAAACAGGAACATCAACAGCCGTTAAAACGGTACCGGTATTGGTTCCCATAAAAAAGGCTTCCCATCCAGTAGCTCCAGAAGTTCCCATCACTACAAAATCTATTTTATCTTCCTTGATTGATCTTTTAATATTATAAAGCAAATTGCCATCCATCAACCGATGGCTCATTTTTATGTTGTCGAGTTTTCGTTCTTCGGCAATAGCGCGAAGCTTGGGAATTTCGTCCTTAAAAACATCAAATTGTGATAATTCGATCGATTCAAAAATAACATTATAATTCTCAGGAAAAAATTGGTTATCATACACAGGCAAATCAAATGTGTGTAATAAAACGAGTTCACCTTTTACGATTTTGGCAAATTCCAAAGCATGTATAAAGGCATTATTGGCAACTTCGGAAAAATCTGTTGGAAACAAAATCTTTTTCATTTTAAGTTTGATTTAAAGTTGTTTATCTATCAAAGATAGGTAAAAAACAAAAATACAAACTGATAATTATCAGGTATTTACATTATAATTTAATAAATATTTGAAGCCAACTTCATTTTAAAATTAATACTAATTTAGATTTATTAACTTTGCAGCCAAGAACAAAAAATATGTTATACAACGATTCCATAGTAGCGCTCGCAACACCTTCAGGAGCTGGAGCCATCGCAATAATTCGAATCTCTGGTGAAGAAGCAATTGCTATTGGAAACTCCGTTTTTCAATCCATCAGAGGAAAAGATTTGACCCAACAAAAATCCCATACTTTGCATTTGGGTCACGTGATCGATAATCAAAAAACGCTTGATGAGGTTTTGGTTTCTATTTTCAAAGGACCTCACTCCTACACTGGCGAAAATACCGTGGAAATTTCCTGTCACGGTTCTACTTATATACAGCAGCAAATTATTCAGTTATTGCTTCGAAAAGGTTGCCGAATGGCGAATCCTGGTGAATTTACCTTGAGAGCTTTCTTGAACGGGAAACTCGATTTGTCGCAAGCCGAAGCCGTTGCCGATTTAATTTCGTCAGACAACGAAGCTTCACACCAAATTGCCATGCAACAAATGCGTGGTGGATTTTCGAATGAAATTGCCAAACTTCGTGAAGAATTATTAAATTTTGCTTCGTTAATAGAACTCGAATTAGACTTTACCGAAGAAGACGTGGCTTTTGCCGATAGAGCGCAATTTCACGAATTATTAAACCGAATTGAATTTGTTTTGAAACGATTAATCGATTCCTTTGCTGTGGGAAATGTGATCAAAAACGGTATTCCTGTTGCAATTGTAGGAGAACCCAATGTGGGAAAATCGACATTATTGAATGCTTTATTGAACGAAGAACGTGCCATAGTTTCAGAAATTGCTGGAACAACACGCGATACCATCGAAGACGAATTAGTCATTGGTGGCATTGGTTTTCGATTCATAGACACCGCTGGAATACGTGAAACCGAAGATGTCGTAGAAAGTATTGGAATCCGAAAAACTTTCGAAAAAATAGAACAAGCGCAAGTGGTTTTATATTTGGTTGACGGTTCTCGGTTGTCGGTTGATGGAAAATTAGAAACTTTACTCCTAGAAGTTGGAAAAACAAGAAACCAATTTCCACAGAAACCAATTTTAGTTATCATCAATAAAAAGGATTTGATTTCACCAGAAAACATTTTGATTATTGATAAAAAACTAACAACCAATAACCAACAACTAACAACCATTTATATTTCTGCCAAAGAGAATATTGGCGTTGACGAACTCAAAAATCAGTTACTTTCGTTTGTAAATACCGGTGCTTTGCGCAACAACCAAACCATTGTCACCAATACCAGACATTATGATTCTTTGCTGAAAGCTTTGGACGAAATCCAGAAAGTAAAATACGGACTAGAAACCAATTTATCCAGTGACTTGATGGCGATTGATATTAAAGAAGCCTTGTACCATTT
>CANBWX010000127.1 GCA_947373225.1 Flavobacteriaceae bacterium | reverse complement strand
CTAGTGTAATATTCCAATAAGGGTTTATAGCCAAGAGAATCTTCCATTTCTTTGTCGAAAGACAAGATGTAAAAGGTGTTAAGAGTAAGCAACATTCCATCTGTTCTTTCCATATATCGGTTGAGCCAAAACATTCCGTCTGCAACCCGGCTAAGCATATTTACTTTCATTATATATTTTTTTAATTAAGACCTAGAAAAGGCTTCGGTTTATTTCACAATCCAAGTATCCTTGCTTCCTCCACCTTGGGAGGAGTTAACTACCAAAGAGCCTTCGGTAAGTGCTACTCTGGTAAGTCCGCCAGGAACTATTTCTACACCGTTTGGACCGCATAAAGCATAAGGTCTAAGATCGACATGACGTAGTTTTAATTCTCCGTCAATAAGACAAGGAACGGTGCTAAGCTGAATAATAGGTTGTGCAATAAAATTTCGAGGATTGGCGATAATGGCGATTTTTGCATCTTCCAATTCTTTTTCGGTAGCTTTATTTCCCATAATCATTCCGTAACCACCACTTCCATTGGTTTCTTTTACGACCATATTTCCCATATCTGCAAACACTAATTCACGTTCTTCAATGTTTTCCATTTGGTAGGTTGGTACATTTTTAAGGATAGGCTCTTCGTTAAGATAATAGCGAATCATATCAGGCACATAAGCATAAACCGCTTTATCATCGGCAACGCCATTTCCTACAGCATTTACTAGGGCTACATTTCCCATTTTGTAGGCGCTTATCAGCCCAGGAACACCTAATGTACTGTCTGGTTTAAAAACCAAAGGATCTAAATACTCATCGTCTAATCGTCTGTAGATTACATCTACTTGGCGAAGACCCGAGGTGGTTTTCATGTACACTTTATTATTGTTGACCACTAAATCTCTTCCTTCAACAAGTGGAATTCCCATTTGTCTAGCCAAGAAAGTATGCTCATAATAAGCTGAATTATATATTCCGGGTGTCAACAAAACTACATTTGGGTTCGAAATGTTTCTTGGAGACAATGAAATTAATATATTGTGAAAAATCATCGGATAATTAGCCACCATACTCACTTCGTTTGAGGTGAACATTTCTGGAAAAATCTTTTTGGTTATTTCACGATTTTCGAGCATATAACTCACCCCACTCGGACATCTAAGATTGTCTTCCAGTACATAGAATTCGCCTTTTGCTCCACGAATCAAATCTATTCCTGCAATGTGAACATGTATATTATGTGGTAGTTTTATTCCGTGAACTTCCTGAATATAATGAGGACAAGAAGCAATTAATGCCGCGGGGATAATGCCTTCTTTTATAATAAGTTGATCGTTATATATATCTTCTAAAAATAAATTGAGCGCTTTTAGCCTTTGTACAATACCAGATTCAACCTCATTCCAATCCTTTTGGGTTATAATTCTAGGGATAATATCAAACGGAAAGATTCTTTCTATTCCTTCATTCTTATCACTGTAAACCGTGAAAGTAATCCCCTGATTCATAAAAAAATCGGCTGCTTGTTTTTGTTTTTGATTAAGGTGCTCGGGATTGTGGTTTTGTAGTGCTTGCAAAACTTGGCGGTAAGAACTTCTCACTCCTTTATCCGAAAACATTTCATCCCAACCGTTGGGGTTTAATTTAGGTATCATCTTCATCATATCTTTCATTGTTAAATATTCAGTAATTTGAATTTTTCATTAAAAAAAATAGCTATTTAAGACAAATCTATTACATTATTTCTATCATTATTTAATTTACGACTACTTTTTGTTAAATTATTCCATATTCGCTGTTTAGACAATTATTTTTGATGATTTTATTATTTTTATATCCTATTCTTTTAATTCCGCAATCATAAAAACAAATAAAAACAAAAATACCCCTATTAAAGCAGGGGTGTGTTTGTTTTTAAATATAAAAAAATAAAATTTAATATGTTTTATATGGGGGTAGTTGGTTTGTTTATTAAAATTAACGATTATTTGATGTTTAGTTAATACAATCTTTTTATTTTGTAATATTCGAAAACAAAAGCGGTCGTTTTATAGGAATAAGATCAATTATCAAGCAATTATTTAAAACTAGATTGTACTGCTTTCATGAATCCGGTAGTCGACCATGTTCCGGCAACAATAATTCGTCTTATGGTATAAAGAGGATCTGTCAAATCTCTTTTGGTAGAAAGAATAAAGGCAAGTTGGTAACCATTACTTTTTACGTGTGGAATCGCAGCCGTATTCCAAACGCCGTCAGGATAAGCAAAATAAGTGATGGGTTTACCAATGATTTCTTCTAGTTTCTTGTTGGGTTTTGTAAGTTGGCTTTCCCAATCAGCATCAACATATTTCGTAACCATGTGGTGATCCCAAGTATGCGCACCAATTACGTTTCCGCTATCCGACAAACTTTTAATTTGTTCTTTGGTCATATATCCGGGACGATTTATAGAAATTGTCATGATGAAAAATACGCCTTTGAAACCATATTTTTTCATTTCGGCAGCGCCAATGCTTAATTGTTCTTCGCGCGTATCATCAAAAGTAATCATCACCGGTTTAGAAGGTAATTTACCACCATAAACCAAATATTCCTTAAGTTGGGCAGGTAAAATGGTGTGATAGCCATTATCCGATAAAGTTTTCATTTGCTCTGCAAAAGCGGCTGGAGTCACTGAATACACTTTCATATTTGGTCCGTCGCTAGGAAGGATATTCCGAATTCGATGGTAACATAATATGGGCACTTCGGGTTTTTTAAGTATTTCTTCTGGGCTGGCTTCTTTCTTTTTGGGAGTTTCTTTTTTGACCTCTTTTTCGGCGAAAGCCACCTCTTTTTTTACTGCATTTGGTTTAGATTGACAACTGGTCAACAAAAATATTGCAATAAATAGGGGCAAGATATTTTTCATATTTAAATGGAATTACAATGAATTATTGATATTGGATATAGATAGGTTTTGGAGTAAATTTGACCAATTCCTCTGGTGTGTACATCGTCCAGTTCTTTTTAATGTCGTTTTTATAAAATAGTTTAAAGCCTGTAAACTGAACCGGCTCTCTAAATATATACGATTTATAAGTTGATTTCTTTAAGATTTTATCTCCAAAACCATCCATATTCATAACGACCTGAACTTCGGGAACTTTTTTGATGTTTTTGTAGTTAGTTATCATTCCTTGGGTAAATCGGTGAACGATTAAAACCTTAGGCGTTAGATTGTTTTTTCGAACCAAGTTGGCCAAAATATCGATAGCATCATTAATATCATCCGAAGTGAAAGTACCTATTTTAGAACCAGGAATTTCACCATGTTTTAATGAAAATTCAGGATCAATTCCGAGATGAACATTGGGTAATTTTAGGTAAGATTCTAGCGTGGTAACTTCGTCTTTTACATTGCTATGCCCAACCTGAACGTCTAAAAAAACCAAAGCATCGATTGGTTTTGCCCATTTTAGAATCGTATCTATTTGTTTGAAAGGCATTCGCATACGGTGTAAATTATCTTTTCCGGGTGCACCTTGCGCGGTTATAGCGATGTAATGCAAAGCAGGAATTGCTTTTACGGTGCTATCCGCAGCTTGCCATTTTGCGACTTCCGATTGCAGTTTTTTGAGCATTTCCTTTCTTGGCAATTCACCAAGAATCCCCATTCTTTTAGAATAAAGATTTCCGTAATAAGCAATGATTCGGTTATAAGGCAATATAGCTCCTGCCAATGGATATGGCGTTTTTGCAGGCCATCTTCCTGTGGTATCGTTATTGGCCAAAGCCAACATTCTTTTGTTGTAATCGACGGTGTCAATTGGGACAACTTTCTTTTCTGGAATAGGCTTAGGTTTTATGATTTCACTTTTGTCCTTTGTAACGATAGAATCAGCAGCCTTACTCTTGTTACAACTGCTAATAGAAAGTAGAATCGAAAAAACAAGCAGTGACGCAAGGAAAGTATGGGGTAACTTTTTCATAAAATAGGGTTCTTATATTTGTACTGTAAATATAAGGCATTTCATAATTATGAAATTTTATTTTATGAAAATAACTTTGATAATTTATTTATAACATGGTTTTCTTCTTGAAAACAAAGAGATTCTGCTCCCAAAACGGCTATTTCACCATGATTCGAAGTTTTATTTAAAAGACTTAAGCATCAGTTTTAACAGTCTATAAAACACTTCGGTTTTGGACTAATGAAAAAAACTTTAGCCGAAATTTCAAGTCATTATTTCTAATGGCATTGAATTCCGGCTAAAGTTAAATAAATGCTATTTTCAATAGAAAACCTCTTTCTTAGTAGGTTTTTAAAATTAAACTATTGTTTTGCTTTTTTCAAAATTTGTTTTGTTTGTATTAACGTTTGTTTTGCATCTGATAAAGTAATGTAATATCCTCCATCGCTGTATCTCGCCAAATCATTAATGGTTACATTTTTGTTAATGATGGACTGTTTTCTATCATAAATAATTCGTCCTCTTTGATCAAATACTTGAATGTAAACCACATCTTCTGTATAAGAATCGGGCAAGGTAATATTGATATAACTATCAAAAGGAACAGGGTAAATGACAAACAAATTGTTTTTTAAATTTGGTATGCCCAAACTGCCATCTACTGTAACTTGAGAAGTAGCCGTTGACACATTTCCGCTTGAATCAGTAATCGTAAGCGTTATTGTTTTAATTCCAACATCACTAATTGTGAAAGTATATTGGCTTAAACTCATTGTACTAACGGAACAATTATCGGTCGATCCATTATTGATTTGTGCTGCCGTTATAGTTGCATTACCAAAGGAGTCTAATTGAACTTGAAGATCTTGGGCAACAGCATTAGGCAAGGTTGTATCAACTATTTTTACAGTTGCTGGAGATGAGGAAGTATTTCCGGCAGCATCTTTTACGATAAGATAGACTATATTGTTCCCAACATTAGAACAATCAAATGCCAAACTGCTGGTTGCTGAAGACAAATCATTTCCTTTGATATTTCGCCCAGCGGCAATTCCTCTCAATCCGCCATAACTTCCGTTAAATAAAGTTACAGGAGTTCCCACTCCAGAAGCAGGTGCTCTAACTATTTTTTCACCACTGTTAAACACGGTCCAATAAAGACTGTCGGTAGTTGGATCATAATCAATTCCAAATGGATTTCCAGAGGCACCCGTGCTATATAATTGATGTGGAGCTTCTGTTCCGTCAATCATTGCGGTATATATTTTCTTTAATGATTGTTCAACCCAAAACAGCCTTCCGGTGGCTTCGTTTATAGTAATCCCTTTTGGGCTAGTGGCCGCAAAAAGAGTGTTGTTTTCACCAGTACCATCTGCATTTACAACACCAATGGAACCTGACAAATTACCGTAATATATTTTTTGATTGGTTTTGTCAAAGGTTAAGGTAACCACTTGTGCATCACTTACTAATTGAATAGGAACCGATAGACCGTCGATACTTGCTACATAAATTCCACCACTGTTTGCAGTATAAAAAATCCTGTTTCCTGCCCAATCATATTCTAAATCGTGTTTATTATTACCTTGATTCGTGTTTGGCACAACGGTGGAAACGCCTAATCCAGATAATGACTCAGTTTGAAGCGTATTGGTAGTCGAAGTAGCATAATAAATTTTTCCGTTGTCATAATTCACTTCAATTCCAGCCGCACCAGGACTTGCAGCATTAAGCAAAACTGGTGTTCCTGAACCATCTCGATTTGCTTTCCAAATTTTGCCATCAGTAACTCCGGTGAAATAAATAAAAGGAGACAGAGCCGATGCTTTGGTTAATTGATAGTTTGCTATTTGACAATTATCGGTTGAAACATTGTCAATTTGACTTGGAATTAAAGTTATTTGTCCATTTGAATCTAATTCAACAGTTATGTTTTTTGTGATAACTATAGGCGATTCAGTATCAGTAACTGTTATAGTGAAAGAACAATTTATAATATTAGCACTACTATCGGTGGCAGTATAGGTTATTGTAGTTACTCCCGAATTGAAAACTGCAGTACCAACATAATTTATGCCAGTTGCTTCAGAGTTTCCAATTGTAGCTCCAGACATACTCCAAGTTAAGGTACTTAAACTTCCTAAATCAGATATTAGTGGATTTCCTACCACTACTGAAGCTGTGCATACGCCAGAATCAGCTGATACAGCTATATTTCCAGGGCAGGTTATAGATAAAGGAGCTGCAACTACTGTAACAGTTGCTTGGGCAGAAGATTTATTTCCGTTTGCATCTGTTACTACCAAAGTTTCTGTATGAACACCAATATCACTCGTAGTGTAGGCGATACTGTTTGCATATTGGGTCAAAGATTTCCCATGTATGTTTCTACCAGCAGCAATTCCCCTGATAGAACCATAATTTCCAACAAATAATACTTGAGGAACTCCCGAACCATCTGCTGGAGCCGTGTAAACGGTGTCATCAAAGTTACTTCCAAAGGCAGTCCAAAACAGTGTATTTGTATTAGGGTCGAAATCAATACCATAAGCAGTATGAACAAAGTTGTTACCCACGGCAAAACTATACAACACATGAGGAGCTTCCGATCCATCAACTAAAGCAGTATAAATTTCTTTGGAGTCTTTTTCTACCCAGAATAATCTTCCTGTGGCTTCGTTAATGGTGATTCCTCTAGGCGAATTAGCTAAAAACAAATTTTGATTTTCATTAGATCCATCCGCATTTACAACTCCAATTGAGCCATATGGATTTACGTAATAAATTTTTTGATGCGTTTTGTCATAGGTCAAGGCCACAGCACCATTTGTGCCAATTTGTGTTTGCGGCTCTGTTCCATCTATGGAAGTAACATAAACTCCATTACAGGAATCTGTATAAAACAGTTTGTTCGCATCCCAATCTATTTCAAGGTCATGTTGATTGCAATTAGCAGATGTGTTAGGAATTGTATTTATTGTGCCAACACCATCAAGTGTGGTATTATAAATATTATGATTACCAGCTCCAGCA
>CANBWX010000126.1 GCA_947373225.1 Flavobacteriaceae bacterium | reverse complement strand
GTCGAAAGTCGTTTTGCTGGTAAACCCGCGCTCACATAATGAAAGCGTTTGTTGGTTCGTTCCGGTCCGCCTTCACCGGCAAACATACGCGATGGATCTTCACCTTCCCGCTTAAATGGATACAATCCAGCAGTAAAAGGAAATTCTCCCGGTACATTCTCTTGCAGATTCCAACGCAAGATATCACCCCAAGCTTGGTATTTTGGCAAAGCGATTTTCGGAATTTGCGAATGCGAAAGCGACTCACTATGCGTAGCAATTTTGATTTCTTTATTTCGAACTTTGAACGTATAAAAAGGTGCTTTATATTTATTTATCTTTTCGTTCCAAGTCAAGATTATTTCCCAATTATAAGGATCTAAATCCATTTTGACTTTGTCGAATTGATTCAATAATAAATTGAGGAATATTTTATTTTCAGCCACATTTGGTTTTTCTAATTCCAAAACACTTGGTAAAACCGAATCTTCATTAATTCCTGTTTTGTTCAATTCTGGTATTTTTCCTGAAACCGATTCTAATGTTTTATAAATTCCGTATAATTTTTGGACAACTTCTTCTTGGCTAAAAGCCGTTTCATCGTATTTTCGGTTACTTTCGGCAATTTCCGATAAATATCGAGTTCGATGTGGCGGAATAACGAAGATTTTTTGACTCATTTCGTGAGAAATTTCAAAAGTCGACTTCAAATCGGAATTGGTTTTCTCCTGAATTTTATCCATTATCGCCTTGTACAAAGTATTCATTCCCGGATCGTTGAATTGAGAAGCTATTGTTCCGAAAACGGGTAAAGTATCTAAATCCGTGTCCCAAAGATTATGATTGCGCTGATATTGTTTTTTCACATCGCGCAAAGCATCAAGCGCACCGCGTTTGTCGAATTTATTTATCGCCACCAAATCAGCAAAATCAAGCATATCGATTTTTTCTAGTTGCGTTGCTGCGCCAAATTCGGGTGTCATCACATATAAAGAAATATCCGAATGATCCGTAATTTCGGTATCGGATTGCCCAATTCCTGAAGTTTCAAGGATAATTAGGTCATATTTTGCTGCTTTGATAACCTGAATCGCATCGGCTACGTATTTTGACAAAGCCAAATTTGATTGTCGAGTTGCCAATGAACGCATATAAACTCGAGGATTATTGATGGCATTCATCCGGATCCTGTCGCCAAGCAAAGCACCGCCCGTTTTCCTTTTTGAAGGATCTACAGAAATGATTCCGATGGTTTTTTCGGGAAAATCGACTAAAAACCGACGCACTAATTCATCGACCAAAGACGATTTTCCAGAACCTCCAGTTCCTGTAATACCAAGAACAGGCGTTTTCGAATCCTTATTTATTTTATGAATTTTATCTAAAGTTGATGCTGCTATTTCGGTAAAATTCTCTGCAGACGATATAATTCGGGCAATTGCCGTTGGATTTTTTTCTTCCAAATGGTCGATTTCGTCTTCCAATTTATTCCCAATTGGATAATCCGATTGTTGAACCAAATCATTAATCATTCCTTGCAATCCCATTTTTCGACCATCGTCAGGCGAATAAATTTTCGTAATTCCGTAAGCTTGTAAATCGGTTATTTCTGATGGAAGAATTACGCCGCCTCCGCCGCCAAATATTTTGATATGAGCAGCTCCTTTTTCGCAAAGCAAATCCCGCATATATTTGAAATATTCAATATGTCCGCCTTGGTAGGAAGTCATTGCGATAGCATTGGCATCTTCCTGAATGGCTGTATTCACGACCTCTTCGACACTGCGATCATGTCCTAAATGGATCACTTCGACACCAGTTGCCTGAATTATTCTTCGCATAATATTGATGGCGGCATCGTGGCCATCAAAAAGAGAAGCGGCAGTTACAATTCTTACTTTATTTATAGGGATATACGGCTTTACAATTTCCATTATTTTTACGAATATGATAATTTACAGGTGCAATTTACGTAATTTTTAAAAAATAATTTACCTGAAACAGTAGAAAACAAAAAATAGCACAAGCTTGCATTTTTTATAAAAAATAAGATTAGTTTTGAAAAAAATTATTGATAAACGAATTACTTAGCCCTGATGGTCGAATTGCTTTCGCAATTACCTTTTTCAGCCTCCTTTAGCCAGGAAAAGATATAGCGTACAGCAGGAAAAAGCTTCAAAAAAAAAGAATATGCAACAGATTACTATACTTATTAATTGCGCGGATCAAAAAGGAATTATTGCCGCAGTGACCGATTTTATATTGAAAGTAGAAGGAAATATTACTTATATCGATCAGCACGTAGATCGTGAACAGGATGTTTTTTTTATGCGTTTAGAATGTGAACTTACCAATAAAAACAGCAATGTTACCAATATAAAGCATGCTTTTGAGCAAACAATAGCGACTGATTTTGGCATGAAATGGGAAATTCATACGATGGAGCAAAAACCAAAAATGGCTTTATTTGTATCGAAATATGACCATTGTTTATTTGATATTTTGGGGCGTTATAGCGCTGGCGAATTGAATGTTGAAATTCCGTTAATCATTAGTAATCACGAGGATTTAAGACCGATTGCAGAGCGTTTTAAAATTCCGTTTTTCTGTATTCCGTTTACCAAAGAAAACAAAGAAGAAGGTGAAAGACAACAAATAGAATTATTACAAAAACACGAAATAAACTTCGTGGTTTTGGCACGATATATGCAAATCATAACGCCTAATTTGATTTCGCTTTACGAGAATAAAATCATCAATATTCACCATTCATTTTTACCTGCTTTTCCTGGTGCAAAACCCTATCATTCAGCGTTTAAACGGGGTGTAAAAATCATTGGCGCGACAAGCCATTATGTTACCGCAGCGTTAGATGAAGGTCCAATTATTGAGCAAGATATTGCTCGGGTTTCTCATATTAATTCGGTTGAGGATTTTATAATGAAAGGACGAGATTTAGAACGAATTGTTTTGGCAAGAGCCATAAAACTCCATGCTGAACGCAAAACAATGGTTTACGGCAATAAAACGGTTGTTTTTTATTAGAAAATTATTAAAGTAACATAACATACAATTTAGAATGAAAAAAATAGCATTATTATTCCTTTTGGTTCCAATTATTGGCAACGCACAATTCAAAGATATTCTAAAAAAGGCAACCGACCAAGTAGCTGTTTTATCAAAAACAAATTCTGGACTTGACATTGCAGCCGGATTAAAGGAAGCTTTGAATAAAGGCGTGACGGAGCAAGTTTCGAAATTAACCAAGACCGACGGATTTTATAAAAATGATGCGGTTAAGATTTTAATGCCCGACGAATTGGTAAAAGTAGATCGTGCTTTGCGCAAAATGGGAATGTCAAGCTTAGCCGATGACGGAATTAAAGCATTGAATCGTGCTGCCGAAGATGCTGTGAAAGAAGCAACGCCAATTTTTGTCACCGCTATAAAAAACATCACTATTACTGATGCCAAAAGCATTTTGATGGGAAATGATTCTGCAGCAACCGCTTATTTGCAAACTACGACAACAAAAGAATTGTATGCTAAATTCAGTCCCGTTGTTCAAACTTCGCTTGGGAAAGTTGGCGCCGATGTTATTTGGGATTCGATTATAAAAAAATACAACACGCTTCCTTTTGTCAAAAAAGTAAATCCTGACATCACGGATTATGTAACCAATAAATCCCTTGAAGGTGTTTTTAAAATGATTACTGTCGAAGAAAAGAACATCAGAACAAATCTTAATTCCAGAACTTCGGTTGTATTGAAGAAAGTATTTTCCCTGCAAGACAAAAAATAATGTAAAATACTCGAAATTAAAAACTTAACTTATATACAACAAACTAATAACAAATCCTTAACAGTATAAAGCGAGTAAGATAGCGATCTTTGTAATGTAATAAACTGGTTATTTATTATTTTGGTTTTGGTTAGTAAAAAGATTGTCCCGCAAATTGCGGGACTTTTTTTTTGGACAAAAATCAATGAAATGGAAAATATTTTTTTGAAGAAACCTTAACGTATAAACAACAAACTAATAACAAACCTTTAACAGCAATACACCAAAAACTACACCATCTTTGTAATGTAATAAACTGGTTATTTATTATTTTGGTTTTGGTTAATAAAAGAAAATGCCGACGTCTTAGGATATCGGCATTTTTTTATTTGTTTAAACTTATAAAAGACAAAACTTCATTATTAAAAATAATGGGTTGCTCGACATTTACGACATGCCCACATTGCTCAATCACAAACAATTTCGAAGATTTATAATGTTTTTCAACTACTTGTCGCACCGATGGCAAAAACATGTAATCTTCCTCACCCATGATATAAAGCGTTGGTATATTTAATTCTACTTGGCGAAACCAGCGCAGAACAGGATTGATTTCGGCGGTGAGTTTGAACCATTTTATGAATTCTTTCTGGTATAATTTTTTGGCTTCATTAATAAAAAGCAAACGTGATTGTTTATGGCTTTTCTTCGGCATAATAACAAAAGCAAAAAACTTGTACAACACCAAGTAAGGCAACACATATTTGAATGTGTTGCCCAATTTCATTAGGATTTGCGAACGGAAATTCATTTTCAGAATGGCACCTCCAAGAATCATACTTTGCACTCTTTCTGGATGCATTTCGGCTAATTGTCGAATAAGAATCGTGCCGAGGGAAATTCCAACAAAATGTGATTTTTCAATTTTAAGATGATCAATAACTTCCAGAACATCGTTAGCGATAGATTCGAAAGTATACTTTTGTTTAAATGCTTTTTTTATTTGAGAATTGGAGTTTCCGTGACCGCGTAAATCCAATAACAAAACGTTATACTGGTTTTTAAAATCCCGAATTTGCTTGAACCAAATAGACGAACTACCGCCAGCACCGTGGACAAAAGTCACCCACTGATCGCTATTTTCGTTTTTGTAAATGGTGTAGTTTATCATTTTTTTTAAATGGGACGCGGATTAAACGGATTCGCAAAAGCGAAAACGCGGATAAAAACGGATTTAATTTTACAGTTTTAATTCGCTGCAATGTAGAAAATTTTCAGCCACGAATTCACGAATTAAAATTATCATTTTGTGATATTTAAAAAATATTTAAACGCATAGAATCACAGAAAAAAATGAGATAGACCAATTGCTTTGCCTGTTCGCTATCGCTCGTTTCTTGGTTTAACATAGCTATGAATAACTTTAAAGAAGTGAAACGCCTTATCAATTCAACAAAAATCTATGTGTCTATGTGTTTAAAAAAGAAAGTTTAATAAACCTTCAGAATATCTTCCATTTCTTGTTGCATTTTCAGCGCTTCTTCCCTAGCCTTTTCGGTAAAATCAATTCCTTTTGAAGCATAAATAATCGCTCGTGAAGAATTAATCAATAATCCAACATTCGCATTCATTCCGTATTTGCAAACTTCCGAAAGACTTCCGCCTTGTGCGCCAACGCCTGGAACAAGCAAGAAACTATCGGGAACAATTTTACGAATCTCTGTGAAATATTCCGCTTTTGTAGCGCCAACAACATACATCAGATTTTCCGAATTTTTCCAAGTTTTAGACGTTTCCAAAACCTGTTTGTACAATTCCTTTCCGCCCACATTCAAGGTTTGAAAATCGAAAGCACCTTCGTTCGAAGTCAAAGCCAACATAATCGTGTGTTTATTTTCGAAAGCCAAGAAAGGCTCCACCGAATCTTTCCCCATATATGGAGCAACAGTTACGCTGTCAAAATTCAAATCTTCGAAGAATGCTTTGGCATACATCGATGAAGTATTTCCAATATCGCCCCGTTTTGCATCGGCAATCGTGAAGATTTCAGGATGATTTTTGTTGATATAATTAATGGTGTTTTGCAAAGAAATCCAACCTTTTATTCCATACGCTTCAAAGAAAGCCGTGTTGGGTTTGTACGCCACCGCAAGATCATGAGTAGCATCAATTATCGCTTTGTTAAACTCGAAAATCGGATCTTCTAGTTCTAATAAATGAGGTGGAATTTTATT
This sequence comes from Flavobacteriaceae bacterium, assembly GCA_947373225.1. Taxonomy (GTDB): domain Bacteria; phylum Bacteroidota; class Bacteroidia; order Flavobacteriales; family Flavobacteriaceae; genus Flavobacterium. The sequence goes on along the minus strand of CANBWX010000126.1, from coordinate 982 downwards.
CAAATCAACATCTAATCCTACGCATAGAAACGATTTTTTGATTTTTATTTGATCAATTAGTTGTTCTGTAGTCATTTTTTGGGTGTTAGGTTTTAGGTGTTAGATTAAACCTTGGAATCAACATACTTTTTTAATGATTGAATTCTTTTTTGAATTACATTGAGTTTGGCAATAATTTCTACGTGCAAAATTACATCCAGAAAACCTATTTCTTTAGCTATTTCAATTTGCGTCTCTAATTCAAAAGCTGAACCCAGACTTATCTGCAAAAATCTAGAAAAGTCCTTTTGAGAAGTTCTAGAACAACCTTCGGCAATGTTCGATGGAATTGAAACTGCACATCTATTAATCTGAGAAACAAGTCCAAATTTTTCTTCTTTTGGAAACGTACCCGTAATAATGTAAATTCTTTTAACAAATAAAACAGAACTTTGCCAAACTTCTAAATCTCTAAAGTTTCTCATATATTTTAGTTTAACAGAAACCTACAACTCAAAACCCAAGACCTAAAACCCAAAACCTATTAAAATACCTCACTCGCTTCTTTCAGTTTTTCCATATTATTGACTAGTTGTAATTCGTCAACAATTTTCTGAATATCACCATTCATTATATTTCCTAAATCGTATAATGTCAATCCCACGCGGTGATCCGTTACACGGCCTTGCGCATAATTGTAGGTTCTAATTTTTGCCGAACGGTCACCAGAACTCACTTGCGAAGTACGTTTGGAAGCATCTTGTTCTTGTTTTTTGGCCAATTCCTGTTCGTATAAACGAGAACGCAAAACCGTCAAGGCTTTATCTTTATTCTTATGTTGCGATTTCTGATCCTGACATTGCGCCACCAAACCAGTTGGAATGTGCGTCAAACGAACCGCCGATTTTGTTGTATTAACCGATTGTCCACCAGGTCCTGACGAACAGAAGAAATCCACGCGAACATCGTTCATATCAATTTGAACATCAAATTCCTCCGCTTC
>CANBWX010000125.1 GCA_947373225.1 Flavobacteriaceae bacterium | reverse complement strand
TTCCTATTGAAAGTGTTAGCAAAATGTTAGGGCATAAAAACTTGAGAACAACCCAACATTACGCAAAGGTTTTAGATAAAAAAGTAAGTGAGGATATGAAAATAGTAAGAGATAAGTTTACAGTAACAAATCAAAAAAAATCTTATTCTGGAATTTGATTTTGCAGTGCAAATCTCTGTAAAACGTTGCGTTCATTTGGCAATCCTAATTTTTTTATAATATTACTTCTATGCTTTTCAACTGTTTTATCCGAAATAAATAGTAGTTCGGCAATCGATTTTGAATTATGATCTTCGGCTATGAGCGACAATATTTTTCGCTCGGCTGGAGATAATGATAAAAGTTTGCTCATTTCGGTATCATGCTTTTTGATGATAAGGGTTTCATTTAGTTTTGGACTAAACCAATTTTCGCCAGCACTTACCTTTTCTAAACAAATTGACAATTCTTCTATGGCAAAATCTTTTAGCAAATAACCATTAACACCTAAATTTATAGCCTTGGTAAGAAACGATTTTTCGTGATACATGGTGTAGAGAATGATTTTTGTAGTAGCATCTTCTTCTCTTATTTTCCCCAAAACTTCCAACCCATTCATTCCGGGCATATTTAAATCCAAAATCACAAAATCGGGGTTTAACGTTACGACACCATTATAAGCATCAATACCATTTTGACATACTTTTAATACACTATAACCCAAATTTTCTACATACAATTGTAAGCCGTTTAAGGTCATTGGGTGATCGTCGGCAATGATTATGGTTTTCATACAGGTATTTTTAATAAAATTACAGTTCCTTTATTGGTAGAATCAATATTGATTTTAGCAGCTATTGCTTTGGCTCGTTGCATAATGCTTTGCAACCCGAACGATTTTGGGTTGTTGAGTTGTTGGCTTACATCAAATCCGTTTCCGTTGTCTTTTAACTCAAGATGCAAACTATTATTTTGCGAAGTCAAAATTACTTTTGCGGCATTGGCTTTGCCGTGTTTTAACGTATTGTTTAAAGCTTCTTGAATAATGCGGTACAGTTGCAACTCTTTGGCTTTACTCAATTTTTGAGTATATTGAATTTTGCAAGTGGTAAAAAGCCCAACTTCGGTCAATCGTTCGCACAGGTTTTCAATGCTTGCCTCCAAACCTATGGTTTCTAAAACTGCTGGGTGCAAGTTGCGGCTTATATTTCTCACTTCCTCAATCACATTGGCAACATCATTTACTTCAATAGTTTTACCATTTATCAAACTGTTTTTTATGTTTAACAAATCGTGGTTTACGCTATCGTGCAGTTCGCCAGCAATTCGGCTGCGTTCTTCTTCGGTGTTTTGTAATAATTGAAACGTAAATTGTTCTTGGCGAATGGTTTCGGCTTGAGCTTCTTGTTTTCGTTTTCGAGAATAATACAAAATAACACCTAAAATAACTATGGACAAGACCGATAATAACCCAATAATAAGCAATTTGTTTTTAGAAATCGTTGCTTGTTGTTGGTTTAACAACTTTTCTTTCTTCTCGGTTTCGTATTTTTTATCGGTTTCAAAAAGTTGTCCTTTGCTGTTTTTTTGGTATAAAATGTAGTTAGTTTTCTCCAGCGTATTTTTATAATCCAAAGCCAGTTTATAGTCTTTTTTTAAAAAAGCATCGGTGTATAAAAGTTTATAAATGCCAATCGATTGATATAAATTTTTGTCTTCTTCAAAAAGTTTTACCTGATCTAATAGTTTTTGGGGATTGTCAATTTTGTTATTTTTGGCAAAATTAAATTTTTCCTCATACATACCAATCATTTTCTGATTTTCCGAAACTTGAAGTGTTGCATTGAGTGCTTTCATTTTTTCGATAAAAAACACACAACTGTCCAGTTTTTTTTCGAGTAAACTTTTGGCAACCTGCAAATCATATAAATTGAAAGTTAAATTATCTTCTTTCGTACGCAATAAAAGCTCTTTTTTAGCTAGTGCATTTATTTTTTTTACAAATAAAACACTGTCTTTTTTTACATTCAAAATGTAATCGCAAACATTCAATTGATAATACAAAAGGCTGTTTTCGTTTTTGCTTTTTTCCGAAAGAGCGATGGCTTTATTGATGTTGTTTTCATAGGCATTGTAAGCAAATAATTCATAATAACAATTGGCAATATTGGCATAAGCCACGCTGGCATTAGACCAATCCTCTCGCTGTTCGTATAAATTGGCTGATAAATTATAGTGGCTAATGGCGTGATCATAATCGCATTTTATATACGAAATATTCCCCAGTTGTAAGTAAGCCGATGATAATGTCGTTGCTCCTTTTAGCTGATTAGCATTTTGAATGATGTACTCAAACCATTTTTTCGATTCCTGAAAATCATCTTTCAAGCGGTATTGATAACCCGTGCTGTAATACAAATTAATGTTCTTTAAATCCGAATGTTGTGCATCATATTTAGATAAAAAGGCGACTACCGTTTTTAAGTAAACAGCATCATACTGCGTTTGTCGATCAAGGTTGTAGCTGTATGCTTTTAAGATAAGTCTGGCAGAATCGATTTCGTTTTTTTTCAAAAAGTCAGCATATTTTTTATAAAAAACAGTTTTGTATTCCTTTTTTCGGCTGTTTTTAGCATCGGCAATCCACTTGTTTGTTGGCGAATCGGCAAAGGCAGTTTCTTTTTTGTTATGGCAACCAACGAGCAAAATCAGCCCCAAGATAATGAAACTAATCCGTTTTTTTAGCAAACCAAGAAATCGCATAATATTTGGGTTAAAAAAACAAAAATACTTTTTCTTTTCGCAAAACCAACCCATTAAGTACAAAAAACAATAAAATAAGGGACAGCCCAAACCTCTACCCTACCTACAAAATAAGGGTCGTCCCTTATTGACAGGCGTTTTTATTTGCTATACTATTGTAGCATCAAATGGTATCAAAATAAATTAAATGTAACAATAATTTCAATCTAAAAAATCTAAAAAATCCAAAAAGTCTAACAAATCTAAATACAAACTATGAAGCAAAAAAAACAAAAACTTGCAACAGCATTTATCCTACTTGGATGTAGCGTATTTGCACAACAGTCTCCTGTAAATGCAGGTGGTAATGCCTCAGGAAGCAACGGAAGCGTAAACTACTCCGTAGGTCAAACGGTGTATACAACCGCCACAGGAAGCAATGGTTCTGTGGTACAAGGGGTACAACAACCCTACGAAATTCAAACCGTATTGGGAAATGACAATTTCAACATCAACCTGCAAATGGCGGTGTATCCTAATCCAACGGTTAATTTTCTATCATTAGAAGTCAAAAACTACAATTTAGACAATTTGCGCTACCAACTTTTTGATTTAAATGGTAGATTAATTACAAATGACAAAATCACAACTGAAACCACGACACTTTCAATGGAGCAATACCCATTGGCAGTATATCTGTTAAAAGTAATGGACAACAACAAAGAAATTAAAACCTTTAAAATAATTAAAAAATAAAAATTATGAAATTAAAATTATCTAATTTGAAAAAAGTCTTTCTTCTTTGTTCTTTTTTCTATGTTCTAAATTCTAATGCACAAGCTCCAGAAAAAATGAGCTACCAAGCAGTAATAAGAAATACAGCCAACGCACTGGTTACCAACCAAGCTGTAGGTATGAGAATTAGCATACTGCAAGGTGCTGCATCGGGCATGGGGGCTTATGTTGAAACACAAACACCAACCACGAATGCTAACGGATTGGTTTCTTTAGAAATAGGAAGCGGAACCGTAGTAGCAGGAACATTTGCAAATATAAACTGGGCAAATGGGCCTTATTTTATTAAAACTGAAACCGACCCAACAGGAGGAACTTCTTATACCATAACAGGAACAAGCCAATTATTGAGTTCGCCGTATGCTTTGTATGCCAAAAACGGCACACCAACTGGCGGTACTGCTGGGCAGGTATTAACTACTGATGGCACGAATGCAAGTTGGGCTACACCGAGTTTCCCAAGCATAGAACTAAGAGCAACCAAAACTGCTGCACAAACATTAGCGGCTACAGATATTACAGTTGCCCAAACTACCACAGGTGAAGCGGTGGTTTATTCAGCGACTAACGATGCACATGCAGCATTAACAGGCGGTAATACGTGGGATGGTACAACCTTTACAGTAGGTAGCACAGGAGCAGGTTGGTACCAACTGACGAGCCAATTAATGGCATACAACACAATTAGCAATATCGTCAATAACACAATCTCCATGCTAATAGAAATAAACGCTACCTCGGCTTCAAGTATTTACGGTACTACTACGTATAATATTGGAAATGTTGCCTTGCCACAATTTTCTATTCGCTCGGTTGCTACGGGGGTGGTTTATTTATCGGCAGGAGATGTTGTAAAAATTAAAGCCAAAGGAAGTGCTACTCAAAGCCAATTGGCTTTGAGAGTTGATGGTAGTACGTATTTTTCAGTGGTAAGGTTGAAGTAAGAAAACAATATAAAGCCCAATGCGTGTTGTGTCGGGCTTAGTTTAAAAATAAAAATTATGAAATTAAAATTATCCAATTTGAAAAAAGTCTTTCTTCTATTTTCTTTCATCTTTGCTCTAACAGCAAATGCACAAGCTCCAGAAAAAATGAGCTACCAAGCAGTAATAAGAAATACAGCCAACGCACTGGTTACCAACCAAGCTGTAGGTATGAGAATTAGCATACTGCAAGTTTCTGCATCGGGCATGGGGGCTTATGTTGAAACACAAACACCAACCACGAATGCTAACGGATTGGTTTCTTTAGAAATAGGAAGCGGGACCGTAGTAGCAGGAACATTTGCAAATATAAACTGGGCAAATGGGCCTTATTTTATTAAAACTGAAACCGACCCAACAGGAGGAACTTCTTATACCATAACAGGAACAAGCCAATTATTGAGTTCGCCATATGCTTTGTATGCCAAAAACGGTACGCCAACAGGTGGAACAGCCAACCAAGTGTTAGCCAAAGTAGATGGTACAAATTATAATACGGCTTGGGTAACACCAAGTGGAGGTAGTACATCTTTGCCAACACAAACAGGAAACGCAGGAAATGTTTTGACTACTGATGGTACGAATGCAAGTTGGGCTAATATGCCTGGTGCAAAATTAGAATTACAAGCCTCAAAAATAGCTGCAACACAAGCTCTAGCCAATGCAAACGGAACAAATACCGGTGACGTCGTTGTATTTGAAAATGTAGTAACTACACCTACTATTGGAACTTACAGCACTTCTACAAATTCGTACACAGCAGGCGCCGCAGGCTTATATTATATACAAGCTGTGGTAAGAACCGTTGATAACACAACTGCAGGCAATACAACAAATCAATGGTTATATGTTGATGTTAACAATACAAACCTTTCGGGATTAAATAATATTTTACCGAATTATGTAGCTCCTAGTCCGAATAATTTTCCAGCAGGAAGTAAAGGCAGAGGAGCAGTAAGTGGGGTTATTTATTTAAATTCAGGAGATATAGTAAACATTAAAGGGTTAAATGCCAACAATGCGATTTCAAACTCTATAAAAAATGATGGTAGCGGTAAGTTGATGATTGTGAAGTTGAATTAAAATTAATAATATAAAGCCCAATGCGTATTGGGCTTTATATTATTTGAAGAAAAAAACATTGATTAAATATTTTTTAAAATAAACCATTCAATAACGAACTTAAAAAAACAAAACTTTTTTGTAACAAATTATCTTCCAAAATCCCCCGCTAGCGCGAGCATCTTGCTCGTGCCCACAACAATAAGCAAACGTGTACGAGCGTAATACTCGCACTAGCGTAAAGAAACGACAGCCGTAAAAGTTGTCGTTTTTTTGTGGGGTAAAATTTTGTAAAATGGAAAAATGTGTTTACACAAAAATCTGATTCGGATGGTTCATCGAGGTGGACGATAGTTAAGTTGTATATTTTACAGCTCATTTAATAATGTAAATACGGCTCAAAATCATCTTTTTTGAGCCGTATTTTTTATAAATTTTGAGTTTATGGCAAAAATATGCTTTTTATAATTTCAGAAAAGATACTATAATGTCAAAATATAATCTAAAAACAACTTAAATAAATATTGAAAGAATCACTAATTGACAATGAATTTTGGATAAGACTGATACTGGATACACGAATAAAACCTCTATATTAAGTTAGTTTTCATTTTTTAGATTATTGACAACTGGTAAATCAATATCAAAGGAAAGGAGGAAATTTACGTTAACTATAATTACATTTTTTTTTTAACAATCTTCTAAAAACTAATAAAAAAATATTAATTATTTTTTTAGCTATTACTACTTATATTTACTTATATTTGCATAAGTATTTTTACTTAGTTTTAAATTAATTGAATATGATACAAGTCGAACAAGCCTTAACCATTATCGAAAACAATAGTCTAAAAATGCCTATTAGAAAAATCAAGGTGTCTAAATCTCTTGGATATATTTTGGCAGAAGCCATTTATTCTCCAATAGATATGCCTCCTTTTCGGCAATCGGCGATGGATGGTTATGCTTTTTCACACAGTGAATTAACCAAATATGAGGTAATTAGTACATCGCAAGCAGGCGATTACTCGAACATTGAACTCGATAAAAATCAAGCAATCCGAATATTTACGGGAGCTTTTGTTCCTTCTACTCTCGATACAGTTGTTATGCAAGAGCATACTACTTTAAAAGATAACTATTTAGAAATCAATAAAATGCCTGTTCCTTTCGCCAATGTTAGAAACCAAGGTGAGCAAATAAAAGAGAATCAACTGGCACTTGAAAAAAATACCTTAATCAATCCTGCTGCTATTGGTTTTATGGCTTGTTTGGGAATTACGGAAATAACGGTATATGCCAAGCCAAAAGTCGCTATTGTAGTTACAGGAAACGAATTGGTCAAACCGGGAAAGCATTTGCCAAAGGGCAAAATTTACGAAAGCAATTCGATTATGCTCAAAACTGCTTTGAGAGCAATTGGAATTCAAAAAATAGCCACTTTCAAAGTAAAAGACAATTTAAAAGCTACTAAAAAAGTATTGAAAAACTGTCTTTCTGATTTTGATTTTGTTTTGGTTTCTGGCGGAATTTCGGTTGGTGATTATGATTTTGTAAAAGAAGCCCTT
>CANBWX010000124.1 GCA_947373225.1 Flavobacteriaceae bacterium | reverse complement strand
TATTAACTATTTCACTATTAACTATTTCACTATTAACTATTTCACTATTAACTATTTCACTATTAACTATTTCACTATTAACTATTTCACTATTAACTTTTCACTATTAACTTTTCACTATTAACTATTAACTATTAACTTTTCACTATTTCACTATTTCACTATTTCACTTGTTTAAATAATTTCTAAATCCTATTAAAAGCTTTTTAACTTCAATCATCTGTAATTCTAAAGCTTCCTCTTTTTTAATAAATTCCAATCGTATTGCTATTAAATACTGTGTTTCTAATTCTGAAAGTGAACCTATTGAAATATGGAGAAACTGTATTAATTCTTTATTTCCCTTTCTTGCAGCTCCTTCAGCAATATTAGATGGAATTGATACAACTGCTCTCCGCATTTGACTTGTTAAACCAAATTTTTCAGAATCAGGAAATAATTTTGTGATTTGATATATACTAACGACCAAATCCATACTCTTTTTCCAAGCCTCTAAATCCTTATGATCCATCTTTTTTTTGATTTTAATGAGTGATAAATAGTAAATATACTAACTATTCTCTTCTCCTTGATAACTTCTCACTTTTCATTTTTCACCTTTCAACACTCACTGCTCACTGCTCACCTTTCACTTCTCACTCCTCACTCCTCACTCCTCACTCCTCAATGCTGTTTTCTAATATAAAAATCCAAAAAGCCACAACGGAATATTCAAATCAGCTCCTATTTCTATAGTGTCTTTCACAATAAATGCGCTTTGCAACTCTTTTATTTGTTTCTTTTTTTTATTTCTACCGCCCAATTCAAATTCATAAACCCCATCTACTTTAAAATCTGCATTTTTAGAAGCAAAAATAGTGTTGGTATAGCTGAGTTGATTTAAAAAAAAGGTTTCTCTTCTATTTCCTATTTCACTTTCATTGACTAAATTAAACATTAAATTAGTATTATTGAGGTAAATTTTTTCTGGTTTTCCCAAACTATTAACGCCTTTATCTTCTACATACAAAAGTTGTAAAAGTTGTGCGTCTTTCAAAAGCTTTAAATAGTTTTTCATGGTATTGAGGCTTATCCCCGTACGTTCGCTAATGGTGTTCATATTAGGTTTAAAAGGTACTGAATGACTAATGACTGCCAATAATTTCTTTAACATTATAATATTAGAAACTTGAATGGAAGCATATTGCGGAATATCAACTTCTAAAACGGTTAGTAAAATCTCGCTTAATTTTTGATGAAACGATTTTTTATTTTCCATATAAAAAGGATAATAACCATAATTCAAGTAATCTTCAAAATAGTGCAAAGGTTTGACTTTTTGGGTAATGCCAATAGCGATAGCGATATGATTTGTAACTATTTCTTTTAGAGTATACGTTTCCAGTTTTATTTTTGTTTCAAATTGAAGAAATTCTCTAAATGACAAACCTGGCATAGAATAAATGACCACGCGCCTACTTAAATCAGCCTTTGCCTGTTGTATATGAAGCAAAGAGGAGCCAGTAAAAACCAGTCTTAAATGAGGCATATCGTCATAAATGTTTTTTATTTCAATGGCCCAGTTTGGATATTTATGCACTTCATCAATAGCGATAAACAGTCCTCCCTTTTTATAAAAATCATTTACTAAATCGTATAAGGTATTTTCAAGAAAATATAAATTATCTAAACTTACATACAAAACACTTTTGTCAGGCTTAAAATTTAAACGTATATACTGCAATAAAAGCGTTGTTTTACCTACACCTCTACTTCCTTTTATGCCTATAAATCGGTTATCCCAATCAATAGTGTGCATAAAATCCCTCAGTTGTTTCGTTTGTACAAGCGCGTACTTTTCGTAGAATTGACTATATAATCTTTGCATTTTTCTTTTTACAAATATACAAAAAACATCAATGAATTGATATTTTTTTATGTTTTTAACATCAATGCGTTGATGTTTATTTGTTTTTAATATTCATAGGTTAACACACAAACCCAACCTTTATTTTATGTTTCAATTAGAAGTCCAAGACGGCTAACTCTACTATAGTTTTTTTTAAGGTTATCGAATATTGGGTTTTGGTTTTCAACCCTTCAATATTTTTTATTCATTTTTTTACCTTATACTTCTCACTCTTCCCTTTTCACTACTCTACCCCCCCTAAACTCTCTTATGAGGGGAATTAATCCCTGCAAAATTAAGCATCTGCTCACTCACTCCTTTCTTATTCACCTTTCACCATTACACCGTATCAATAAAACTCTTCTCGGTCTTATTAAAAACCAATAAGCCTACAATAAAAACGATAATCGTTATGCTGAAAGTATAAACCAATCCCAAAATAGAAATATGTCCTACATTCAACAACATATAACGAGAAGTCTCTATCACATAAGCCAGTGGATTGTATTGAACCAGCCATCCATAAGTAGGCAATTTCTCCTTGATTAAGGCCATGGGATACATAACGGCAGATAAATACATGAGCAATTGTACACCAAAACCAATGAGATAAGTAAAATCCCTGTATTTAGTTACTAAAGAGGAGATAATCATTCCTAAACCCAGTCCTAAAATCCCCATTAAAGCCACCAACAATGGAAAAAATAAACTAGATCCATTCATGCTTATAGCGGCTCCTTTAAAATAATAATAGCCGTAAAAAACAATAAAAATCAAGAATTGGATTCCAAATTTCAATAAATTGGATAACACCACCGATAGCGGCATAATCACCCTAGGAAAATATACTTTCCCAAATATGGCTGCGTTTTTCTTGAAGGTGTCTGAGGTATCGTTGAGGCAGGACGTAAAATAATTCCATACTGTGATTCCAGCTAAATTAAACAAAAATGGAGGCACACTTCCGGTACTTATTCCCGCTACCGAATTGAATATAATGGTGAAAGTAATTGAAGTAAATAAAGGCTGAATCAGATACCATAGTGGCCCTAAAACGGTTTGTTTGTATACCGTAACCACATCCCTTTTTACAAAAAGCATCAGTAAATCTCGGTATTGCCAAATCTCTTTGAGATTGAGCGAGAAGAATTTATTTTTTGGTGTTATTTCAAACAACCAATCCGAATCTGAATTTTCAGTAGTGTTCATATCTTTAGGCTGGGCTTACCTTTTTGTTTATTTAATAACTTAAATGCAATTCGGCTATAAGGCAAATATAGCATTATCGTTGGTAATTCAAAAATATACTTTTGGAGATAAATTATATATTTTTTTAAATAGTTGGGGCTAATTATAAAAATAGCAGCAGGAGTGCTTCTGTATGGATTAAAATAATAATAAAAAACTAAAATACTCGAAGTGAACTGTATAGAGAAGCTTTTGTAGCAAAAAATTCAAGATTGGTCTTTTATAATAAAATTATTGACTAAAAAAACAAATTGTTTACCTTAGCAGCATGCTAAACTTATTTAGAACAAAAACCATACTCAAAGACCTAATTCCTGATAATCATGTCGATATTCATTCGCATCTTTTACCTGGTATAGATGATGGTGCGCGAACTTTTGGAGATAGCTTAAGGCTTATTCAGGCGCTTACGAACTTTGGAATGTCACAATTTATAACCACACCTCATTGTATTCATAATGTCTGGGATAATTCGAGTGAGCAAATTACGGATTTGAAAACGGCAACAGTTCTAGAACTTGAGAAATACCAAATCACAGTTCCTTTTCGGGCCGCAGCGGAATATATGATGGACGACTATTTTGTACAATTATTTAAAGCCGAGAAACTCTTGACTCTCAAGGATAATTATGTGCTTGTCGAAATGTCCTATATCAATCCTCCTATTCAATTATACGAAATCTTATTCGACTTGCAGGTAGCGGGTTATATTCCTGTTTTAGCACACCCGGAGCGCTATCTATTTTATCATACTAATTTTAACGAATATCAAAAACTAAAAAGAGCGGGCTGTTTATTTCAACTAAATTTAGCTGCTGTAGTGGGCTATTATGGTGATGCTGTTACTAAAATGGCTGAAAAACTACTTCAAAAAGGAATGTATAATTTCGTAGGGTCGGATGTACATCATGACAATCATATTGCTGCCTTTGAACAAAAAGTAAAAGTAAAAGATTTGACTCCGATAAAAGAAATAATTGCTAACAATCAATTTTTTAGCCTATAGACTTTAACTTTTTTAAAATAAAAAAGTTTACAAAGGAAATAGCCATCCAGTGTAAACTTTTCATATTTTAAAAAAAAGTACGAATTATTTTATTTATCCAATTCGGCAAAAACAGAATTCATACTCCTAAACTCAGGCACAATTTTTTTCATTTTCATTACAATATCTTCATTATCAAAGAAATTAGCGACACCTATAAGCTCATCAATATCTAAATGGAGCGTTTCAAATTCCTCTTGTAGGTCTTGCGCTATCATTATTTTTTCATGGTGAGTAGGCAAGGTTTTCGAGGTATCATTGAGCAATTCTTCATACAATTTTTCACCTGGTCGTAAACCCACAATTTGAATTTTGATATCCACATCCGGAATAAACCCAGCGAGCTTAATCATCTTTCTGGCCAAATCGATTATTTTGACCGGTTTGCCCATGTCAAAAATATAGATTTCGCCACCATTGCCCATTGTAGCCGCTTCAAGAACTAATTGACAGGCTTCGGGGATGGTCATAAAATATCTAATAATATCCTGATGCGTTATGGTTACAGGACCTCCATTAGCAATTTGATTGGTAAATAAAGGCACAACAGACCCATTGGAACCTAATACATTTCCGAAACGGGTAGTAATAAATTTGGTCCCCTTATGTCCATTTTCTTTTATACTTTTCAAATGTAGAGACTGTACATATTTCTCGGCAATTCGTTTACTTGCCCCCATTACATTACTAGGGTTTACAGCCTTATCGGTAGAAATCATGACAAAGTTTTTGACTTTATATTGACAGGATAAATCCGCAATATTTTTAGTTCCTTCAACATTATTTAGAATGGCTTGTGATGGATTTTCTTCCATCATTGGTACATGCTTATAGGCCGCAGCATGAAACACAACTTGAGGATTATACAATTTAAACACGCGTTGCATGGCTTCCTTATTTCTAATATCAGCAATTACATTATGTATTTTTGAATCAAAACCTAAACTTCCCATTTCTAAACTTAAATGATGCAAAGGTGTTTCAGCCTGATCTAGGATAATAATTTCTTTTGGGAAAAATCCCAATACTTGCCTTGCAATTTCACTTCCTATTGATCCAGCGGCACCTGTTATCAATACGGTTTTATTATTTAATTGCTTTTTGATCGATTTATTGTCTAATACAATTGGTTTCCTTTCTAGTAAATCTTCAATTTGAATATTTTTTACTTTTTTGGATATTTCTTTTTGATTTTCCCAATCCGAAATCTGTGGTACTGTATATACTCTATAATTGAACTCTAAACACTGATCTACTATAACCAATTGATCTTCTCTTGATAAACTTCTATCGGCAATAATCACCCCTTCGGCTCTTATGGAACGCATTAAAGTGGAAAACTTTTTCTTTTGGATTAAAATCGGCAAATCCATCATTCGTTTAGAGGCATTTTGATTGTTCTTATCAACAAAACCTACAATTTTAAATCGCGTAGGGGTTTCAAACTTCAATGCATTGGCTACTGATATTGCATTGGCATCAGTACCGTAAATAAGCGTTCGTATTAATTTAGTGTCATTTTTTTTTGAAAAATAGATTTCAAAAGCCTGTTTTATAATCACACGATACAAAAATAATCCACAGAACGAAATCACTATATTTATAAAAAGCGCCGTGTTTTTAAAAATCTTTTCCTGAAAAAATAAATCAAAAACAAAATTGAAGAAAAGAAAGAAAACTAAAACTGATACCTGTGAAAAGAAAAGCTTGATCGCATCGGTAAAAGAAGAATGTCGAATAATTCCTGAATAGGTTCTAAATAACCAAAAAAAGAAAATATTTATGCTAAGTAAAGAGAAAATAAATACAAAATTGTAAGAAGGATATATATAATGGGATCCTATACCGTCAAACATGAAATAAGTAAGAAAAAAAGACATAGCCAAAACTGCACAGTCAATCATAACAATAATCCACCTAGGCAAATAGCTTAGATTATGAATGTTAAATCTTAAACTTTCGAAGGAGAAGTTTCTCGAAAATAAATTAGCATTGGAAATCTCTTTATTAATCTTCAAAATCTCTTTTTTTTTAATGGAATTCACTTCTTAAAATCTTCACAAAAATACACATTAATAAGTATATTTGCTTTAAAATAAATTTATATTCTTTTATTACGTCGACTAACGGCTTTAATCGCCGATTAACTACTGTAATTTAAACAATTCTAAAATAAGAAGCCTTATCTTTTATGTTTCAATAAATGGATTAAATAATCTCCATAACCCGATTTTATTAATGGTTTTGCTAACGCTTCGAGTTGTTCGCTATTAATAAAACCTTGACGCCAAGCAATTTCTTCAATACAACCCACTTTTAAACCTTGACGTTCTTCTAAAACTTGTACAAATTGTCCCGCTTGCATTAAACTATTAAAAGTACCTGTATCAAGCCAAGCCGTACCTCGGTTAAGAATTCCTACTTTTAATTTTCCTTGTTCGAGATATACTTTATTGACATCGGTAATTTCATATTCTCCACGGGGACTAGGCTTGATGTTTTTGGCTATTTCTACAACTGAATTATCATAGAAATACAATCCCGGAACTGCATAATTAGATTTAGGTTCCAATGGTTTTTCTTCGATAGAAAGTGCTTTTAGATTATCGTCAAATTCTACAACACCATACCGTTCTGGATCCGAAACATGATAAGCAAAAACGACTCCTCCATTAGGTTGTGTATTCGATTTTAACAAATCGCCCATGTTAGCTCCAAAGAAAATATTATCTCCCAAAACTAAAGCAACACTATCATTCCCTATAAATTCTTCACCAATCACAAAGGCTTGCGCTAATCCATTAGGAACAACTTGCTCTGCATAACTAAAATGACAACCTATAGAAGAACCATCACCTAATAACTTCTTGAAATTAGGCAAATCATGAGGGGTAGAAATAATTAATATTTCATTTATTCCAGCCATCATCAAAGTCGACAATGGATAATAAATCATTGGTTTATCATATACTGGCATCATTTGTTT
>CANBWX010000123.1 GCA_947373225.1 Flavobacteriaceae bacterium | reverse complement strand
GTTTTTGCCCGAAATACCGAAGAATATGACGTACTACTTTATGTTGCCAATTGGCCAAAAGTACGCATGAACGCTTGGAATATTTTGATCAAAGCACGCTCGGTCGAAAACATGTGTTATACTATTGGAGTAAACAGAATAGGTTTCGACAACAACAATTTTGAATACATTGGGCATTCGCAAGTAGTCGATTTCTTAGGGAATTATATGCTCGAATCACAAGAAACCGAAGATGTTTTCATCGTTGAATTAAACAAAGAAAAACTACACGAAACGAGGCGAAAATTCGGCTTTCTAAACGATAAAGACTCTTTTGAACTAAAAGCCCATTGATGATTTACCTTTCTTGTTTTTCTTCTTATTATCCTTTTTCTTTTTTGGTTGAGGTGTGTAGGGAAGGCTTACGTCAAAAATTTGATCTACATCCCAATTAGCACGGACATCAATATCATTGGAGAAATAAACCACTTCCTCGGCTTGTCGTTTTTCTAAATAATTTCCTGTATCCCAGATTTTATTTTTGTTATCATCATAAATAATCCGAAGTGTAAAAACCGCAGGATCTAATAAGTTAAAGTCGATTTTTGTGTTGCTTTCTGAGAATTCAGAAGCGACAAGATCACCTTTGGTGTCTAACAATTCAACAATTACTGGAAAGTGTTTTACGTTTTGTAAATTCACCCGAAGATTTCCATAATCGGAAATCGTTTTTGTGTTTAGCTTGTAGACTAAAGTGTCATTGGGTTGTCCCAAATAATCATTCAGAGCATCTGGCATTATTGTGATCGTATATTTTTCTAACGGTTCTTTCTTGAAATCAAAGAATAATCGTTGGTTGAAATCATCGTATTTAGTCGTAAAATCGACCATAACCGAATCTTTATTGACAATTTTTATTTTAGAATGGTCTATTTTAGTCAATGGAGTTGCACTTTCCAAAGTAAATTGCTCTCTAAAATTCAAAACACTTTTTTGTACAGCGACGATATTTACAGAATCAATTTTCTGGGTTTTAATTTTAAATTTAAAATCACCTTTGAATTTGTCTTGGCTAACTGCTAAAGAAAGAGAATCTGTTTTTACGGGTTTAAACCAAATTTGAAGAGAATCCTTTTTAGGGAATTTGGTTATGATTGTTGATAAAATTTCTGACTTATTTTTCAATACTATTTTCGAATTCTTTTCTTTCCCTTCATAAGGCAAAAGCAATTTATTTCCTGAGATTTGAATAGGTTTAAAAGCCTTGAATGCAAGATCTTCCCTGAATAGTTTCAATTCAAAAGCAGAATCATTCGGAATGGTTATAAATTGTTTCTTAAACCCAATTTTATCCTTTTTAGGATTGAATTTATTATTCGAATTGTAATCTTTCATTGCCACCAAAAGATATTGTCCAGCCTTTAAATTCTCTAATTTAAAAGTTTTCAAACTGTCTAAAGTGTTCGTAATATATCTTGGAGTTTGATTATAAACCACCGAATCCTTAAATTTATCATTCACATCATAAAGCATCACCGATACAAACGACTCTACTTCTTTTTTATACGCATCTTTCACCGTTCCGCCAATAGACAAAGAATCAATATAAGCACCTGTCGAAAAAACATATTTAAACTGATTTAATGCATTTCCCTCGTTATTGTCGGTTATACTTTGCCCAAAATTAAAGCTATAGGTAGTATTAGGTTGCAGCGTATCATTTATTTTTATAGTCAAATATTTACTCACATTTGTTGGTAATATCAGCGGTTCGTTTTTCATTGGCGGCGAAATAATCAATTGCTTTTTCAAATCTTTCAGCTTGATATATTCGTCAAAAGTCAATTTAATGTCGGTTCCTTTAAAGTTGGTGCTAAAGTTTTTTGGGAAACTTATTTTCAAAACAGGCGCAATAGTATCTTTCGTGCCGCCAGTAATACTTCCTTTTTTAGCACAGCTAGCCATTGCAAATACAAGTAGAAACAGAATATATTTAAAGTTGTTTTTCAACATAATCATTCAAAATTTAGAAGCTACAAAATAACAATTATATTCGCTGTAAACGAAATCTTTTAAGTATAATTATAATTCCGTTTTGTCATCCTGAGCTTGTCGAAGGAAGGAGCTATTTCCAGCTGTGCGCTATATCCACCCAAAAAAAGCGTGGGATGCCGCTTCCATCTGGGCTAAAACCGTTCTGATTTTAATTAACTATTTGTTAATAAAACAAATCAAGAATGTGCCATCGCCATACAAACAATACTGATTTTTGCTCCGGGAATTTTATATTTTTCATTTTAAACTCCCAACAATTGCTTCCTTATATTAACAAAATAAGTACTGTTTGTTACTATAATTCCTCCTTTGTTTGGTATAACTTGCCCAGCCAATACAAAATCGGGATAATCCATATTATTAATTATTTATACTATCTATTCATAAACACCGTCAAAATAATCTGTATCTTTTATCCATTTTCCGTTAATTTTTTTCATTAACACAGTAAATCGTTCTATTGTATTAAAACCAGCGACACTACTTCCAGAATTAAAACTTATTAATGCTTTGTTTTTGTCAATTAGTAAAGGTTTTGAAATAATTAAAATTAATTTTTCTGGCATACTAATGTAATCACCATTATTTATGATTTCTTTATAAGATTGCTGAGTTATAATAGAAACTTTTAAAAAAATTATATCTGTACTTTTCCAATGACACCCAATATCATTTTTAAATTTATTGATTTGAAGACTATCAAGAAACCACCTATTGCTTACATCGGCTTTATTTATATTAGTTCTGTTTGATTTACACCAGTCTTTAAAAGCATATTCATAAGCAAAGAGGGGTTTAATAGGGCTATTTGCCTCTGCAATTAATACTATTTCTTGGTTTTCTCTTCCTTTATATCTATCCGAAGTCAGTTCTTCCTGCAATAAATCATTCACAATATCCTTTTCATCCTTAATTAAGACTTCTTCACAATAAGGACACAATTCTTTTTTGACTTGTTCATTTATTTGATGTTCCTTCTTTTTATTTCCTGTTTTTTGAGTAGAACAAGAAAATAATGTTAAACAAAGTACAAATATTAAATATTTCATGGTTTAAAATTTAATTACAACAATTGCTCCTGTAGATTTCAAAACAATTATTGTTTTATTCCTTTGGTTGAATATATACTTTTATTAACCCAACAGTAAGATTGCCATATTTTGCTGCATCTTCTTTAGTCCATATCATTTCTTTCCCCTTAGGTCTATTTTTTGATTGCCAATCTATTGGTTCTTTTACATATACATAAATTGTCACTCGGTCTTCCCAATTTCCTTGATTCTTACCCCAGTCTTTCAAGGTTCTAAACTTAAACGAAAAGTATTGGTGACCTTCTCCAATAGTCCCGTATCCTACTTTTATTTCAGGTTTAATTTCTTTTAATAAATCTTTTAATGGCTTATTAATAAATTGTTGCTCGTTTGTTTTTAATAAATAAACATCTTTAGTCGTTTGTGCCATTTGTGCTTTACAACTGCAGTTTATTAATAGAAAGGCTAGTGCGAAAATTTTTACTGTTTTTTTCATGATTTTTTAATTACAAACCCCAACAATTGCACCTGTAGATTTCAAACCAATTATTGTTTTTATTCCTTTGACTCATTTATTACTTTTATCCTCACTACAATGAGATCTGCATATTTTGCTGCATCTTCTTTGGTCCAGATTGATTCCTTTCCTTTAGGTCTTTTTTCCCATTTCCAATCTATTGGTTCTTTTACATATACATAAAGTGATACACGATCTTCCCAATTACCTTGATTTTTTTTCCAATCTTCCATTGTTCTAAATCTAAACGAAAAATATTGGTAACCTTCTTCATTGCTACCACTCCCTGTTATAATTTGGGGTTTAATTTCTTTTAGCAAATCTTTTAATGGTTTATTAATAAATTGTTGTGCGTTCGTTTTTAATAAATAAACATCTTTAGTCGTTTGTACCATTTGTGCTTTGCAACTACAGTTTATTAAAAGAAATACTAATGCGAAAATTTTTACTGTTTTTTTCATAATTTTATATTTTAGTTATTACAAGGTATTAAAGTATATGTTTTGGTGCCGTCCGGATTTACAGTTTCGTTCATTATAAAAGGCTTATAATTTCCGTCGCTATCTTGCTTGAGTATTGTTATTCCAGATGCATATTTATCCAAGATAAAAGAAACAGCTTCCATTTTTCCTTCAACACTTTCACCCAGCTGTTTTTTTAACCCATCGATTTGATTAAAAATAAAGTCAGGGAATTCTGGGGGATAAGGGGGTAATATATCAGCAGGATAGGCTGCTACAAATCTTTGTGCCGCAGCTAAATCATTTACAACGACAGCGTAAGAACCTTGTGGTACATTAATAAATGATGTTGTATAGCCATTATGCATTACATTTTTTTGTACAGCTGCATATACAATATCGTTTGATGATGGAGGACCATCGGTAATATGGTTATGAATATCCGCAAATGCACCAGGCCAGCTAGTGTTTGTATTCACAATATTTAGACTTCCATTATTCATGGGAGCTTGAGTAATTTGACCATTAGCATTTCTGCCTAAAGTAATACTATGTTCTTTGCCGTCAGCACTCGCCTTCAAAATACTAGCTGTTGCTGATGTATAGTTACTGTTTTGAGAAATAGTTGTTGTTGTTGCACCTGCTGAGCAAGGGGTTTTGTTTGGATCAGGTAAAACAGAACCACCACCTCCAGCTCCACCTCCGCCGCCGCCATATCCAGTACCTCCATCATTAATTCCACCCCCTCCTCCGTAACAACCTACAAGAAACATAGGTCTAAAATCTCCTAAACCATCAAATTCACCATAGTATACACAAGTAACTGGCATATTTGCTAGCTTCCCTGTTTTAGAAGTCTTAGTTACAAAAATATCTTTACTTAACAATGTGTTAAAATCTGTAATTTCTTTTTTGACATTTATGACAGTTATGTAACCATTAAAATTATCGCTAAGTTTATAAAAATTACAATTTTTACTATTGTTATCAAAAGCCATGTCATTTGTTGTAATTAATACATGATAAGCTTTATAGGTTTCTTGCTTGTCTGAAATAAACATAATTCTATTGTAGGTTTTATACGATTGGTCTTCCCCGACTTTAGCAGTAATATTACCTTTGAGTATAAGCGGGACTTCTACAATGGTGCCTTTATCTCCATTAGATACAATGGCATTAGCCCAATCTATAGTTTGAGTATGATCTAGCACTACCAGACTGAGCTTATTAAGATCAAACCACTTTTTCGCATTACCAATCGAAGCATCCTGATTAGGTAAATCAAGATTTTCATTTACACAATTAGTCAGCATCATAAAGACGACCAAAATTGTAAATACCTTTGTGAGTTTTTTAAATTTTTTTTTCATAATTTAGTTGGTAAATTAGTAATATTCTTCCAAATATAGAATTAAAATTTCAATTTATAGCATATAACGCTATAACATTTTTTCATTTATACATCTTCCTTTGTTTAGTGAGAAAAGATGTAGTAATAGAACCTATTATTTTGTTTGGTAAACAGTTAAGATTAATTAGACAATCTAAAGGTTTATCAATGGAGAAGCTTGCCGCTCTTTCTTCTTTTGAATATTCTCAAATAAGCCGTATCGAATTAGGACAAATAAATACTTCATTAGATGTCGTTTTTAAATTAGCAAAAGCTTTAAATATAGAACCGAAAGAGTTTTTTGATTTCTAAAAATTAAATAGAATTATCTACTGTGCCATCGCCATACAAACAATACTGATTTTTGCTCCGGGAATTTTCATGATTGCGTGTGAACAAGCTTCTAGAGTAGAGCCAGTCGTGATGACATCATCAATTAATAAGAAATGTTTGTTATGATCTTTTTCGGTAAAACAAACATCAAAAGTGGTGTCGATTCCGTCACTTCGATTCAATAAATTTTTCTTGGATTGAGTTTTTGAATATATTTTTCGGATTAATATAGAATTATTATAGGCTAAATCTAAATTTTTGGAAAGCGCTAATCCAAATTTTGTTACCTGATTATACCCTCTTTCTCTGAGTTTTCGTTTATGTAAAGGCACCGGAATAATTTCGTCGACAGATTGAATAATCAATGAATTTTTCAAGTCTTCGGCATACCATTCGCCCAGAACAGTTCCTATTTCTTCTTGACCTTTGTATTTTAAGTTGTGAATTAACTGCTGTACAATTCCCTTTTTGTGAAAATAGAATAATGCCGAAGCGTATTCGACAGGAATTCTTCCGTAGAATTTCTTGAAAGCTTCATTTTCAGGATTCAAATGATGATTCGTCAGCGGAATATTGTGTCGGCAAAGTGTACAAATAACGTTCTCATTCGATAATAAAAACGAATGACAACCAGCGCAGACGGGAGGAAAAAATAGATTGATAATGCTTTTGAACATACGAAGTCGATTTATTTATAAAAATAGGTAATTCAATGCTTCAAATTTTCATAAATTCCTTTTTTTTAAGTTCACTTTTTATATTTTTGCATCATTATGGCAAAACAAGAAGATTTATTCAAAAATGTAGTTTCGCACGCAAAAGAGTACGGATTTATTTTTCCGTCAAGCGAAATATACGATGGTTTAAGTGCAGTCTATGATTATGCACAAAACGGAGTCGAATTAAAAAAGAACATACGCGAATATTGGTGGAAATCAATGGTTCAAATGAACGATAATATCGTTGGACTTGACGCGGCAATATTGATGCATCCTACGACCTGGAAGGCTTCGGGTCACGTAGATGCTTTCAACGACCCTTTAATTGACAACAAAGATTCCAATAAAAGATACAGAGCCGATGTTTTAATTGAGGATTATGCCGAAAAATTAAACCTGAAAGCCAAAAAAGAAATTGAAAAAGCCAAAGCGCGTTTTGGAGATGCTTTCAACGAACAAGAATTCATCACAACCAATACTAGAGTGGTAGAGTATCTTGCTAAAGAAAGAGAAATTCTAGAAAGAATGGGACGTTCTTTAGGCAATGGCGATTTAGAAGATGTAAAAGCATTAATCGAAGAACTTGAAATTGCTGATCCTGAAACAGGTTCTAGAAACTGGACCGAAGTACGTCAATTTAACTTGATGTTTGGTACAAAACTAGGCGCTTCGGCAGATACAGCAATGGATTTATACTTGCGTCCGGAAACGGCTCAAGGTATTTTTGTGAATTTCTTGAATGTTCAAAAATCTGGTCGAATGAAAATTCCTTTCGGGATTGCACAAACCGGAAAAGC
>CANBWX010000122.1 GCA_947373225.1 Flavobacteriaceae bacterium | reverse complement strand
TTTGTATAGGTTTTGCATATTTATTACACGTAATTATAGAAAAACCATTTATGAAATTAAGAAACCGAATAATTGAGTTAAAATAAAATACGTTATCAACAGCTAGTAATTTGATGCCCTAGCGACATTAACAATGAAACCCGTATTCTTGTAAAATTTTACAAAACAATTCACAAGTGTTTCGCATCCTCTTTTTTTATATATTTGAGAAATTATCATTAATCAATGAAACCATTATGAATTGGAAATATTCCCTATATTTTATCATTCCCCTCAGCATTTTAAGTTGTAAATCATCAATAAATGAATCTGAAAACATTAAGCAATTACTCGAAAAAGAATCGGCTACATGGCGATCTGGCGATAGTAAAGCACACGCTAATTGCTGGCATATTCAGCCCTACAGCAAAATATTAAGCTCGAATTCTGACGGTCAAACCTATGATGTTCCACCAAATAAGATGGTCGAAATATCCGAAAACAAAATAGCGCCAGGAGGAAGTTCCGTAAATACGAATTATAAAATTAGCATTAACAAAAAAACGGCTTGGGTTAGTCATGATGAAATTTCTACCTCAAAAGATGGAAAAAAAACGTATTCACATGAAATAAGACTATTGGAAAAAATAGACAAGGAATGGAAATTAGTGGGACAATCAATTCACGCCTATAAAACCGAATAATATAAACTATGAGAAAAACAATCTTACTAATAATAGCCATTCTATTTACGGGATCTATTTGGGCACAGGACACCAACTCCTTTTCATTTTCTTTTGATCATTCCGCACTTTCAGTAAAAGACGTGAATATCTCCGCTGATTTTTACAAAAATGTTTTAAAACTTGAGGAAGTTACCAACCGTACAAAAAAACCAGGCATTCGTTGGATTTCATTGGGAGAAGGAAAAGAATTACACCTTATTTCGACAATTAAAGGAAATATTACCATAACCAAAGCAGTTCATATAGCACTGAAATGTGCCAATTTCGACACTTTTGTTAAAGCCATAATCGATCAGAATATTATTTATTCGGACTGGGACGGGACACTCAACAAAATCACTATTCGTGCTGATGGAATTAAACAAATATATTTTCAAGACCCTGATGGATACTGGATTGAAGTAAATAGTGTTGCGAAACTATAGCAATAAATAAGATTCGCAAGAATATTAAAACCATATACATTATCCGAAAAACCTCTGTTTAGTAATTATTTTTGCGATAATCTTGTAGTTTGTTTTGTTGCTTTTTTTGGGTCATATTTTTAATTATACCATAAAACAGTGTTTCTCAATACGAAAGTAATTAGTATTTGATACTGTTTGTTTTTTTTCTGTTTTAGTAAAATTTATTTAAAAACGATTCTCAATATATTTTTACCTTCATTTTATTATACAAAAAGAACACTTCAATTGACACTTTTAATAATTACAATCAACGGGTTAGTTTCTTATAAATTATATTTTTAATAATAAATAGAAATTTAAATAGTAAATAATAACTTTATAGATACAATCTAAAGCAAAATCAATAATTATAAAGATATATAGTACCAAATATGTCATGTTATCAAATACAAAAATCATAGAAGAAAATTTTAAAATTTTGATGAACTGTTATTATTGTTAGGATAAGAAAGAAAAATTTAATTCACTTTTTTTTAAAAAAAATAAAAAAAAATATTTTAACTATTAAAAAAATTATATCTTTGCCACGAATTAATAATTAACCTTTTATAATAAAGTAAGATGAAAAAAGTATTTTTAAGTTTAGCCGTTGTTGCTATGTTGACTGTTGTTTCTTGTAAAAAAGCTGAAGCTCCTGTAGAAGCTGCTCCTGCTGTTGATACTACTGCTGTAGCTGTTGATACTGCTAAAGTTGCAGTTGACACTGCTAAAGTTGCTACTCCAGCTACTGAAACTCCTGCTGCTGCACCTGCTGCAACTCCAGCTAAGTAATTCTAAATTACACAAAAAAATAAAGCTACGCATTGCGTGGCTTTTTTTTTGCTATTTTATTACCTATCGTTTCTATTTATTTAACACCATAACACTGTCGTTCAAGCAAAAGCCATAACATTTAAATGTTATGGCTTTTGCTTGATTAATCTTTAACTGAATTAGAAATATCGAGTATTTATTCTTCTAACTACCATAAACCTCTTTAAACCCTAAGTTTTTATACCTCATAAAATTAATCCAAATTAACTGTTAATTTTCCTTTTTTTTTGCTGAATAGCAAAAAATAAAAAACAAAAAAAAACCGCAAAGAATTAATAATAAATCTTTACGGTTTAACTAAGTACTCAGAGCGGGACTTGAACCCGCACGAACATTGCTGTTCACTGGATTTTAAGTCCAGCGTGTCTACCAATTTCACCATCCGAGCAGTATGGTTTTGAGCGAAAAACGGGGCTCGAACCCGCGACCTCGACCTTGGCAAGGTCGCGCTCTACCAACTGAGCTATTTTCGCATATTCAATCTTACAAGAACACAATACTTGTACCGTATTGCGGATGCAAATTTAATACATTAATTCGATTACGCAAGCCTTTTTTACAAAAAAATTGAAGATAAAAGTTAACGTTCTGATAACCTAAACTTTAAAAGTAATAATGTTATTTTTTAGTCAACATCCTTTTAATTTCATTCAATTTCATCAAGGCTTCCATAGGCGTTATAGTATTTATGTCAAGGCTTAAAATCTCCTCTTTAATTTCCTCCAGTAAAGGATCATCAAGATTAAAGAAACTCATCTGCATTTCGTCCTTGCTTGATTTAATGCCGTTCAAGACTTCGCTTGAATGATCTTTTTCTAATTTCTTTAATAATTTCTGCGCCTTTAAAATTACGATTTGCGGCATTCCTGCCATTTTTGCCACGTGAATTCCAAAACTGTGAGCACTTCCTCCTTTGACCAACTTTCGAATAAAAAGAACAGTATCTTTCAATTCTTTGACCGAAACATTATAATTCTGGATTCTAATTAAAGATTCGCTCATTTCATTCAACTCGTGATAATGCGTGGCAAATAATGTTTTAGGTCTCGAAGGATGTTCGTGCAAAAATTCGGCTATAGCCCAAGCTATCGAAATTCCGTCATAGGTACTTGTTCCGCGACCTATTTCGTCTAATAAGACCAAACTTCGGTCGGAAATATTATTCAAGATAGAAGCTGTTTCGTTCATTTCGACCATAAACGTAGATTCTCCCATCGAAATATTGTCGCTCGCTCCTACTCTAGTAAATATTTTATCTATAATCCCCATCCTCACGCTATCAGCAGGAACAAAACTTCCCATTTGAGCCAACAGTACAATTAAAGCAGTTTGTCGCAAAATAGCCGATTTTCCAGACATATTAGGGCCTGTAATCATAATTAATTGCTGCGTTTCTCTATCTAAGAAAACATCATTGGCAATATAAGGAATCCCGACAGGCAATTGTTTTTCGATTACGGGATGTCTTCCGTTTTTAATTTCTAATTCGAAAGTGTCGTCCAGTTCTGGGCAAACATATTTGTTTTCGATGGCCAGTTGTGTAAAAGAACACAAACAATCCAATTGCGCTACCAAATTCGCGTTCATTTGAACTGGTTTTATATACGTCGAAATCCAACTTACTAATTGTTCGAATAATTCGGATTCAATTTTATGAATTTTTTCTTCAGCACCAAGAATTTTCGTTTCGTATTCTTTTAATTCTTCGGTAATATAGCGTTCTGCATTGACTAAAGTCTGCTTGCGAATCCACTCAGGCGGCACTTTGTCTTTATGTGTATTTCGAACTTCAATATAATAACCAAACACATTATTAAAAGATATTTTCAAAGATGAAATCCCCGTGCGTTGTGATTCGCGTTTTTCAATTCCTTCTAAAAA
This sequence comes from Flavobacteriaceae bacterium, assembly GCA_947373225.1. GTDB lineage: Bacteria > Bacteroidota > Bacteroidia > Flavobacteriales > Flavobacteriaceae > Flavobacterium. The sequence goes on along the minus strand of CANBWX010000122.1, from coordinate 3,557 downwards.
TTCTTTCCCAGAAGTTGAAATCGCTCGCAAATCATCTAATTCTGCATTAATTCCTTTGGCAATTGCATTTCCTTTGGCAACAGCCACAGGAGCATCTTGATTCAAGGTAGTTTTTATTTTTTCGCGCAACAAATCGCAACTATGCAGGCTATCGCCAATGATTTTTACCGCTTCTTGAGGACTTTCGAGTGCCAAGGTTTTTATGGGAATAATAGCATCTAATGATTCTTTTAGATAAACGATTTCCCGAGGCGAAACTTTTCCTGTGGCAATTTTCGAAATCAATCGTTCTAAATCCGAAATTTGTTTGATTTGATGCTGAATTCGTTTTAAAATTTCTTTATTTTCTTTGAAATAGGTAACCACCTGATGGCGATTTCGAATTTTGTTCTTGTCTTTCAAAGGCAAAGCCAACCAACGTTTTAACAAACGACCTCCCATTGGCGAAAGCGTTTTATCGATAATATCCAGAAGTGTAACCGCGTTAGGATTGTAACTGTGGTATAATTCGAGATTCCGAATTGTAAAGCGATCCATCCAGACATATTCGTCTTCGGCAATACGCTGAATTGCCGTAATGTGTTGTAATCTATTATGTTGTGTTTCGGATAAATAATATAAAATAGCACCCGAAGCTATAATTCCCTCATGTAATTCTTCTATTCCAAAACCTTTTAGTGACACTGTTTGAAAATGTTTTGTTAGGGTTTCGAAGGCATAATCTTCTTTATAAATCCAGTCTTCGAGATAAAAATTATGGTAATCATCACCAAAAGTTTCCCGAAAATCATTTTTGTTGTTTTTGGGAATCAGCACTTCACTTGGATTAAAATTTTGAAGCAGCTTATCTATATATTCAGCATTTCCTTGAGAAGTAAGGAATTCGCCTGTAGAAATATCTAAAAAGGAAATTCCTATTGATTTATTAGCAAAATATATAGCTGCCAGAAAGTTATTCGTTTTAGAACTTAAAACCTCATCATTCATCGAAACACCAGGAGTTACTAGCTCTGTAACGCCACGTTTCACGATAGTTTTAGTCATTTTAGGATCTTCGAGTTGATCACAAATTGCTACGCGAAGTCCAGCTTTTACTAATTTAGGCAAATACGTGTTAATAGAATGATGCGGAAAACCAGCCAGAGCAGTTTCGGTTGCCGAACCAGCACCTCTTTTGGTCAATGTTATTCCAAGAATTTTAGAAGCACGAACAGCGTCCTCGCCAAATGTTTCATAAAAATCACCCACTCGAAACAACAAACAAGCATCAGGATATTTCCTTTTGATTTCGTTATATTGCTTCATTAAAGGCGTTTCCTTGACTATATTTTCTTTAGATGACAAAACTTATTTTTTTAAAATTTACTAGAAAGCGAATTTATATATTTTATGGCGAATAATGAACACGCAAAAAATTTAAAATATTTTTAAACTATATTTAAGAGAAATTTAGGAGAGAATATCAAATTTTTACATAAATTTGTCACTCAATCATAAAAAAATAAAGATGAAAAAAATAGTTACACTTTCAATTGCTCTTTTAGCATTTGCTTTTTCTAATGCACAAGAAACTGCAAAAATCACAAAATCAACAAAAAAAGCAACTACAAAGACTGCTAAAACTGCCGCTTTACCTAAAGTAGATGGGGCAGGAATGGTTTTTGACTCTGAAACGATCGACTACGGAACAATTGCACATAATGCAGAACCAAATCGTAAATTTGAATTTACAAATAATGGTAACAAAGCATTAATAATTACAAATACTCAAGGATCATGCGGTTGTACCGTTCCTACAACTCCTAAAGAACCAATTGCACCAGGTGCAAGAGGAATTATTGGAGTAAGATATGCTACAGATAGAGTTGGTCCGTTTACTAAAACGGTAACAGTTTCATCAAATGCTGAAGGAATGCCATCAAAAGTACTTACAATAAAAGGAACTGTTTTACCAGATGCAACTCCAGCTGCACCAGCAACAAAAAGCTAAATTCTTTTATAGAAATAATATAAAGGCTTCCTAAAATTAGGAAGCCTTTTTTATAACTTATAACCAAATACTATGCGAAAGCTAGAAAACAGCGAACTCGAAAGAAAATCTATTGACGCATTTAAAAAAGCCGAAAAAACGCCAATTATAATTGTTTTAGATGACATTAGAAGTTTACACAACATTGGTTCCGTGTTTAGAACTGCTGATGCTTTTTTGATTGAAAAAATATATTTATGTGGCATAACTGCAACTCCTCCCAACAAGGAAATTAACAAAACAGCTCTTGGCGCTACCGAAACGGTAACTTGGGAACACAATGCTGATGTCCTTAAAGTTATCGAAAACTTAAAAGATGATAATGTAACTGTTCTTGCTATAGAACAAGTAGAAAGCGCCGTTTTTCTTCAAGAATTTACGATTGAAAAAGACAAAAAATACGCCTTAATTTTCGGGAACGAAGTGCATGGCGTTTCGCAAGAAGCCGTTGCATTATGTGATGGCTGTATTGAAATTCCACAATTGGGAACCAAACATTCTTTGAACATTTCTGTAAGTGCAGGGATTGTAGTTTGGGATTTATTTAAAAAAATGAAATGGCCTAAATAAAAAATTAATACTTTTATGGAATGAAAGATTATGTTTTTTTTAAAATACTTTTAGTTTTATTGCTTTTCAATCCGAAAACAAGTTACGCAATTAATCCCCCCGTAATCACAGCAACAGGCAATCAAATCTATTGCCCAGGAACCTCTTTACCTATTGTACAATCAGTAAGTATTTCTTTCGATTCTCTTGAACCAACTACTGATGCTGTTAATATCCAAATCTCTTCGGGTTATATTTTTGGACAAGATTTATTAACGCTAACAGGAACTAACACAGGCATTAGTTACACTTGGATTCCATCCGAAGGAAAACTAAAATTATACAGTTTAAGCAAACTTCCCTATGCAGATTTTGAAGCTGCAATTAAAAATGTTATGTTTAGCAATAGTTCAACTTCTCCGTCAGGAACTCGAACTTTTTCTATTAGTTTAGGCACTGGCCAACTCAGTTATTTACCAAGTAACAAACATTTTTATGAATATGTTCCTTATTTAGACATTACTTGGACGGCTGCCAAAACAGCAGCCGCAGCTAGAACTTACTACGGTTTACAAGGCTATTTAGCCACTTTAACCTCTGCAACCGAATCACAATTAGCAGGCGCACAAGCACCCGGAGCTGGATGGATTGGAGGCAGCGATACAGGAACTATAGGTGTTTGGAAATGGGTAACAGGTCCAGAAGGTCTTGCTAATGCGGGAACCGGAACGGTTTTTTGGAATGGTGGATCAAACGGTTCGACAACAACATATGCCAATTGGAATTCTGGCGAACCCAATAATCCTGATACTGAATTTTATGCTCATATTGTAGCTCCGGGAACACCTGGCACAACAGCGGGTACTTGGAATAATTTAACAAACTCAGGAAATAGCAGTGGAAATTATGAACCCAAAGGATACATTGTTGAATATGGCGGAATGGTTCCTGGTGATGTTGATGCCATTAAAATTTCGGC
>CANBWX010000121.1 GCA_947373225.1 Flavobacteriaceae bacterium | reverse complement strand
AATCTAACTTCGACGGTAACGGCGGGTATTATTTCGGCGAAAGCCAGAAACTTAGACACGAGTGGCATTCAATCTTTTATTCAAACGGATGCAGCGGTAAATCCCGGAAATAGTGGTGGTGCTTTGGTAAACACCCGAGGCGAATTAATAGGAATCAATACCATGATTTCATCGCCAACAGGTAGTTACACCGGTTATTCATTTGCGATTCCTTCGAATATTGCCCGAAAAATAATCGAAGATTTAATGGAATTTGGCAATGTGCAAAGAGGCGTTCTTGGAGTAGAAGGAGGCGAATTAAATGCCTTAGCTTCAAAAGAATTAGGCGTTCCGGAAACACAAGGTTTTTACATTAAAAAAGTAACAAAAAAATCAGGTGCCGAAAAATCAGGACTAGCAAAAGGTGACATTATTATAAAATTAGACAATCAAAACATTGCGACTTTTGCCGATCTTTCGGGCTATATCAACACCAAACGACCGAACGACAAAGTAGAAGTTACTTTCATTAGAGACGGAAAAAATAAAGTCCTTCCCGTGGTTTTGAGCAAAAAAGAGTTTCTGAACACCGAATTTAAAGGCTTGGAATTAGAAAATATTGATCCGTCTGACAAAACCAAATTTCATTTGGATTATGGTGTGAAAATTAAAGCCATTACCAATGAAAACTTGAAACAATATCAAGAGGAATTGATGGGTAATATCATCATAAGCATCGACAATATAAAAGCGAAAGATCTAGAGACAGTTTCAAAACTCTTGAACAATAAGGAAGAAAATCAAAGCATGCGATTGGAAATGATTAATAAAAATGGAGAACTTATTCGGATCATAATCTAATAAGACTCAAAAAAAAATTAAACCATTAAGAAAATAAGAAAATTAAGTTATTCCTTAATGAACCTTAATTTCTTAATGGTTACAAGAAAAAAGACATCCAAATAATTTAAACTTTTACACAAAAAAAACCAAAACCATCTTGCAAAATCAAGGTGGTTTTTTTTATTTTAAAAATAGTCGCGCAATCGTTTTCGTAAAACATATATTAAGTCTACTTTTGCACCAAAATTTATAGACTTTATTTTAACCTTTTCAATATGAAGAATACAATTATATACGAAAAAGAAGTTGCATCACAAATAGCCAGACGAAGAGCTGGGGTAGAATTCATAAAAATCATAAGCGATTTATGGTATGACAAATCCATCGAGATAGTCTTATTCCGAAATCAATTGATTGATAAAAATGTAGGCGAAATTATCAACTTGCACGGTTATGCAAGAGAATTTGTGGGTAAACCGATTTCCGTATTTGATTCTGTTGAAATTGCAAAAGCAATTTACTCTATGAATTTGCCTCCGTCAAAATTAGATATTGGCAAACTGACTTATGAATATCATTTGGAAAGCGATAAATATCCAAATGCAAAATATTTTGTTCTCGACAAATTAAAAGACGCCAAAAACTCCGAGGAAATTCAACCCAAAGATGTGATTCTTTATGGTTTTGGTAGAATTGGTCGATTGGTAGCTCGCGAATTAATGTCGAAAATGGCAAAAGGCAACCAATTGCGATTGAGAGCCATTGTCACACGAGATAAAAATGATGCCGTTTCATTAGAAAAAAGAGCTTCTTTATTGCGTTATGATTCTATTCATGGTGATTTTCAAGGTTCTGTAGTTGCAGATCACAAAAATAATGCTTTGATAATCAACGAAACAACCGTTCATATCATCACAGCAAACAGCCCCGAAGAAATTGATTATACAAAATATGACATTGAAAACGCACTAGTAATAGACAACACTGGAGCTTTCACAACCCAAGAAGCATTGTCAAGACATTTGACCTCAAAAGGTGTCGAAAAAGTGTTGCTTACCGCTCCAGGAAAAGGCGTGCCAAATATTGTTTATGGCGTAAACCACAATGAATATAATCCTGACGAAAACACTATTTTTTCGGCAGCATCCTGTACTACAAATGCCATAACGCCAATTCTAAAAGCGGTTGAAGATACTTTAGTAGTTGTAAAAGGGCATTTAGAAACGATTCACGCCTATACAAATGACCAAAACTTGGTTGATAATATGCATAAAAAATACCGTCGTGGTAGAGCTGCGGCTTTGAACATGGTAATTACCGAAACTGGCGCTGGAACGGCCGTTGCCAAAGCGCTGCCATCGCTTGAAGGTAAATTGACTTCCAATGCCATTCGGGTACCAGTTCCTAATGGTTCGTTAGTAGTTTTAAGTTTAGAAGTTGCTCATAAAACTTCGATTGCCGACGTGAATGCCATCATGAAAAAATATGCGTTGGAAGGAGAAATGGTAGAACAAATTAAATATTCTTTGAATAATGAGTTGGTTTCTTCGGATATTATTGGCACATCGGCACCCGCAATTTATGACAGTAATGCGACTATCGTTTCAAAAGATGGCAAGAATATCGTTTTGTATATTTGGTATGATAACGAATTTGGCTATAGCCATCAAGTGATTCGATTGGCAAAATATATTGCCAAAGTAAGACGTTTTACTCATTACTAGTCGTCAGATTGCAGAGTAATAATTTTAATACATACACAAAATCCGTTTCAAATTGAGACGGATTTTTTTTATTTATATTGGCAAAACGGTGGTGCTTTTCACTTCCGAAATAATAAAAAAGCTATTAATCAAAGAGACTTCGGGCAAAATTGATAATTTTTTTTGGTGAAAATAATGATAGCTTTCCATATCGGGTAAAATGATTTTTAGCATATAATCGAAACTTCCAGATATAAAATTACATTCGACTACTTCCGGCATATTCAAAATCGAATTATTAAAACCTTCCGAAATATCATAGGTTTGTTTCACAAGCGTGACTTGGCAATAAACCATTAGATTCTTACCTAATTTCTTCTTGTTTAAAATCGAAACATATTTCTCGATGATTCCTTCTTTTTCTAAACGCTTCACCCGATCATGCACAGGCGTTAACGAAAGATTTATTTTATTGGCAATATCCTTCAATGTCTTATGAGCATCGACTTGAAGAAGTCGCAGGATTTTTTTGTCGGTTTCGTCCAAAATCATAATACAAAAGGATTAAATGAGTACTTTTTTGAATTTCAAAATCAGATATTTTTTCGTTTTAGCATTAAAAACCAAATAAAATAAAGAAATAATTCATGTAAAAATATAAAATTAAATGAATCTTTTCTTAATTTAATCCAATATAACATAATAATTTCTTTAAGTAGTACTTTTGTATATACTATTTCTCTAACAATTAAATTTATTGCAACATGATAATTGGAGTCCCAAAAGAAATCAAAAACAACGAAAATCGAGTAGCGCTTACACCAGCTGGAGTAGCCGAATTCAAAAAACACGGACATCTTGTATATGTTCAGAAAAGTGCTGGGGAAAACAGTGGTTTTAGCGACAAAGCTTATTCTGATGCTGGTGCCGAACTATTACCAACCATTGAAGCAGTTTACGAAATTGCCGAAATGATTATCAAAGTAAAAGAGCCAATCGCTTCGGAATATCCGCTTATCAAAAAAGACCAATTACTATTCACCTATTTCCATTTTGCTTCAGGCGAAGCATTAACGCATGCCATGATCAATCGCAAAGCAGTTTGTTTGGCTTATGAAACCGTAGAAAAACAAGACAGAAGTTTGCCTTTATTAGTTCCAATGTCCGAAGTGGCGGGAAGAATGTCTATTCAAGAAGGCGCCAAATATTTAGAAAAACCAATGAAAGGAAAAGGAATCCTTTTGGGCGGCGTTCCGGGAGTTCCTCCTGCGAAAGTAGTCGTTCTTGGCGGTGGAATTGTGGGAACACAAGCCGCAAAAATGGCTGCCGGTTTTGGTGCTCAAGTAACAATTATGGATGTAAGTTTAGCCCGTTTGCGCTATTTATCGGATGTGATGCCGGCAAATGTAACCACAGTTATGTCGAACCATTACAACATTCGCGAAGCCATAGCCCAAGCCGATTTGGTTATCGGAGCGGTTTTAATCCCGGGTGCCAAAGCGCCTCATTTAATCACTCGCGACATGCTCAAACTGATGAGTCCAGGAACCGTTCTTGTTGATGTTGCCGTTGACCAAGGTGGTTGTATCGAAACTTGTACTCCTACAACACACGAAAATCCAACTTTTATCATCGACGATATTGTGCATTATTGCGTGGCCAATATGCCCGGCGCAGTGCCTTACACTTCGACCCTAGCCTTGACAAACGCCACTTTGCCATACGCATTGCAATTGGCAAATAAAGGTTGGCAAAAAGCCTGTAATGAAAACGAAGAACTAAAAAAAGGACTTAATATCGCCAACGGAAAAATCGTCTACAAAGGCGTTGCCGATGCTTGGGGATTGCCCTTCAATAATGTAGAAACTGTTTTACAAGAACTCGTTCACTAAAATAATTTATTTTTTACAACAGAAAATCCGTTTCAAATTAAAACGGATTTTTTTTATTAGGAGCTATTTCCTGCTGTACGCTATATCTTTCCTTGCCTAAAGAAGGCAAGAAAAGGATGCCGCTTCCATCAGGGCTAGGGTATTCGAATACTAATTACTCTTTTTGTTTTGTCAAGTAATAAATAGGAATTCCTATCAACATGATAAAAACACCCCAACCGCAAGTGCTCGGTTTGGTGTACAACAAAGCAATCCCGATAGCACTAGCAACAATAATATAAAGTGCAGGAACAAAAGGATAACCAAAAGCTTTATAAGGTCTTTCGGCATCAGGCATTGTTTTGCGGAGAATAAAAATTCCGTAAATGGTAAGGATATAAAATATCAAAACGATGATCACAACAAAATCTAATAAATCGCCATATTTCCCTGTCAAACACAAAGCCGAAGCCCAAAAACATTGTGCCCATAAAGCCCATGCAGGAACGCTAGAACCATTTAGATTTGCCGCTTTTTTGAAAAACAAACCATCTTTTGCCATTGTATAATACACTCTTGCCCCCGCCATAATCAATCCATTATTGCAGGCAAAAGTCGAAATCATAATCATCACGGCTATGATTAACGTACCAATGTTTCCGAAAATATTTTGCGAAGCCACAACCGCCACACGATCCGATTCGGCTGTAGCGATATCTTGCAACGGAACAACCGCCAAATACATCACATTGGCCAAAATATAAATACAACTTACAATCAAAGTTCCTAGAAACAAACTCAATCCCACATTTCGTTTTGGATTCTTGATTTCGCCAGCGATAAAAGTTACACCTTCCCAAGCCACACTCGAAAACAACGAACCTACCAAAGCTGCTGACATTGCCGAAATTAAAGCCACTCCGCTAATAGGAAGCCAAGATCCGCTTGCAACGTCCATCGATTTTGAAGTCCAAGCATTGGCCCAGTTGGCATCCCAAACATCAGCTTTGGCAGCTAGGAAACCAAAAATTATCAATCCAAAAATGGACACTATTTTAATAACAGTCAAAACAGTTTGCAAAATCTTGCTGTTTTTTACCCCACGACTATTGATATAACTCAATAAAACAATGGTAATGATAGATACAATTTGAGCCGCATGCAATTTGAAATCACCCAATTCAAAAATAATATGCTTTTCGCTCACAGGCGGATATAAATAGGCTGCAAATTTAGAAAAGGCAACGCCCACAGCAGCAATTGTACCCGTTTGTATTACGGCAAAAAAGCTCCAACCGTACAAGAACCCAATCAGTTTTCCGTAGGCTTCTTTGATATACACATATTGCCCGCCTGCTTTGGGAAACATCGCGCTCAACTCGCCATAACTCACGGCGGCAATCACAGTAATAAATCCGGTGAGCACCCACATAGCAATAAGCCAGCCGGCAGAACCCAATTGGCGCACCATATCCGAGCTTACAATAAATATTCCCGAACCTATCATCGAGCCCACTACGAGCATGGTTCCGTCGAGTAATCCGAGTTCTCTTTTAAAATGTTCTTGGTTGTCGTCTTGCATATTTTTGGGTGTTGGTTTTGATTTGGATAAAGATATACTTTTTTTGGAAATAGAGAAATAGCACGTTTGAATAGAAAACATGTCATGATGATTTGCGCAAATTTATTTCTACTTTAGCAAAAGAAAAAAAGAGTGTTATCAACTAACTAAGTGTTTTGGTTTAAGAAATAAAACGATTTTACGATAAGTTCAAAAATAAATCACATATTAAATATAAAATAAACAACAAATTTCATTAAGTAAATTGGACAAAAATATTCAGCAAAAACTATACGGACTTGATCATTTAAGGGCATTGGCAATTTTATTTGTTTTTATATTTCACTATTTCATTTTAAGTGATGGGCAACCCAAATGGTTACCCGACTTCGTAAAATTCGGATGGACAGGAGTAGATTTATTCTTCGTTTTGAGTGGTTTCCTAATTTCATCGCAACTCTTTGCTCAAATAAAAAAAGGAGAAAACATTTCATTCATACAATTTTTTTTGAAACGATTTTTTAGAATTATCCCTGCATTTTTAGTTACTGTTGGACTTTATTTTTACATTCCATTTTTCCGAGAAAAAGAAAGTTTACCACCATTATGGAAGTTTCTAACTTTTACACAAAATCTAGGATTAAACCTAAAAAATTTTGGAACATTTTCCCATGCTTGGTCGCTTTGTGTAGAAGAACATTTTTATTTATTCTTGCCCCTAATCCTGATATTTCTGCAATTTTCGAAACTTTTAAAAAAATCATATTGGCTTTTAGTTGCCCTATTTTTATTCGGTTTTGCAATTAGAGTTTACAGTTTTAATCAATTATATCTTCCGAAGATTGAAAACGAAAATGCTTGGATGTATTGGTATAAATACATTTACTATCCAACCTACAATCGTTTAGACGGACTTTTAGTTGGCGTTTCGATAGCAGGAATTTATCAATTCCTACCAAAAATTTGGAGTAAAATATCAAAATATGGAAATCTCTTTATCATTTTAAGTTTAGTAGTTTTGACTGGCGCTTATTTTTTATGTTATGACCAAATGACTTTCAATGCTTCTATTTATGGTTTTCCACTAATAGCATTTGGTTATGGATTTATGGTCTCAGGGGCTGTTAGCCATACAAGTTTTTTATACAAATTGAATTCAAAAATAACAACATTTATTGCAACACTTTCTTATTCTATTTATTTGACACACAAAGGTGTAATTCATATAACTCATCAACTATTAAATAACTTTAAAATTGACAATAATTTGATGCTTTTAATATGTACAGCAGTTTGTATAGGTTTTGCATATTTATTGCACATAACTGTAGAAAAACCATTTATGAAATTAAGAAACCGAATAATTGAATCAAAATAAAATACGCTGCCAACAGCTAATAATTAATTGCGCTAGCGACTTCAACAATGAAATCTAGATCATAAAACTTCACAAAACAATTCAAGAGGATTTCGCATCCTTTTTTTATGCTTTGAAAAATTATTTATATTTGTTTGATTTTTGCAATTTAAAAAACCATAAATATCAATAAAATGGCAGAAAATAAACAAACCCAAAACCCTTCCTTAGGACAATTTAATGTCTTTCAACTTGCACCAATTCTCGAAAGAAACAATAGACCTACGGTGT
>CANBWX010000120.1 GCA_947373225.1 Flavobacteriaceae bacterium | reverse complement strand
TAGGCTATCCCAATTGTTCTATTCGCTTTCTAATTTGCTCAACCTCCAAATTTAACTGCAATTTTCGTAACTGTTTTTGCAAATCTTGCTTTTTCGCTGGGTCAAGTTCAACAGAAATCTGCATTTGTTTAATCCTAATTTTACTCTCTATCGTCTCCATCATTCAATTCGTTTGTTAACGCCTCTTCTTCAAAAAGTGCATGTAGTTTATTGTTGTCGAACAGCCAAGAATATTCTTGGTACAAGTGCCAATCGTCTGTTATGGATTCTTCTTCATATTTTCGTAATATGTAATTAACCAGTAATGTTTTTAATACTGGACTGTAATCGAGTGTTGTTAATTTTTCCATCTTTTTTTAGTTTATTAATGTCGTTATTTGACTTCCGTTTTTTGTTATATATCCCTTCCATCCCTCTAGGTCGAAAATCACACTTTCATGGTAGCTAATTCTGCTAAATGCAAGCTTAAACATATTAAGCAATTTTTTCTTATCGGAGCATTTTACAAAACAATGTAGGTGGTTTTGGTTGTTACTCTTCTTTTGCTCAATCACGTAATTAAGCTCCAACGAATCATCATTCATTTGCTCATAAACAAACCTCATCACCACATTAATATCAGATTCAGTATATTTTGCACATGGGTCAATACTTAATGCGTAATATTTGTTCTTTCTTTTTCGTTGTGGTTTAAACTTTGGAACTAACAAATGATGTATCTGCCATTGGTGGTTCTTGTCTTTATATAATGTAGCTTCACTACAATTTTCAGTTAGTTTACTTATTATTCTTCTAACATTTCTAGCACTCATATCATATTTAAGGCTAATTTCTTTTACTGTTGAGTATTCATTTTGTTGCATTTTTAGTTGTTTTTAAACGCATCATATCTTTTAGGGCATTGGTTAAATGCCGAGCATGGATATGTTATTTTAATATAAATATGTGGGAATTAGGAAAAAGTTCCTTCGGACATAAAATATATTTGAAATAAGTATAACTAACATTAACTAGATAGTAAATAGTTAAGGTCATACTTTTTTTTAAAAATATTATTTGCGATAATTTAGAGGTTTTATCGCTGTTTGTCTTTGGTTAAAAGTTTATAAGCACAGGAAAGCTTCTTCAAATCTTCAATAAAAAGGTTCGACAATTCAACCGTAAAGGGTACTTAAAACCGCTTCGAGAGAAGCGGTTTTTTTGATTTTATACTGCATGAATCCCAAAACTAAAGGGAATTCCTCATAATCAAGGAACACTTATTTTCGATTTGGTTTCTCTTTCCATCCAAAATCATTGCTGCCATAATTTTTCCCATAGCCCGAAAATCGGTTGAAATGGTTGTGATTCCGTTTTCAACAACTTTTTTCAACGGCGATTCATTATAAGAGATAATTCCGAAATCCTTGCCTAGTTTCAAATTTTGAAGTTTCGATTTTTCGATTACAAATACTAAATCCCTATCATTTGGTATGATATAGACTTCGCCTGTTTTGATTTCTTGGTTGGCAAAATCAGTAATTATTTCACATTCTATTGAAAAATCAATGCAAAACTTATCGAATCCCTCTTTCATTCCTAGGGGTTCCCTAAATCCAGGAAAAATCAGAATCAGTTTTTTGTATTTAAATAATTTATTTTTTCCTTTCAAAAGTGCATCATAAATATCCTTCTCATGATTTTGGAAAACCGCTGGAAAAGTTTCCAATTCCCAATTTGTTTGATCCAGAATATAGACTTCATTAACTGGTAGGGTTTTTATAATCGACGCTGCTCCAACTAAATTCGTCGGCATTATAATATATTTTGTGTAGTTTCCGTTGCTGTCATTTATCAATTTCTTGAAAACAGGAAGGTTAAAATGATGAAAGAAAATATCGACTTGAACATTCTTTCCAATGTTTTCCAGAAAGGAATTATAAAGATCTTCTTTGAAAATATTTAACTCGTCAAACAATAGAAAAATCCTTTGTTTTATTCTTATTTCAGTACTTTTTACGTAATAGCCTTTGCCAAGAATGGCATAAATTATTCCTCTTTTTTTGAGTTCTTCGTAGGCTTGCAAAACCGTGTCGCGCGATAAAGAAAACTCTAAACAAACTTTATTTATGGAAGGTAATCGTTCGTCTTTTTTTAATTTTTCGTCTTCAATTGCTTTCTCAATTGACGAAATTATTTGTCTGTATTTGGGAATTCCAAGATTATTTTGAATTGAAATTATTTTCATAAGTAGGATGTTTTCGGCAAGATACAAAAACTGGTAGGTACTGGTATGTAATTGATAATATTTGTTTTATTTTTGAATATTATAATTAGCTTAAATAGACCATGAAAAAAACAAAAATCTCGTTGCTGTTGTCATTGACAATTTTATTGTCATTGCTATTTTCTTCATGTACCAAAGCGCAAAATTCTGAAAATAAACCAACAACTTTTGCATTTTCTAAAGGAGCCGATGTGGGTTGGTTACCTCAAATGGAAGCCACAGGTTTTCAATTTTATGATACCGATGGTTCGCAAAAAGATTGTTTACAGCTGCTAAAAGATAGAGGAATTAATACAATTCGGTTGCGCGTATGGGTAAATCCATCGAATGATAAAGCAAGCGGGCATTGCAGCAAAGCAGAAACTGTAGCGATGGCATTGCGTGCCAAAAACTTAGGAATGCGCATTATGATCGACTTTCATTATAGTGATTCTTGGGCAGATCCATCCAAACAAACTAAGCCAGCCGCATGGGCAAATCATTCTTTTACAGAATTATTAAATGATGTTTACAATCATACTTCGGAGGTGTTGAATGCATTAAAAACAGCTGGTGTAACCCCAGAATGGGTTCAAATTGGAAATGAAATTCCAGGAGGAATGCTTTGGCCGGAAGGCAGTTCTTCTAATTTTGGTCAATTGGCACAATTATTAAACAAAGGCTATGACGCTACAAAAGCAGTAGACGCCACCATCAAAGTAATTGTTCATCTTGATGAAGGAAATAACAACTCAAAATTTAGATGGTTTTTTGATAATGCCAAAACAAATAATGTAAAATATGATGTAATTGGAATGTCCTATTATCCGTATTGGATAAAAAGTGATTATACTGCTACAATTGCCGATTTAGAAAATAATCTAAATGATATGGCTTCACGATACGGAAAAGAAGTCATGGTCGTGGAAGTTGGCGGCGATTATACGCTAGTTCAAAACACTAAAGACATGCTAACTGCGGTTATAAATGCTGTAAAAGCGGTTCCAAATAACAAAGGACTTGGCGTGATTTATTGGGAACCTGAAGGCGAAAAAACTTGGAGCGGTTACCAATTGAATGCGTGGCAATCGGATGGAAAACCATCACCAGCTTTAGATGCTTTTAAATAAAATTATAAAAATGCGAAATATAGCAATAAATAGATTCGGAAAATTAACATTTTTAATCTTATGTCTTGTCTTCAATAGCTTTACGACCAAAGCTCAAAAGAAAATAAACTTTGATGAAGGTTGGAAGTTTCATTTTGGAAACGCCGCCAATCCCGACAAGGATTTTAATTATAGTACGGCAACAATTTTTTCCAAATCTGGTGCCGCTGCCAATACTGCGATTGATCCAAAATTTAAGGATAGCACTTGGGCCTCTGTATCCTTGCCACACGATTGGGCAGTAGATTTGCCTTTTGAAAATTCAACGAATTTCGATGTAGAATCTCATGGCTTTAAACCCGTTGGTGGCTTTTATCCCGAAACTAGTATTGGTTGGTATCGCAAACATTTTTTGGCGTCTAAAAAAGATTCTAAGGATCGTTTCCAAATTCAATTTGACGGGATTTATCGCAATGCTTCCATCTGGTTAAATGGTTTTTATGTGGGTACAAATATGAGTGGCTATGTTGGGAAATCATACGATATCACTGATTATATCAATTTTGACAAAGAAAATGTTTTGGTCGTTAGAGTGGATGCTACCCAATATGAAGGCTGGTTTTATGAAGGTGCCGGAATTTACAGGCACGTTTGGTTGAATCAATACAACAATTTGCATATTCCCGAAGGTGGTTTGTATGTGGTTCCAAAAGTAAAAGGAAAAAATGCGGATGTAAATATCGAAACAACCGTAGAAAACAAAAATCTAAATCCCTCTAATTGCGTTATCTACTCTTATGTCACAGACAGAAACGGAAAAATAATTGCAAAAACTACTGAACAAAAAGTAACACTGGCTGTTAATGCAAAAGCAACGGTTAAGCAAAAACTCAACATAAACAATGCGCGATTATGGTCTTTGGAAGATCCGTATTTGTACAAAGCAATTTCGGTAGTGAAACAAGGAGAAGCAATTGTAGACCAAACCAAAAGTAGATTTGGTGTACGCACTGTAAAATTTGACGCAAAAGATGGGTTCTTCTTAAATGGAAAACACATCAAAATTCAAGGAACTAATAATCATCAGGATCACGCCGGAATTGGTAGTGCCTTACCCGATTATATGCAATATTATCGCATTAAATTATTAAAAAAAATGGGTTCTAATGCGTATAGAACCAGTCATAATGCGCCAACTCCAGAACTCTTGGAAGCTTGTGACAGCCTAGGAATGTTGGTTTTAGACGAACAACGATTACTCAATAGCAGTCCCGAATATATAGATCAATTCGAAAGATTGATTCTGCGAGATCGAAATCATCCTTCGGTATTTCTGTGGTCTATAGGAAACGAAGAAGGTTGGATTCAGAAAACGGAATTTGGCAAAAGAATTGCGCAAACGTTATTGGTAAAACAAAAAGAATTGGATCCTTCAAGAACGAGCACGTATGCCGCAGATATGGGCAATGAATTCAATGGTGTAAACGAAGTAATTCCGATTCGCGGATTCAATTATCGCCAATTTGCCGTTGCAGATTATCACAAAGAGCATCCCAACCAACCTATTATTGGTACTGAAATGGGAAGTACCGTGACCACTCGCGGAATTTATGAAAAAGACAGTATTAGAGCGTATGTTCCCGATCAGGATATTACGGCGCCTTGGTGGGCCAGTAAAGCCGAAGATTGGTGGAAACTAGCCGCAGAAAACGACTTTTGGCAAGGCGGTTTTGTATGGACAGGTTTTGATTATCGCGGTGAACCAACGCCTTATAAATGGCCAAATGTAAATTCCCATTTTGGAATTATGGATGTTTGCGGTTTTCCAAAAAACATTTATTATTACTACCAAAGTTGGTGGACAAACGAGGATGTTTTGCACATTTCTCCCCATTGGAACTGGCCTGAAAAATTGGGTAAACCAATTGATGTTTGGGTAAATTCTAATGCCGATGAAGTAGAACTTTTCTTGAATGGTAAAAGCTTGGGCAAAAAAGCAATGCCACGAAACAGTCATTTGCAATGGCAAGTTAATTATGAGCCCGGAACTTTGGAAGCCATTGGCTATAAAAAGAGTAAAAAACTAACTTCGAAAGTAGAAACCACCGGATCCGTTTTGAATATTGTACTTTCTCCCGATAAAACCATTTTGACTGCCGACGGAAAAGACGCTACGGTAATCAACATTTCCCTTACCGATGAAAAAGGACGAGAAGTTCCTGATGCCAATAATATGGTGAAGTTTTATATCACTGGCGATGTCAAAATAATTGGTGTAGGTAATGGCGATCCAAGTTCACATGAACCGGATAAATGTGTGGATGGAGCTTGGCAACGAAGCGCTTTCAATGGGAAATGTCAGGTAATTATTCAATCCGGAAAATCAACAGGTTCTGTCAAATTGGAAGCAAAATCAAACGGATTACAATCGGTCTCAGCTACTATAACTCTTGTAAAATCTTAAATATATTACCCTTTTCTATAAATTATGAATGCTATTTTAATACAAAAAACGACTAATTTTTTTAAAAATACTTTTAGTACCGAACCTCAAAAAACGGTGCTTTCTCCGGGAAGAATCAACATCATTGGCGAACATATTGATTATAATGACGGCTTTGTTTTGCCTGCCGCAATCGACAAAATTATTTGTTTTGCTTTCGCCAAAAACGATTCCAATACGTCAAAAATAATTGCGATTGATCTTCAAGAAGAATTCGAAATTAATTTAAATGAAGAAATACATTTAAATGATAAAACATGGACCAATTACCTTCGAGGGGTTATCAATCAATTAAAAATCAACGGTTTTAAATTCGAAGGTTTCAATTGTGTTTTTAGCAGTAATATTCCTGTTGGTTCTGGTTTATCGTCTTCGGCAGCATTAGAATGCGGGTTTTTATATGGGATTAATGAACTTTTTAATTTGGATATAAAACGCATAGATATTGCTTTAATGGGGCAAAAAGCAGAACATTGGGTTGGAATCAATTGCGGAATTATGGATCAGTTTTCGAGTGTGATGGGGCAAGAAAACAAAGTTATAAAAATTGATTGCATGACTTTGGAATTCGAATATCACGACGCTAATTTTAGTGATTATTCGGTGGTTTTATTCGATTCGAATGTAAAACATTCCTTGATGACATCGGCTTATAATGAAAGAAGACAGCAATGTGATGAAGGAATCGCTATTCTAAAAAAGAATTATCCAAAAATTACAAGTTTTAGAGATTGCACCGAAAACCAAGTGATTCGTTTGAAAGATAAAATGGATAAGGACGTGTTCAAACGAAGTCTTTTTGCCGTAAAAGAAATTAAGCGTGTGACTTTGGCTTGCGATGCTTTAGACAAAGGCGATATTCAAACTTTGGGACAATTAATGTTCGAAACTCACGAAGGATTATCGGTAGATTATGAAGTGAGTTGCGACGAATTAGACTTTTTGGTAAACACCGTAAAAGCCGAAAAAGCCGTAATTGGTTCCCGATTAATGGGCGGCGGTTTTGGTGGTTGCACCATAAATTTAATTAAAAAAGGAGAAGAAGAAGCTATAAAATCAAAACTTTCTAAATTATATTTAGATGCTTTTGGAATAGAATTAAAAATTTATGATGTTAAAATCTCGGACGGGACATCACTTTATACCACGAATTAGAATGAAAAAATTTGACATCAACGAAGATCCGCACAGACGATATAATCCGTTAATTAATGGGTGGGTTTTGGTTTCCCCACATCGATCTAAACGACCTTGGCAAGGGCAAAACGAAGCAGTGACTTCTAGTAGTTTGCCGGAATATGACCCATCTTGTTACTTGTGTCCGGGAAATGTTCGTGCCAATGGTGAAGTAAATCCCGCTTATGAAAACGCCTTTGTTTTCGAGAATGATTTTGCCGCTTTGAAGCAAGAAGAAATTCAATATGAAGACGATATAAAAGAGACTTTTTTCAAGGCTCAGCCCGAAAGAGGAATTTCTCGTGTAGTTTGCTTTTCGCCAAAACACAACTTGACTTTGCCAGAAATGCCGGTCGATGCCATTGAAAATATCATTCATACTTGGCAAAAAGAATATACGGATTTGGGCAATGTAGATTATATTAATCACGTTCAAATTTTCGAAAATAAAGGAAGTGTGATGGGTTGCAGCAATCCACATCCGCACGGACAAATTTGGGCGCAATCGTCCTTACCAACCGAAGTCGAAAAAACGCAAAACAACCTAAAAACCTATTTCGATAAACACGGAAGCAATCTTTTACAAGATTATTTACAGGAAGAATTGAAGTTAGGAGAGCGAATTGTAGT
>CANBWX010000119.1 GCA_947373225.1 Flavobacteriaceae bacterium | reverse complement strand
GTTTGCAAATAGGGTTTCAACAAATCGGCTCCCAAAGCGCAATTGAAACCTACGCTCAACAACGGAATATGTGAAACCGAAACCAAGAAAGCTTCTACCGTTTGTCCCGAAAGTGTTCTTCCGGAAGCATCAGTAATCGTTCCTGAAACCATTATTGGAATATCGATTTTGCGTTCGTCTTTTACTTCTTCAATAGCGAAAAGGGCCGCTTTTGCATTTAAAGTATCAAAAATAGTTTCTACCAAAAGTAAGTCAACTCCTCCATCCAGCAAAGCTTCAACTTGTTGTTTGTAAGCAATTCGCAAATCGTCGAAAGTTACGGCTCTGTAACCCGGATCGTTTACGTCTGGCGACATACTTGCCGTTCTGTTTGTTGGCCCAATCGAACCCGCAACAAAACGAGGTTTGTCTGGATTTTTTGCAGTGAATTCATCGGCAACTTCGCGAGCTAGTTTTGCCGATTCGTAGTTCAATTCATAGACAAAATCTTCGAGATGATAATCTGCCATTCCGATGGTCGTACCTGAGAAAGTATTAGTTTCCACAATATCGGCTCCGGCTTCAAAATATAAAGCGTGAACTTCTTTAATCGCTTTTGGCTGGGTTATGGACAACAAATCGTTGTTCCCTTTGAGCGAATGTGGAAAATCTTTGAAACGTTCTCCTCGGAAATCTTCTTCGGAAAAATTATAGCGTTGCAACATCGTTCCCATTGCTCCGTCGAGAACGAGAATTCGTTTTTTGATTTCTTCTTGAATGTTTGGCATAACTTATTTTTTAACCACTATGACGCGAAGGCGTAAAGGTATCTCGTTAATTTTGATGAGTATTATATTTTTGATTAGCCTAAAAATGAACCGTTTCGACACCATTTATTGCTATAAAATAATCGCTGCAAAGTAAAGACATAGCGCGATTAATCGCAAACATAAGGAGTGTTTATTGTTTGCCTTTTAAAGCTTGGGTGATTTCGTTCATTTTTTGAACTTTTTCTTCGAAATTTCCTTTTAAGGTTTTACGATATTCATTCAGGTTTTCGACCATTGAATTGATATCATCCGGGATTATTTCTTCGAAGAATTCGCGTAATCTTTTGGCAGTTGTTGGTGATTTTCCGTTGGTCGAAATGGCAATTTTTACGTGTCCTTTGGTCACGATTCCGCCTAAATAATAATCGCATAATGGCGGAGTATCGGCGATATTGCAAATTAAATATCTTTTTCGAGCCAGGTCATAAACGCGTTTATTGACTTTTAAATCGTCGGTGCAAGCGATAACCATGTGTCGTTTGCGTAGCATCCAGCGATTGAATTTTTTGTACGTCAGTTGTACCGAAGGATGTTTTTGCGCTAGTTCTTCTAATTGTGGAAGAAACTTTGGCGCAACGACCTCAACATTCGCATTTGGACTTGACTTTAAAAGGAAAGATAATTTTTCTAAGCCTACATTTCCTCCGCCAACAATGAGAACATTGAGTTGGTGTAGTTTTAAAAATATAGGATATAGTTCATTCCTCTCCCCGACCCTCTCCGAAGGAAAGGGAGCCGAGTCCTGAATATTGGAATGTAACTCGTTTTTATTCATTTTATTTTTCTTCTTAAAGGAGGCCTAGTAAAACTAGAAATTTGTTGTCTATTTTTTTCCTTTCCTAGCTCCCTCCCCTTCGGGGAGGGCTGGGGTGGGGATTATTCTCTTGCGTAAACTTTATTTGAAATAAATTCTTGGTGGAAGTTTTTTAACTTATTACTCTCTCTTACGACTTCGCCAATTACGATAATTGCTGGCGAGCTCAAACCATTATCAGCGACCACTTTTGTGATGGTATTTATGGTTCCAACGCCTACTTTTTCGTTTGGTAAAGTTCCGTTTTGAATAATCGCAACGGGAGTTTCACCTTTGGATTCGTTTTGGAATAAAGCTACAATTTGATCCAATTTACTCATTCCCATCAAAATCACGACCGTTGCCGATGATTGTGCTGCGAGAGCAACATCGTTGGATAATTTCCTGTCGGAAGTGGTGCCGGTAATGACCCAAAAACTTTCGGAAACGCCTCTTTTTGTCAACGAAATTCCTTGATTGGCTGGAACGGCAATCGATGATGAAATTCCCGGAATTACTGCTGTAGGAATACCAAAACTTTCAATATATTCAATTTCTTCGCTTCCGCGACCAAAAATAAAGGGATCGCCACCTTTTAGTCGCACCACGTTTCCGTAAGTAAGTGCATTATCCACAATCAATTGATTGATTTGATCTTGCGTATATTCATGACAGCCTTTTCTTTTTCCAACAAATATCTTGATGGATTTTTTTGGGGCATACGTCAATATTTCTTCGTTTGCCAAAGCATCATACAAAACCACATTCGCATCGGCAAGCGCTTTTGCTCCTTTGATGGTAAGCAAATCTGGATCGCCAGGACCGGCACCTACTAATGTTACTTTTGGTTTTATGATTTTATTCATTTACTAAATCTTTGGCTCTATATAATTCTATTGCTTCGAAAAATACTGTTGCATCTTGAATATAACTTTTTGCAAAGGCTTCCGAAGGTTCGTTTTGGTTAATTTGGTAAACCAATTCTTTGAAAGTCGATCTCAATTCGATTTTGTTTGTCGCTGTAAACACCGTGTCGAATAAATCGATGATTCCTGCGTGATGATTTGTTTTTTGGTTTTCGGCAAGCAATAACGCTTTGGCACCATTAACAAAACCTGCATAAGCTAGGTAAATAGCATCCGACCATTTTTTATCGTCGAAAGCTTCGGCTGCGAAAGTCATTTTGTCTTTGGCTTCCAATATCAATGTGGCAACTAAATCAATTACAACACCGGCACATTCGCCCACGCCAATCGCTTTTACATAGTTATCGGCATTACCCCAATCTACAAAATCAGCTTCGGTAAGGTTCGTAATATCCGAAAGTGGTTTCAATAATTCGAAGAAATAATTTTCGCCTTTGGCATCGTAATAATTCAAAAACGAGATTCCGTCGGCATTCGCTTCGAAATCATTCAGAAGAGAACGTAACGCTTCTGGACCACGACGACTCGGGATTTTGATAACTTTATCAGCAAATCGACCTTCGCCATTTCCTAAATTTCCTCCACCCAATAACACCTGAAGTGCTGGTGCAACTAATTTTCCTGAATTGATAGACATTCCTTGAAAACCAATCTCTGCCATATTATGTTGTCCACAAGCATTCATACAGCCACTAATTTTTATAGTGATTCCATGATTATTATTGTATTGTGGATATTCTGTAGCCAAAACTCTTTCTAGTTCCGTAGCAATTCCGGTACTGCTAGCAATACCAAGATTACAAGTATCCGTTCCAGGACAAGCGGTAATATCGGCAGTCGAATTATATCCTAAAGCCACAAAATTTAATTTAGCTAATTCTTGGTAGAAAAAAGCTAAATCTTCTTCTTTAATATGACGAATAAGAATGTCTTGTCTTAGTGTAAAACGCAATTCATCTGCTGCGTAATTTTTGATTAAATCCGCTAATAATCTTGCTTTATCCGTATAAAAATCACCTAAAGCAACTTTTACTCCAATGGCTACATATCCGGCTTGTTTTTGTTGAATAACATTCGATTTTTTCCAAGTTTCGAAAGCGGCAACATCTTCGATTACTACTTTTGGGGCTGCCAATAAAGGCGCTGGAATTGGAGCATCAAAATCAGTTGTGTCGATTTCTACAGTTTGGAATGACAAAGCTTTTTTCTCTTCTTCGACTAATCGTAAAAATTCGTCTTTCCCTATTTCTTTGATTAAGAATTTCAAACGTGCTTTCAAACGTTTATTTCTTTCACCAAAACGGTCAAATATTCTCAAAACCCCTTCGGTTGTTGGAATAATTTGGTTTACTGGAATAAAATCCGATAATGTTTCGGCATGATGGGGTTGAGAACCTAATCCGCCACCAATCATTACTTTAAATCCTCTTTCGCCATTTACGATTTTTGGAATAAATCCTAAATCATGTAAATAACTCAAAGCGGTATCTTCATCCGAAGACGAAAATGACATTTTAAATTTACGCCCCATTTCCTGACAAACTGGATTTCTCAAGAAAAACTGGAACAAAGCATACGCATAAGGCGAAACGTCAAAAGGCTCGTTACTATCGATTCCTGCTGTTTCGCTAGCCGTAATATTACGTACTACGTTACCGCAAGCTTCACGAAGTGTGATGTCACTTTTTTCTAATTCTGCCCAAAGTTGGGGTGTTCTGTCTAAACTTACATAGTGAATTTGAATATCCTGACGCGTTGTAATGTGCAAACGTCCGGTTGAATATTCATCCGAAACTTTAGAAACACGCAACAATTGTTCGCTAGTCACTTTACCAAAAGGCAATTTGATACGAATCATTTGAACGCCTTCCTGACGCTGACCGTAAACGCCACGCGCTAAACGAAGACTACGAAAACGTTCGTCGTCAATTTTTCCTTCTTTGAATAAGAATATTTTTCTTTCTAAATCGATGATGTCTTTTTGGACAATCGGATTCTCTATTTCTGTTCTAAAACTTTCCATTTTCTTTACTTTTAGCTTTTTTTAATTGCATCTCACTGCTTTCTAAAACATTGGATGTTTATTTGCAGATACTTCTGGAGCTGATTGAATTACATCCCAATGTTCTACTATTTTTTTGTTTTTAACTCTGAAAATATCCATAATTGCAGTTATTTTCCCATTTGCTCCAACGGACTTAATATGTAAATAAACTAAATCTCCTTCGGATGCTGTATGCTGAAAATCGACTTTGCTTTTTGGAGCGTCCTTCAACCATATTTTCACTCCCTCTTTTAATGGTTCAGAACCATCTGCAACAGCTGGATTATGTTGAATATAATCTTTACTTAAATATTTATCTATGGCGGTAAAATCTTTGTCCCCAAAAAGACTTTGATAAAACGTTATCACTAATTTTTTATTAGCGGCTTCAAGTTTTATATCTCTTTTTGATTGAGCACAAACACTCATCATTGTAATAAACAATACAACTAAAACAGTTCCTTTTAAATGATTTTTTTTCATATCTCTTTAAATTTTTGGTTTTTAATCGACATTTTTTTTAGACTAAAGGCCTATAGCTTGGTTTTATCGGATAAATCCAACTCCAGCAGTTGTGTTTGTAGCAGCGTCTATTAAAATAAAAGCTCCATTTGATTTGTTGTCATTATAGGCATCAAAATAAATGGCTTTGCTCAATTTAATATTTACTTCTCCAATTTCATTTATGGCTAATTGTGATGCTTCTTTTGTTCCTGAGAAATCAGTAGCAATTACATTTTTCACACTGTCAATTTTTGCCAAAACCCGGTTCGTGTTATGTTGCACGAAATATTTTGCGCCTGGAACTAGTTTTTTACTGTCCATCCAGCAAACTGTTGTATTAATGTCTTTTTCAACTTTAGGAAGCTCGCTCGATTTTACAATCATATCGCCTCTTGTCACATTGATGTCATTTTCTAATTCGATTGTGATCGAAGAACCCACTGCAGCTTCATCAAATTGTTGATCAAAAAAGTGAATGTTCGTCACAACAGATTGGGTCAATGATGGAAGCACCGTTACAGCATCACCAACTTTAATATTGTTTCCGTATAATTTTCCGGCATATCCTCTAAAATCGTGGTATTGCTCTGTTTTCGGACGAATCACTGTTTGAACTGGGAAACGTGCTTTTCCTTTTTCGTAAACATCTGCAGGCTCTAAAGCTTCAAGATGTTGTAGAATTGTTTGTCCAGTGTACCAAGGCATTCCGCCCAATGATTCCACCACATTATCTCCTGTTAAAGCGCTCAACGGGATATAACTTACGTTTTGTTCTTTGAAAGTGCTTTTGGCATTCAATGCTTGAAAATCAGCTTTGATTTTGTTGTATACTTCTTCCGAATAATCTACTAAATCCATTTTGTTTACGGCAACAATCACTTCTTTGACACGCAATAAATTATTGATGAAAAAGTGACGATATGTTTGCTCAATAACTCCTTTACGAGCATCAATCAAAATGATTGAAACTTGCGAAGTCGAAGCTCCTGTAACCATGTTACGCGTATATTCTACGTGACCTGGCGTATCGGCAATTATGTAACTTTTCTTGGCTGTCGAAAAATAAATATGCGCTACGTCAATCGTGATTCCTTGTTCTCTTTCGGCTACCAAACCGTCTGTAGCCAAAGAAAAATCAAGATAATCATATCCTTTTTGCTTGCTGCTTTTTTCGATTGCTTCAAGCTTATCTACCGTTAATGATTGTGTATCGTATAATAATCTTCCGATTAATGTGCTCTTTCCGTCATCTACACTTCCTGCTGTTGCTATTTTTAAAACTTCCATATCTTTTTCCCCACCCCGACCCTCCCCGAAGGGGAGGGAGACGAGTCTGGTATGTTTTTATAAATTAATATTTCTCTTATTATTTCTTACTTTCTTTTTCCAAAAATTCAAAACCAACATTAATCCGGTTTTGGCTCCCTCCCCTTCGGGGAGGGCTGGGGTGGGGATTCTAAAAGTATCCTTGTTGTTTTCTTTTTTCCATTGCGGCTTCCGAACGTTTATCATCAATTCTGGCACCTCTTTCAGAGATTGTTGATGATCTAATTTCGCCAACTACTTCTGCAATTGTTGCTGCATACGAATCGACAGCAGCGGTGCAACTCATATCTCCAACGGTTCTAAAACGAACGATTCTTTCTTCGACAACCTCATCTTCTTCTTGGTACACAAAAGGAGAATGTGACCAAATCATACCGTCTCTCAAGAAAACTTTACGTTTGTGTGAAAAATAAATCGATGGAATTTCGATTTGCTCCTGCTCGATATAACTCCAAACGTCTAATTCTGTCCAGTTCGAAATGGGGAAAACACGAACGTTTTGACCATTTTCTATTTTTCCGTTCAATAAATCAAACAATTCTGGTCGTTGATTTTTTTCGTCCCATTGTCCAAAATCATCACGAACCGAGAAAATACGTTCTTTAGCTCTTGCTTTTTCTTCGTCACGACGTGCACCACCAATACAAGCATCAAATTTGAATTCTTCAATTGCATCCAAAAGCGTAGTTGTTTGCAAGCTATTTCTACTAGAATATTTACCTGATTCTTCAACCACTTTTCCTTCGTCGATTGCATCTTGTACATTACGAACAATTAATTCCAATCCTAATTCGGCAACCAATCGATCTCTAAATTCGATGGTCTCCGGAAAGTTATGACCTGTATCTACGTGCAATAATGGAAAAGGAATTTTTGCAGGAAAGAACGCTTTTTGCGCTAATCTCACCAATGTTATCGAATCTTTTCCACCAGAGAAAAGCAAAACTGGTTTGTCGAACTGAGAAATTACTTCTCTAAAAATGTAAATCGCTTCGCTTTCGAGAGCGTTTGTTTTTAATATGGAACTCATTGTATTTATTTAAAGATTTAAACGATTGAAAAATTGAAATATTCCAACAATCATTTATAATTTATAATTATTTCTGGTGCAAACCGCATTCTTTATGACTTGATTCCCACCACCATCTTCCGGCTCTAATATCTTCGTCAGGCGTTATTGCTCGTGTACAAGGTGCGCAACCAATACTCACAAAACCTTGTTTGTGCAAGGCATTTTGCGGCACATTATTATCGTCAATGTATTTTTGAACTTCCGCTAAGGTCCATTTTAGCAATGGATTGAATTTGATAATATCAAAATGAGCATCGTATTCAAAAAGTGCTAAATCATTTCTGTTTTCGGATTGTTCGGCTCTTAAACC